>CAUHFD010000112.1 GCA_959605275.1 uncultured Eubacteriales bacterium | reverse complement strand
GTTTCAGAAGCATAGTCCACTCCAGTATCGTCCGTACTCCAGTTGGTTGCCATTAATCGGAGTCCTTGATCGGTTGCTCCTTCGTTATCGGTTACAACATTTTGTGTCTTGGCAAATGCCTGCAGAATATAATCTCCGGCGGGCAGCGCATAATCATCATATAAATCTACAAATAACGTATTTACTGCAGATTCGTCTATCATTTTAGCGCTTTTTCCAAACTGACAGAGTATCGTGTCATCGCGGGAGGGTCTTTTCGTTGCCTCATCCACATTTCGCCACGAGCACCAGGTCGGTTTTTTTTCATTGCTGTTTCCCAAAAACTCGCTTCCAGCAGAAAAATCATAATCGGGAACCGGGTAACGTGTCTTCTTTGCAGTTTCTCCGGTAGCACCCACCATCATGACAGTTGATGATGCGAGCACTGTAACCGCAACCAACAAAGATAATAACTTAGACTTGCCTTGTCTCATAGTAAATTCCTCCTTAAAATAAATGATTTCTAATATAACAGCGCGCCAGCACTGGAAAAAATATGTTAATTGTTCCTAATAGCGACCAAACTCTTTGACCGTGTTGATAATTGCCGTAAAATTTTCATAGGATACCGTATTTGGGATTGAGTGATCAGAAGAGAAAATATATCCGCCGTTTTCTTTCAGCTTTGGCAAATATTCTTGGATCTGCTGCAAAATTGCCTCTTTGTCATTCCACAAAACAGCATTAATTCCGCCATGAAGTACCAGTTTGTTTCCGTATTTTTCCTTAATTTCCAGTGGTCTCATTCCAGCCTTGACCTCCAGTGGATTGAGCGCATCTACCCCGATTTCCACCAAATCATCCAGAAATGCCATGATATCACCGCAGGAATGAAGATGTGCCTTACAACCTTTTTTATGTGCCCAATCCACTGCCCGTTTGTGATACGGTTTCAACAGTTCCCGATAAGTCTTGGGGGAGAAAAAGGTTGTATTTTTATAGCCCATATCGTCGTACCAAAAAACAGAGTCAAACCGGTAGCCTTTATCCCAGAGGCGTTCATACATTGCAATGTTGTTTTCCAAAAAATGATGAAACATATCTTTAACCCAATCTTGCTCCACCATCATAGCAATCAGCATAGTTTCTGTCCCCACCATCCAAGAATGAGTCACATCAAATCCAAACCATAGAAAAGCTTCAATCCAATCTCCGTTTTCCACCCAGGTTTCATAGTTTTCTTCTAAATACTTCCATGGAATCCGGTCATCACTGACAGTTGCACGACTTTTACATTCCGGCCACATTTCCGAAGTATTGTAAGTAAAATCTAAAAATTCTGGCGCACTTTCTTCCTCTTTAAAGTTTTTCTTGGTAACACCGAAATTGGAAGTAGTGATAATATAGTCATCAGTTTCCTCAATAACTTTATATTCATATTGAGGTGATACATCCACGGAAATCCGCTGGATTTTATCTAGTCCGAAATGGTCACGGTAATCGCCTGGCGGCATTCCCTCTCGTTGCCACCGTTTAATAGTACTGTTCCAAGGCGAATCCAAAATCGGAACCCGATCTGCCTCCCTGTGTTCATACATTCTTGTAATCCGTTCTTTAGTAGTCATTGGCATTTTCCTTTCTGCTTCTTGCGTATTGTTGTTTTATCCAACCAGGCCTGACCGTTCTACTCCCTGTACAAAAAAGCGCTGTAAAATCAGATACATCACCAAAATTGGTGTAACTGTCAACAATGCGCCCGCCTGCATCAGCGTAATGGTGTCAAATGGATCACGCATGACGTGCTCAGCCGCATAAGCACCACTCAGATTTGACAGTGATAGGCTTACTGTCGGAAAATTTGGGACAAACAAAGAACTGTAAAAATAATCATTCCAATACCAAACAATGGATAAAATCACAGCCGTCAGACAAACCGCCGCAGCGTTCGGAAGAATAATTTTGAGAAATGTCTGAAAAAAGCCACATCCGTCAATGGCAGCCGCATCCTCCAGTTCTTTAGGCAACCCCCGAAAAAATTGCCGAAAAATAAAGATGAACAATCCCGACTTAATACCGGCGCCAAACAGAGCCGGCAAATAAAAGGTAAGCGGCGTATCCAATAGGTTTAACTCGAATCCAGCTCCAAACAAGCCAGTCAGTTTTCCAAGTCCCATAAAGTCGAAAGAGGAAAATACCCGGGACAAAGGAATAATAGTCACCTGAGGCGGCAAAAGCAACGTAAACAAAACCATACTAAACAATATCTTCTTACCGCGAAACGCAAACCGAGCAAAGCCATAACCCGTCACGGCGCAAACTGCAACTTGGAATAGAGAACTCACAATATGAATCAGCACGGAATTCAGGATGGATTCACCATAGTTCATATATCGTATGGCTTCTCGGATATTATCTAAAGTAAAATGCTTTGGCACCCAGATCACTGCCGGATCATAAGATTCCGCTACTGGGCGAAAAGTCATACTTAGCATATAAAGTAACGGATATAGCAAGACAAAGCAAAGTCCGAATACCAGTAACATCCGCAAAAAATACCATCCCGCCTGAAGGAATTTTCCGGCCAATGTTTTTCGTGCAAACGGATCGGATTTTGCACGAATAAGACGTGCCTTAAATTGTGTGATATCCAACAAATTCCACCCCCGTTCAGACTTCATAATAAACAAACCGATTTACCACTACATAAACTAGTGCCACAAAAGCCAGCATCAGCAACGCATAAACCCATGTCAATGCAGAACTATATTCAAACATGGCCTGCTGTGAAAATGAATTAATATAAGTAACAACCTGGTTGCTGTAATCCGAAAAGTTGTCAATAATAGAATAAATCAAATTAATGAGAATAGTTGGAGAAACCATAGGAAAAGTAATCTTCCAAAAGTTTTCCCAAGCGGTTCCACCTTCCATTTTTGCGGCCTCATACATACTGGGCGAAATTGTCTGCAAAGCAGCCAAAAACAGTAATGTCTGAATGCCGGATTTCCAAATTAGTTCAAATATGCTATCTACCATTTTGGTGATGAAGCTGACTACCTCCGGTGCTATCTCCATCTCTTTGAGCAAAATGCTCAACATCTCGCTCTGGAACAAATGAGAGGAACTGGTATTCTGCATCAACATTTGGGAAAAGGCATCCCCGCGAATAATGGAAATCACCATGCCGCTGGCAATTACAATAGGTAGAAAAAAAACTGCGCGGGCAAATGTTCTTCCAAAAAATTTCTGATTGATAATCAACGCTAGAAACAAACTGAAAATTACAATAATCGGCACTTGATACACCATTGGTGGAATAGAATTGAGCAGCAACGGTACAAACTGGCTGTCCTCCGTAAATGCCTTGATATAATGTTCAAACCCGACAAATTGAATTCCAAAGCCTGTTTCCGCATCAATTTTCCCAACGCTATAGGTCAGGGAACCGATTGCGGGAATCAGAAAAAATAACAAAAAACCAATTATCCATGGAATCAGGAAATACAGCCCAACCCTGCTTTTTTTTCGCTCATATGACAACCGCCTTTTTCCTGTTCTGGTAACAGCTCCCGTCATAATATCTCCCCGCCTTCAATATCAATCGCTCCATAAGCCAAATGACGCACACAATACCCTTTTCTGTCAGTTGTTTCTGTTTCCTTTACATACCAATGAAAACATATGCCATTGGCGGTACCTCCGTTTTGTCCGCTTGATAAGTCTGCTCAGTCTGATTTACAAGTACAGATATGCCATTTTCATAATCAGTCTGGGAAACACCTTCCTCTAACTGCCGAAAACCAGTTATCTGCTGCCCTTTTATTTTTTCATAAAGCGTGTGGTACTCCTGATACTTTTCTGCAACCTGCCCTTTCCAATAGGAAAAATCTGCGGCATAAAAGCTGTCCAGACCGCTTTCTTTCAGTTGCTCCATGTTTCTGTAAACCAATTCAAACTGAGGAATCATCCCACACTTGATACATTGTAGAAACTCTTTTTGAAAACTGCCGTAGGTATTAAGGGGACGAGAAACAACCTGTTTCATACCGGACATCACCATCTGGTAAAAAGGCACACTTTCGTCTAGTACGTCATATTCGCTACTATAAGCCGGTGTATCCAGTAAAACATCTGCATAGAGCGCTGCGTCATAATTGGCATTTTTTGCCAATACAGGAAGCTTTTGAGAAATTTGTTTCACGGTTTCCTGCACCAGACCTGCTGTCTGTCCGCGCCGAATCCCGTTTTCCGAAAAATCACCGTACAACATTTGTCCATAGTCTTCCATGCAAAGACCCGCGCCTGTAGCCGAAACGCTATCCGCCATAGAGAGCAAGTAGCCAGAAGCCAGTCTCGGCGTCAATAAAAAACGTTCCGGCTGGTCATCGTCAGGATGCCAGGTGTTCCGTTTATAGGACACCAGCCGGTATTTATTCAAGCTAAGGTCACGGATAGCAGCGTGTTCTGTTTTAATCCCGTTTCCCGACTCAAAAAAAGTAACGCCATTCGTATTCAAGTACAAACGTCCGGAAAACTGTTTGGCTAACTCCTGCCACTGCTTTTGATTCCCGATTGCCCCATCAATCTGAAAAGTTCTACCAATTTTGCCCCTCAGTTCGTTTGTTTCCAGTCCATGAAAAACTAGAGCAAACGAATCTACACCGGCTTTCTCCAATTCGTTCTTCATTAACGGAACATCGGACAAAGAGGTCATTACTTCAGTGGTATTTACCCGAAACCCCAATACCGACTTTTTACTTCGATATCCTCCCAATATAGAAAGGTACAGACCGGTTTCTTCTGCTTTTCCCGAAGATTCGCCAGAAAGTCGCCGAACTATATTTCCAGCGATTTCCGCCATTTTTCCCAGTCCCTCAGCGGGTCCGGCCTCAAACAGATAGTATCGGGTGCTGATGGTTCCGATTGCAATGGGTTCTTGTTCATAAACATACACTGTTTTTGTGGTAAAAGCTTCCGGATTGCCAATACGGGATATTTGTTGACTTCGGGTATGAAAGCTGAAATAAATATGGTTATAATCCGTTGCTTTGCCAGCGCGTTCCGCATAAACAGAAGCATATGCCGCTCCGTTGTCCGCTACAGCCAAAAAGCCGTTGTTTTGACCCTGCAGTCCAATGAAAGGAAGCAAACAGTTTTCTTGTCGATTGCCGGAGTAGTCTTCCACCGTCAAATAATCATTTCCATATAGCCGAGCTGTATAGGAAGGAAATTCGGTACGCTGTGCATTGAACCGCATAACCGCGCCACTTCCGTCCGGTACCAACAAAAAGCCATCCTTGTCCGCAACCGTCTTTGCTCCAAAAAAAGGCAGTACGCTAATCTGATAGATTCGTTCTGTACCTTGTTCTACGATTTTGTCACAAAGCACCCGCGCACGGAATCCATCTTCGCACAAAAGATATTCCACCGGAATGGCATATTTTTCCTCCATAAATTTATAAAGCACTTGAATGCCGTTCTCTGTTTTGTTGACAACGATTCCGCCCTTTAATAGCGAATCGCCATAGGAACTTTTAGTCTCTACCAATCCATCGCTTTCTACAATATCTGTCACCAAAATTTCAGACTGCAACGCTTCTTTTTCTGTTCCAAAAGCGGTTCCATCGGCATCTGCATCAGGAGGAGTACTGTAATATAGTGCCCCCGTTCGCATATCTTCAATAGCAAAGTGACCTGTTTCAAGGTTGGCGAACATGGCAGCAAATCCTTTTTGCGCCACAAGCTCCATTCCCTCCGGCGCTGCATGCGGCATATACTGCCCCGAAAATAATACGACCGCTTTAGTATCCAGATCTTCTGTCGCCAATGGAATATCTATGGTCAGGGTACTGCCGCAGCCTGAAAGCAGTAAAAGTATCGCGATCCCAGCTAAAAATTTTTTCAAAACCGCTACCCCCTTACTTGCGAAACATAATTTCTGAATAAACCGTTTCCACAAAATAGATAACCTGTTGAGCTAAGCTAAACAACAGCAACAGGACCACCAAGATGATTGCAACACCGCAGACAGAGAGCAGAATCGCTCCCAATGTTTTGCCTGAGCTGTAATTATGTACAATGCGCTGACCTTGAAAAAAAAGTAATAAGCTCCACAAAATGCCAACGCCGACAAAGCTGGTTAAAAAAACACCCTCGGATAACACCATGACATTTGACAGTCCAATGGCGACCAACTGAAATATAAGATAAGGCACCAAAGCAATAGACATAAAGGTGGTAATTTCTCCAAAACGTCCCTCTCCGTCCATGAGAGCGCAAACCGCCCAGTTTGCAATCATGAACAACAAAAATGGAAGAACCGTAGTGGCCAACTGAATCAATAGACTGAAATCATTAGGATCTTGTGTGTTAAAGCGAAAGCCGTAAAACTGTCGTTTCAGAATCCGTATCAGAAACCAGAGTCCTAAAATCACCAAAACCAACCAGCGATCAGTATAGCGCCGATACTTTAATTCATTATAGGCGGACACCGGTCTACGCAATACGCCTCCGATGATTTGAAGACGTTCTATCATCTCTGCGTTCCCTCTTTTCTTTTGCGGCACGCCGCTTTTTTCCTAAAAGCCCAAGAAACTTTCGGTTGGTAAACAGCATCAATGCAACAACCAGAATCAGCATAAAGATAACCATAATGCCGATATTCTCCCGCAACAACTGAGAACGATAATATTCAAAGGCTACCGACTCCCGTTCATAATTATACGCCAACCGGAAATTGTGAACTGCTCCTTTATAATCCCCGGCTTTCATCATCGCTTCGCCAATACCGCTATATGCCATCTGGTTATTAGCGTCTCTTGCAAGCACTGCCTGCCAAGGCTCAATTGCTTCCTGGTATTTTCCCTGACTATATAAGGTTACCGCATCCATAATCAATTTCCCGTATTCAGTGGGAGCAAACACAGTGATATTTTGTTTTAATCGGTCTAGCACATAAACGACACCGTCTCTTACCAAAATGGCTTGTACGCTTCGGAAAGAACCGAGTTGCTCTCCTTGAGTGCCGAATACTGCCAATCGGTTTCCCTCTTTATCAAACATATAAATCCGCTGCCACTGAGAATCCAGTGCAAAGATAAAATTTCTTTCAACCGCAACGCCTGTGAACTTGGTGTACCATTTTTCTCGCTTGTAATCAAACACCTCGTCTTCCCCGAAGTTTTCAACGTAAGGAAAAATATTGTTGCCCATATAATTCAATCTGCGAAGCTGCTGTTTATTGCTATCGGTATACGACAAAGTCGCATAAACAAAGTCTTGTTCATCCAGACAACAATTGGAATACTCCACCGGAACATACCGAGCAAGTCCCTCTCGCTGTTCTTTGGATAGCACTGATTTCCAGAAGCGATCCAGCAACAGCCGAAAAGAAGGATCAACCGACGGGCTACCGTAATAGCCCTGAAATGTTCCCTGTGCATCATATAGCATGATTCCCTGAAACACGTTTTTAGAAATTACATATATCATATTTTTAGAGTCCACCATAATTTTAAACGGACTGAATATTTCAGAAGTAAAAGTTTTATCCTCCGGTTTAACAAACTCCTGCAAAATTTTGCCATTTTCTGTAATGGCTAAACATCTCGCCGCATCACCATCTGCCAGATAGATAATTCCCTCGTCAGTTACAAAAACCGATGTTGGAGATAGCAATTGATCCTGTTGCCCGTTTTCAGCCGTTACGGTGGTGATTTCTTTCACAAATTTCATGTTCTGATCCAAAATCACAATTCTGCTATTGCCAGTATCAGCAATATAAAGTCTACCGGCGCTATCAAATGCAAAGTCAGAGGGTGTTCGCAAGCTGCCGCTTCCTGCTTGTGTTCCAGTTACAGTAAACATCGGTTCATATGCGTCCGGTGCCGCCAACTGAGTAGACCATTCTGTTCGGTCATAAGACCGGTAAGGTGTTTCGGCACACACAGTGGTCGCAGGTATTAGCAGACAAAATGTCAACAGCAAAAAACAGCGGATTCTTTTTTGCATTTCATGACCAGTCCTTTCTGAACTTTTGTACGAGTTTTTCTTTCGTTCACAGTATATACTGCCTGCTTGTGTTACATGAGCATAAGCCATTTATCCTGCTTGCCGATTTAATTTGCTGCAAGGCCTTCTCATTCACCTCTATTCCTTTAATCCGGAATTTGCCATGGTTTCAATCACCTTGCTTTGTGTCAATAAAAAAATCAAAATTGGCGGAATCATTAAAATGACTGTTGCCGCTGCACCTGCGCCGGCACGAGCTATTCCGCTCGCAGAAATTTGAGTCAACAGGCTGGGTAAACCTTTAAGCTGCTCGGAATAAATATAGGAAGTATCACTCCGACTCCAGATGGCGCCAAAGGAAAATACAATCATGGTCATCCAGACAGGTTTCATATTCGGCATCACAATTTTCCAAAATACGATACGTTCCGGCGCGCCATCTATCCGCGCCGCCTCAATCACCGAATCCGGAAAACCAATCATATTCTGCCGCATTAGATAAAGTCCTAACGGATAGGCAAGGCTTGGCAATATCAGTGCCCAATAGCTGTCCAGCATCCGAAACCATGATATCAGAATATACTGGGGCAAAAATACAACCTCTCCGGTAAACAACAATGCTGTAACTATCAGTTGAAAGGTGGCGTTTTTACCCCGAAACTCGTACTTGGAAAGCGGGTACGCTGCCATAGATGCAAAAATCACCTGCAAGGTCGTACAGATTGCTGCCACACCGAAACTGTTGAGTAAATATCGACCAAAAGGCACCCATAGGCTGGAAGACAATTTAAACAAAGTAGAAAAGTTATGTAGTGTCGGTTTTACAACCCAGAATCGAGGAGGGAAAATATAAATTTCCTAAAAAGGCTTTAAAGACTTAATAATTGCATAAAAAAATGTAATTATAATAAATATTAACAGCAAAGAAA
>CAUHFD010000111.1 GCA_959605275.1 uncultured Eubacteriales bacterium | reverse complement strand
TTGCAGGCTCTATTTGGTTTCCCCAACTTTTATTATAGAGCCGTTTTTTATTATGCAACAGGATTTGGAAAAACAAATCCGTCGTGAAATAACAAAAAATAAACCTTAGTTTTTTTAGATTTGACTATTTTTTATTGTAAGCAGGTTGCCGCAAGAATTGCGGAACAAATTATTTGCGGCGGAGAAGAAAGGTTGAAAGCATAAAATGGAAATTACAATAGGCAGCAAACAGGAAATGACCAAACAAGTCACCGGAGAAATGACAGCAGAACATTTTGGAAGCGGGGATTTGCCGGTCCTGGCAACGCCGATGATGGTAACATGGTTTGAACAATGCAGTGCGGAATGTTTGAAAAAATTTTTGGATGACGGATTGACTTCGGTAGGAATCTATCTGGAAGCGGAACATATCTCAGCAACACCGGTTGGCGCAACGGTGTCTGTAAAAGCGGAATTAACCGCAGTGGATAACAAAATCATTACGTTTTGTGCAACCGCTTATGATGAGGCAGGTGAAATCGGTCATTGCATCCATAAAAGAGCGATTGTGACATCGGAGCGATTTTTGGAAAAGACATATTCAAAAATCAGATAAAAATACAGGATATCAGCTATTTGCTGATATCCTGTATTTTTTTATGCCTTTATGTAAATAATACCTGTGATTTATACTTTGATACAGAAAGGCATGAACCGAAATGGAAAATCAACAGATTAGCGGGCAGCTGGAGCAAAATATTCTTCATGCCGTTACACCGAAAGAACGCTTGATCTTTCAGAGAGCGTCTATTATAAAACGGGAGCTGGCAGATAGCTTGCGCTCTATTCGCAGGCATTATAAAGACTTAGTTTTTCAGGGTAGCAAAAACTGTATTGATAATTGGGTGATCGATCATTTTTATTTGATCGAAAAAGAAGGCAAAAATTTGCTGAAAGATCTTGATGCGATTATTTTGCCGTTTAATAAAAAAAATAATCAAACCGATGTGATCTCTTTCATTGACCTCTGTTTGGAGGATATGGAGTTTTCCTTTAACACCGAATCATTAATAAATGCTATTTCGGTGTTTGAACAGCGCCGTCCTATGAAAAATTTTGAGATAGAATTTCTGATCCATGCAATGAAAATTTCTGCTATTAATAAAATTCGGAATTGCTTGTTCGGTGGGGAACAGGAGGAACGGTTGGTACAAAAAGCGATTGAATTATTATTTGATGTCAAATCAATCGATACCATGCAAATCTCTCAAAATAAAAATCTTCTGGATAAAATTTTAGAGACAGATCCGTCCGGATATTATCCGAAAATGAATGATGTTACCAGAAATCTATACCGATATAAGCTCTGTATGACGGCAATTAAGAAAAAAGAAGACGAGTTAAAACTGGCAAAAGACTATATTGAAAAAAGCCAAAAAGAGGATAACAAACATATCGGCTTTTTTATTTATGAAGATTACAATAATTTGTTCCAAAAAAAGCTGGCGGCAAAGCTTTACCTTCCGTTCATGTTCCTTCTTCCTGCAGTCATTTCTCTGTTGTTTGCAATATTACTGCGCCATTATTATCTGCCGTTGCTGCTTTATTTTCCGCTATGGGCGATTATCAAGCCGTTTGTAGACTATTTTTGCCTGTTGCAGACAGAGCCAGAATATCTGCCGCGAATGGAATTAAACGGAAAAATACCGTCCCAGGGCAGGACGTTGATTACCATTGCGACACTGTTGCCGAACACCAAGGAACTCAGTCGATTAAAAAGCAAGTTGGAAAAGCTGTATATGACTAACAAAACCGGTGATGTAAAAATTGCGCTTCTGGCAGACTTGAAGGAAAGCGAATATCCGACTACTAATGAAGATGATTTGTTGATCCGTTTGGTGAAAAAGATGGTGCGGGATTTAAATAAACAATATGACAATAGTTTTATCCTAATTGTCAGAAAGCGGAGCTTCAGCAAGACGCAGCAGGTCTTTACCGGGCAGGAACGCAAGCGCGGAGCGATTGAAACCTTGGTTAACATGATCATGGGACAGCAGGTGGATTTGGAAACTTTTGAGGGCAGCCGTAGCTATTTGGGACAGGTGAAATATCTTTATGTGCTGGATTATGACACCAAGGCATTAATGGACACCGCGGAACAACTGGTGTCGGTCGCGTTGCATCCATTGAACCGTCCTGTGATAGATCCTGAAAAGGGAATTGTTACAGAGGGTTATGGGATTCTGGCGCCCCGGGTAGGGATCGACCTAAAGGATTCGTTAAAAACTCCTTTTTCTAAAATCATGGGGGGGCTAGGAGGCATTTCCGCTTATGACAAGAGCTGCGGAGATTTGTATCAGGATCTGTTCGGAGAGGGCATTTTTGCCGGTAAAGGACTCATCGATGTTGCACTGTTTTACAAAGTACTAAAAGATCGCTTTCCCGGAGAGGTTGTTTTGAGTCATGACATATTAGAGGGCAGTTTTTTGCGGACAGCATTTGTGTCAGATGTGGAATTGCTGGACGGGTTTCCGCAGTCAGCCGGTTCTTATTTTAAGCGTCTGCACCGTTGGATCAGAGGAGATTATCAGAACATACCGTATTTATTTTCCAACATTGAAACAGCGCACGATAGAATCAGAAATCCGCTGAACGGATTAAGTCGGTTTAAGCTGTTTGATAATTTGCGCAGGGAGTTGACTCCTTGGTTGATTCTGCGTTGTATGCTGCTTGCATTATTCCTTCCTGCCAAAGTAAGCGCATTGCTTGTTTCGGTCTCCATTTTGGCGGCAGCATCCGGCTTTTTGTTTAATTTGCTTTGGACGCTGTTAACCGGGGGATTTTTTACGTTATCAAGAAAATATTATTCCAAAACACTGCCCGTAACTTTTGAGCTTTTGGCGCAATGCTCCTATGAATTGATTTTACTGCCCAAAAGCGCAGTATGTGGGATGGATGCGGCAATCAGAGCGTTATATCGCCGATTCATCTCTCATAAAAATTTAATGGAATGGACAACTGCGGCACAGGCGGAAAAGGGAAAACACGGCTTTTGGCAAGCAGTTCGTTCTGATTGGTATTCGGTTCCGCTCGGCGTTTTATTTTTGGTGCTGGGGTATGGCTTTACCCGTTTATTGGGGTTGTTGTTTTTGTCCGGCATCCCGTTGATCTTGTATTCTCAGAAAAAATATCCCGCAGAAAACCGCATGATTACTGAAGAACAGAGTGATACGATTCTTTCCTATACTGCGTCAATGTGGGGCTTTTATAACGATTATGTCACTGCCGGAGAAAATTATCTGCCGCCCGATAATGTACAGGAAGCACCGATTTATCAGTTGGCACATCGTACCTCTCCTACCAATATCGGTATGTATTTGCTGTCCGTACTTTCGGCAAGAGATATGCGTTTTACAGACACGCAGACCATGGCAGAGAAAATATCGCATTCCATAGATACCGTAGAAAAAATGAAAAAGTTTCATGGAAATCTTTATAATTGGTATCATACCAAAACGTTGGAGGTGTTGGAACCACAGTATGTTTCAACAGTGGACAGCGGAAATTTTGTTTGCTGTCTAGTTGCCCTGAAGGAAGGATTACTGGAATATCGGGGGGAAAGCGAGCAGATTCCATTGCTGGCGGAACGGATAGAAGCATTAATTGAGAAGACTGATTTAAGTGTATTTTACGATGAAAATAAAAAGCTTTTCAGTATCGGATATGACAGCAAGGCAGAAAGGCTGAGTCCGTCCAGCTATGATATGCTGATGAGTGAGGCAAGGATGACCAGTTATTTTGCTATTGCCAAAAGGCAGGTTCCGGTTAAGCATTGGTCAGCATTGGGACGCACGCTTGCCAGAATGAATTTCTATACGGGGCCGCTGTCGTGGACCGGCACCATGTTCGAATATTTTATGCCGGAGCTGCTGCTGCACTGCATTGACGGTTCAATGGGTTATGAAGGACTTCGCTTTTGTCTGTACTGCCAAAAAAGGCGTGCAAAACAAAAAGGGGTCCCCTTCGGAATATCGGAAAGCGGGTATTATGCTTTTGATACCCAGTTGAGATATCAATATAAAGCTTTTGGTGTGCAAAAGCTTGCGCTGAAAAAAGGTCAAAATCGAAACACTGTGATTTCCCCTTATTCCAGTTTTTTAACTTTGCCCTATGATTTTGAAGCCTCTTACAATAATTTGGCATGGCTGAAAAGAATCGGATTGTATGGAAAATACGGACATTATGAAGCAATTGACTTTACGCCGGAACGGGTACAGGAAAATCATTATCAGATCATTAAAAGTTATATGGCGCATCATATCGGTATGAGCATTATCGCGGCGAATAATACATTAAATGAGAATGTGATGCAGCAAAGATTTCTGCGGGACAAAATGATGAATCGGGCAAACGAATTGTTACAGGAGAAGGTCATTGCAGGCAGCGTTGTTTTTGAGGATATTTATGAGCGGGAGTTTAATAGAAAGGCAGGAAAGGAGAGTACGATGGATTTAGAATACAGCAATATTTATCCGCAAAGTCCGCGTGCACATTTTCTTTCAAACGGGGAGATTACTTCTGTACTGACCGATTGCGGCGTATCCTTTTTGCAGTATCAGGGAAAGGATATGACCAGACGTTCGATTGATCTCCTGCGGCGTCCGATGGGAGTTTTTGCTTTGGTAAAAACAGGAGAGGAGATATTGCCATTCACTTATGCTCCTTTTTATGATAACAATATGGAATATCGCGTGACTATATCTGAAAACAGCATGTATTATCTTTCCAGTTTCAATGAGATGCAAACCGGAATGAAAATACTTTTGCATAATGCTCTCCCTTGTGAACAACGTCAGTTTGTGGTGCGTAACGATTCTGCCGAGAAAGCTGACAGTCAGCTGCTGTTTTATCTGGAACCATCCTTGATTGCATATCGGGACGATATCTCACATCCTGCTTTTTCAAAGATGTTTGTTCAGATACAATATGATAAAGTTTCCAATGTCCTGCTTGCTTCCAGGAAATTAAGAGGTGAGGAAGAACCTGCCTTTTTGGCGGTTGGCTTTTTGGAGGAAGTTCGGTTTGAATATGAAGCGAACCGTGAAAATATTCTGGAACGACCGGAGGGTATTTTTTCACTTTCGCAAGCCTTTGAGAAAAAATTCGGCAGAGGGAAGGGCACTCCCGATCCTTGCATAGCGATTAAATTTCAGACAACGATTTTACCGAAAAGCCAACGAGAATATACCTTGCTGTTGTCCTCGGGAAGAACAAGAGAACAGGCAATTAACGGAATTATTGCTGTTCGTGCCGAAGGCGCGATAACTGATGAAACAGCCGCAGGTTCACTGATGCCGAATGATTCGCTGGAAGGGAGACTTCGTTCTGTTCTCCTCCCACAAATTGTGTTTCGCAAGCCGGACACTGATCTTAGCTTGGAATCGGTGCGAAAAACGGAGCAGCATAAAACGGCATTGTGGCGCTTTGGAATATCAGGAGACTTGCCGATTGTGCTGCTTGAGGTGTTAAACGAGAAAGATATTGAACGGGTAAAAACATATCTTTCCTGCCATAAAAGAATGAACATGTGCCATATAGAATATGATTTGGTTTTGTCTTACCGCGATGATGGAGACTATATCAAGCCTGTTTTGAATATGATTGGCAATCAGATTGATAAGCTGGATCAAGCGGGAATGTTAGATGCCGGCGGAGGAATACACCTGGTCAATATCAGCGGAGACGAAAGTATTGTGCATTTACTGCGGGCTGCGGCCTGTCATATTGCACCGAGATCCATGGTACGCATTAATAAACCGATTGAGCTTTATACACCTATTAAACTGAATTCTGTTTCACCTTCTGAAATAGAACTGCAAGGTGCAAAATATCAGGTAGAATCAGGTGTTTTTACAGAGGACCGGTTTGTTGTTGAGCAGTCTCCCCATTTGCCGTGGTGCCACCTCCTTGCCAATCCCGCTTTTGGAACCTTGGTGTCTGATAAAAGCCTTGGTTACACATGGGCAGTCAATGCGCGGGAAAATAAGTTGACGCCCTGGAGTAATGACACGATGACCGATAATCAGGGGGAGATGTTGATTGTGAGAGCAGATGGAGCATACTATAATTTAACGAACGGCGCAAGAACAGAATTTTCTCCGAGAGGAGCGCGGTACAGCGGAACTTTTCGGAATATTCACTCAGATGTTTGGGTGTCGGTGCATCAAAAAGATTTGTCAAAAAATATCTCTGTGGAGTTTTACAATAAAACCGATCGTCCGATAACATTGGAGTGTGCGTATTATACCGAACCGGTATTGGGAGTGGACCGACAAAATGTGAAGTTTATTACTGCACAGTATGATGATCGTTCTTTGATTTTCCGCAACAGCTTCGAACAGTCCATGAAAGCATATATGGGCATCTATACAGACAGTGAATGCAAATATACCTGCGGAAGACCGGGCTTTTGGTCAGGCAACTGGGAAACACCGGAAAATGCTCCTAACTATGATCCATGCGGCGTTTTGATAGTAAAAAAAGAATTGCCGCCCCGGAAAAAAGAAAAAATAAATTTTGTACTGGGTTTTTCAGCGTCTGAAGAAGGGTTGCATCAAATCTTACGGAAAAACTACGGCGAAGCGTTTTGCTTTCCGAATAGCTTAACCGTTCAAACACCGGATAAATCATTGAATTATTTGTTAAATACCTGGCTGCCATGGCAAACGATCACATCCAGAGTGTTTGCCAGAACAGGATTTTATCAGTGCGGCGGTGCATGGGGATTTCGTGATCAGTTACAAGATGTAGCGAATCTTTCGGTGCTTGCGCCGCATACTGCCCGAACACACATCATCCGTGCTGCTGCCAGTCAGTTTATTGAGGGGGATGTTTTGCATTGGTGGCACAATTTGCCGAAAAGCGGCGGAGGCAAAAAAGGAGTCAGAACCCGCTATTCTGATGATCTGTTGTGGCTGGTTTATGCTGTTTGTGAATATATTGAAAAAACAAATGATTATTCGGTACTGGATGTGCCGGTCTGTTATGCGGAAGCGCCGCTGCTTGGACAACAGGAGCAGGACAGATATGTGACCGTTGAAACGTCTGAGATAAAAGAAAGCGTTTTTCGGCATTGTATTCGTGCGATTGACAAAGCATATCGGCTGGGAAGGCATAGACTGGTTTTAATGGGATCGGGTGATTGGAACGATGGATATAACCGGGTAGGAGCCGGCGGTGAGGGAGAAAGCGTATGGCTGACTCAGTTTTTGGCGTTGGTTATGAAGCGATTCGCGCCCATTGCCGAGCAATACGGAGATCATGATTATTCTGTGCAACTTTCCGACACCGCTCAAAAATTATTGGAAGCGGTGGAAGAGTCAGCTTGGGATGGAGAATGGTATCTTCGCGCCTTTTTTGATGACGGGGATAAGATGGGCTCCAATCAATCGGAAGAGTGCAAAATTGATTCGCTGCCTCAAAGCTTTAGTGTATTATCCGGTATGGAGAATAGGGAGCGGATTTCCGCTGCTCTTGACAGCGTATATACACAGTTGGTTGATCAGGATAACCAGCTCATTGAACTATTCGCTCCGGCGTATGATATTTCAGAGCAGAATCCGGGTTATGTAAAAGCTTATCCAATCGGTATTCGGGAAAACGGCGGTCAGTATACGCACAGCGCGGTTTGGTATGCCATGGCAACTTTGCAGTCGGGGAATATACAGCGCGGCTATGAATTGCTGCAAATGCTGAATCCTGCACATCGGTATGAAAATAAGGAATTGTCTGAAAAATATCTGGCAGAACCATATTATATGGTGGCGGATATTTATACCAATCCGGGCGCGTACGGACGCGGTGGGTGGAGCATTTATACCGGTGCGGCAGGCTGGTATTTTAAAACGGTGTTGGAATATTTTTTGGGCATACAGCTGCGGTTCGGAAGGCTGTATCTTCACCCCATGATTCCCAAATGCTGGGACGGATTTACCGCATCACTGAAAATACAGGATACACACTTAGAAATTGAAGTAAAAAATACGGGATCTTCTGCTTTAAATGACAATGGAATCACCTGTGAATATGTTGTGTTGGACGGACAAAAACACCATATTATAGCAGAATGCTGAAAACAGGGACTGTCGCAAATTTTTCATTTTGCGACAGTCCCTGTTGTTGGGTTATTCATAATTTCGAACCAATCCGATCACTCGTCCTAAAATCACGACTTGTTCGCTGATGATCGGTTGCATGGTATCGTTTTCCGGCTGTAATCGAAAATGTCCGTTTTCTTTGTAAAAGGTTTTGACCGTTGCCTCGTCTTCAATCATTGCAATGACCATTTGTCCGTTTTCCGCATAGGAAGTTCGCTTCGCAACAATATAGTCGCCGTCCAATATGCCGGCATTTATCATACTTTCTCCTTGTACCCGCAATGCGAAAACATCTTTCTCATTTGGGTGCAATCCGGAAAAAGGAAGATATCCTTCGATATTTTCAATGGCAGTGATCGGCATGCCTGCAGCTACTTTACCTAATATCGGAACTTGCGTGGAATGACCGCTGTTAGGCAGTCGGATAGCTCGGTTCAAACCGCCGTCCTTTTCCAGCAGACCTTCTTCGATCAGCATATTCAGATATTTATGTACGGTTGATGTTGACTTGATTCCCAAATCGGTACAGATTTCACGAACGGTGGGGGAATAATTTTCTTGAATTCTCTCTGCAACATAATCATATATTTGGGCGGCAAGTTCATTGAGCATATCAATCGTTCATTCCTTTCTCGGAAAAATCATATGTATATTAAATGTGCTAACGCCATCGCTTTTGCAAGGTAGACGGTGCTTGGATTTTATTTATTATAACACATTCCGCTTGCACAGCGGAGCGAGCAGTGTTTCAATGTTCTTGTGAATACTAGAAATCTTTGATTTCGTGTAT
>CAUHFD010000110.1 GCA_959605275.1 uncultured Eubacteriales bacterium | reverse complement strand
TCCCCTCTCCCAACCTCACCCCCCAATCCGCGTTGCGACGCGGATTGTCGATGGTCGTTCGTCTTGATAAGCAAGACGCGATGCACATGTCCTCGGTTTTTCCATTAAAAAGGGCTGTGACTTATAGTTT
Organism: uncultured Eubacteriales bacterium; assembly: GCA_959605275.1. Classification (GTDB taxonomy): domain Bacteria; phylum Bacillota; class Clostridia; order Oscillospirales; family Ruminococcaceae; genus HGM13222. The sequence goes on along the minus strand of CAUHFD010000110.1, from coordinate 8,818 downwards.
GTCTACATTCTGTGCTTCTTAAATCAAGAAGCTTTATTCCAAAATCATATGTTTCCATATGAGGAGCTTTTGGTCTGTTTTCCTGCCGAACCGGTATTCCGACAAGAAACCGGTTTGGCTGGTACCGACTCCTTGTAATATGCTTCCATTCGGCAGGCAACAGTATTTGATTTTATGAAGTCGCCTTGTTGTTATGATTATAGTATAGTCGGGGAATGTGATGATAACATGAATGCATTTTGAAAAATAAGGAAATTTTTTATTGCGTTGCACTGAAGTGTGCAAAAGCAAAATAAAATAATACTTCTGAAAAATCAGCCGATAGGCTGTGTGAAAATCAATTCTATTTTTTATTATGAAACAGGATTTGAGAAGCAAATCCGTCGTGAAATAACAAAAAATATACTTTGGATTTTTTAAATCTGACTATTTTTTATTGCGTTGCGCTGAAGTGTGCATAAATCATTTTCGGGCAATTGATGAATGATTTATGATGGACATTCTGCAGTGACTCTGTCAGCAATTTCGCGAAATACCGGACTGGCTGAGATATTTCCGCTTTCGGCATTTTCACATAAAACGGTGACGACGTATTTTGGCTCTTCGGCAGGGAAAAAACCACAGAACCATCCTTGATTGATTTCTTCCTCTCCGATATAATTTCCGGTTTGGGCAGTAGCTGTTTTTCCGCCGGCAGTTGTTTTGGTAGGCTTCGCATATTGATTTGCCTTATTCATGACACTGTATACGAGAAAACTTTTGATTTGGGCGGCGGTTTCGGGCTTCATTGCGTCAATAGCGGCACTGCTCTGACTGGAGCTAAATAATGTTTTCCCGTCCTGTGATAGTCCTTCCACCAGCTTTGGAGAGGGTGTTTTTCCGTCATTTACAATACTGCACATCATTTGTGTCAGCTGGATCGGCGTTGCCATCAAAAGACCTTGACCAAAGCTGAAGTTTGCAACATCCGCGGGATTGAACAATTCTTTGACAGTGGGCAGATAACCCGATTGGGGCGAAAATCCGGGCGCTAATTCAGTGGTTTTGGAAAAGGACAGATCCTTTGCCATCTGATACATCTTTTCTTTGTTTAGTTTTAAACCGAGGGAGATGAAATAGGGATTGCAGGATTCCGCCATAGCTTGTTTCATATTTAAAACACCGTGTCCTTCATGCTTGTGGCATTTAAAAATTTGCCCGTTTACATTGATTTCTCCGGTGCAGCGATAGGTGTAATTTGGACTGATACCACTTTCCAGTGCGGCAGCGGCAGTAGAAATTTTAAAGGTAGAGCCGACATTATAGCTGCCGAATGCACGGTTAAACATCGGTTTGTTTTCCTGATCATTCAGACTTTCTGTCAGATTGTTCGGAGAAAAGGTCGGGAAGCTGGCACAGGCTTTGATGTTTCCGTTTGGTGTCATGACAACGATGGCTCCCTTTGCAAGCATTTTTTCACCGACTTCTTCGCAAATTGTTTGAATCCGGCTGTCAATTGTTAATACAACGCCGGCTGACGAGGCATTTTCCAGATTGAGTTGCGGCTGTTTTCCCTGAATGGAGCGACCGAGTGCATCTAAAAAATAAGTAATCGTAGTTTTGGTGGTGTTTTCTTTCAGAAAGCTGTCATATGCTTTTTCAATCCCGTATCCTCCGTCCAGATTTCCGTTTGTCAGGTGCCCGATAATGTGGACGGCAGATTGTTTATCTTCATATCTTTTATAGTAGGGAAAAGAATGCAGATCAATTGTGTCGTTCGGAAGCGGACGTTCCAGCACTGTGGTAAATAAGGCGCCTTTCTGTAACTGATCCAACACGGAGGAACGTTTGAGCACCGGCACATAATCAAGTAAAAGGCTTGCAGAGGAGGGGGATGGAAGCACAGAAGCGATATAGCCTTTCGCGGTGTTGACCATTTTTTGATAATTGCAGTCGTAGATTTGACCACGAGACTGATAAACGGTTAAAGTTTTGGTTCCCTGCCGATTTGCGGCTGAGGCAAGTTTTTCGGAACTGCTCAGAGAGTACAGCCGAAAAAACAAGACCCCCATAATGACAGCAATCAGGCAAAATGCCGTCAATATCTTTCTTTTCATGTTGAACTGTCCTCCTTTCGATGAACCAGACGGTTGAGCTCTTTGGAAATTTCAGCATAAGAGAGCTTGCCGTCTATCGCCATTTGTAAAATTTTCTCCAATGAATAGGATTCTTGACTATCACTGAGATGATACTGGGTTTGAAACATGACGTTGGTATATTGAGGAAGATAATCGTCTCCCTTCACAACTGCTTGATTAATCTGTTCCAAAGCTTCAGCGATACCTTTATAATTGCATTGCTTTAAAAACTGCTGCAGCAGATTGCTGTTTTGGGTAAGCGGGATTTGATTTGTCATCGGATTGCTGGTGGATGATAACCTTTTTTTAACTCCGTCACTTGAGAAACTCAGCCATTTGATCAAGGCAAAGGCCTCTTTTTTATGAGCGGCATTGGCAGTAATGCCGATATAACTTGCATCAATTACCGATGTTTTGCCCGGAATACCGATAAAAGAACCGGTGAAAGTGTCGGTTTTAATATCAGACAGATTTTGGGTGCTTTCATACAAAAAAGCGGTTTTGCTGCTTTTCCATTGCGATTGTGCGGTGTTGGGGGAGTATGCCGGCAGATTTGCGGCGTCTGCGCTGGAATAGCACTCTTTTTTCAACTGCCACGCATAATGAATACCGGTTGAAAAAATTTTGTTTTCCAGATCAAATCCATTTTTACCGTATGCGCCCCAAACAGCAGAATCTTCTTTCGTCAACGGATACCACAGCGGAATATCATAAAAATTTGACAACGGGATGATCTGCTTGTTTGCGGTAAGATTTTGTATGCTTTGTGTGAAATAGTTGAAAGTAAATCCGAAAGAGGGCACAGACAGCTTTTCTTTTTGAAACAGATCCTGATTGATAAAATATCCTTCCAGGGAATATCGCAGCGGAACAGCAAAAATGTTTTCTGCAGTGGTGACGGCTTTCTGAAGCGGAATCGGTACTTCTTTCCAATCTTGTTCGGCGGTGACCATATCCGTAATGTCGTATAAAATTAATTTTTCGGATATTGCAGACAAGGAAGGAAATATAATAATATCGGGCAGACTGGCGGAATGATCCAACAAATCCAAATAGGATAGGTATGTCTGCCCATTGTTGGTGTGCGCAGTCTGTGAAATAACAATCTTAGCTCCGCTGTTTTTCTCAAAAGAGGTAAGCATTTCTTCGTCTGATTGGTTTTCCGGCGAGAATCCCAATCCAACTCCTGAAATCGTAAGTACAATTTTTTGCAGATTTTCCGAAGTAAACGGTTTTCCCTCGGATTCTTTTACCTCAACGCGGCATCCGGAAAGACAGATGAAGGCAAAGATTGCTAAACAGATTGTGAAAGATAAAATACGTTTTCGCAATATATTTTTCAAGCGGCAATCCTCCCTTTCAAGTCAATTGACCGTACATGTTCCTTTTGAATTTCAAATTCTATGGCAGACATTCATTATTATGTCATTTTGTGCGCACCTGCATACCGAAAAAGCCGAATTTATATTTTGTTCACAATTAAGTCTTGAATGTTTCAAATATCAAGGGTAATATTAATATTAGCACTCAAAGGTATAGAGTGCTAATGAAAATCAAAAAAGAGAAAGCAGTGTTAATTTTGTCATAGGAGGTGGCAAAAGAGGATGGAGATAGATAGCAGAAAGCAGAAAATATTATCTATCATTATTGATGAGTTTGTAAAGTCGGGTGAGCCGGTAGGTTCGAAAACGATTGCTTCTATGTTAGACAACTCGGTATCCTCTGCCACGATTCGAAACGATATGGCTGCACTGGAAAGATTAGGTTTACTGGAACAACCGCATACGTCTTCGGGGCGGGTGCCTACCCATCTCGGATATCGGCTGTATATTGATGAGCTGATGAAACCGGCTCCGCTGTCGCAGGATGAAAAGCGAATGATAGATAATATGCTGGGAAGTCATGTAGCTGCGGCGGGAGATGTTGTTGAGCATGCAGTGAAAGCGTTGTCCGAAGTAACCGGATGCGCCGCTGTCAATCATTCCAATGTGCCGAATATTTCGGTCATTTCCCGTGTGGAAGTCATTCCTGCCGGACGCCGTATTTACGCATTGCTGGTTATTACATCTTCCGGAGATGTAAAAAACAAGGTGTGCAGAGTAGAATTTGACTTAAGTTATGAGCAAATTGATTTCATTGTCAAATTTTTGAACCGTCATTTGAAGGGCGTAAAATTGGAGGATCTGAATCAGGCGACTATTCAGAATCTGGCGGTGGCGTTGGGCAGCTATATGATGTCATTGTCTCCGTTGCTTTACGCAATTTATGAGCTGACAGGAGAACTTGCGGAGGGAACAGTAGATATTAGTGGACAGGAAAAGTTGCTGTCAACCGACTTCAACACTTCCGAGGTAGCCAATTTCTTGTCTAAGAAGGACAGCCTGGCACATGTTTTGGACGAATGCTTCAGTGGCGTACACGTCTTTTTCGGAAAAGAAAATGATCGGTTTGCGATCTCTAATTCCAGCTTGATATTATCGCAGTATCGGCTGGGCGATGTGGAGGCAGGAGCGCTTGGCATTATCGGACCGGTTCGGCTGGATTATGCGAAGTTTATTCCCTATATTGAATATTTTTCAGACAGTGTTTCTAAACTTTTAACAGAGGTTGTAGAGCCGGATCATTACAAGGAGGAACGAGAAATTGGCGGAGAAAAACAAACAGAGTAAAGCAAAAGACAGTAATATAGATGAAAAAGAAGTTCCGGTATCGGAGCAGGAGGAAATTTTAGCAGAGCAAGCGGACGAAGCGGCGGAGAATGCCGCGGAGCAGGCAACGCCTCCGGAGTTGTCTGAGGTAGAACAGCTAAAAGCAGAGCTTGCGAATATGAACGAGAATTATCTGCGTCAGGTGGCAGAGTTTGATAATTTCCGCAAGCGGACGGCAAAAGAAAAGCAGGATACTTATTCTTATGCGCTGATGAAATGCATTACTGAATTTTTGCCGATCATGGATAATTTCGAACGTGCGCTGGCATGTGAAACACAGGATACCGAATATAAAAAAGGGGTTGAAATGATCTATACCCAATTGACAGAAATGCTGAAAAAGTTGGGCGTTTCCGAAATAGAAGCGGAAGGCAAACCATTTGATCCGGCTTTGCATAATGCGGTAAGCCAAAAAGAGGATGACAGTTTTGGTGAAAACATTGTGTGTCAGGTGTTCCAGAAAGGGTATCAATTAGGAGATAAAGTCATTCGTCATGCAATGGTTGTGGTGGCTAATCCGTAAGGAACGGCATAAATCATAAATAAAGATATAATTTAATTTGGAGGAATATATTATGGCTAAAATTATTGGTATTGACTTAGGTACAACAAACTCTTGTGTTGCCGTTATGGAAGGCGGCGAAGCAGTTGTTATTGCAAATGCGGAAGGTGCCAGAACCACTCCGTCAGTAGTTGCATATTCTAAAACAGGGGAAAGAATGGTCGGTCAGGTTGCAAAGCGTCAGGCTATTACCAACCCGGACAGAACTGTCAGCTCTATCAAACGGCATATGGGTACAGATTATAAAGTAACCATTGACGGCAAGGCATATACTGCACAGGAAATTTCGGCAATGATTCTAATGAAGCTGAAAGCAGATGCTGAAGCATATTTGGGTGAAAAGGTGACCGATGCGGTTATTACCGTTCCGGCTTACTTCTCAGATGCACAAAGACAGGCTACCAAGGATGCAGGAACCATTGCAGGCTTGAATGTACAGCGTATTATCAACGAGCCGACCGCTGCTGCTCTGGCATACGGTGTAGATAAAGAGGATGACCAAAAGGTCATGGTTTATGACCTCGGCGGTGGTACTTTCGATGTTTCCATCATTGAAATGGGAGACGGCGTACAACAAGTTTTGGCTACTGCTGGTAACAACCGTTTGGGCGGTGATGATTTTGACCAGCGCATCATCAATTGGATGGTCGATGAGTTCAAAAAGGAAACCGGCGTAGATTTACAGGCAGATAAAATGGCAATGCAGCGTTTGAAAGAAGCGGCGGAAAAAGCAAAAATTGAATTATCCGGTATGACCAGCTCGGCAATCAACCTGCCATATATTACCGCTGACGCGACTGGTCCGAAGCATTTGGATTTGACTTTGACTCGTGCAAAATTCAACGAATTAACTTCTGACCTGGTAGATGCCACCATGGGACCGGTAAAACAGGCAATGTCTGATGCCGGATTAAAGCCGGGTGATCTGCATAAGGTTTTGATGGTCGGCGGTTCTTCCAGAATTCCGGCTGTTCAGGACGCAGTTAAGGCATATATGGGTGTAGAGCCGTTTAAAGGTATCAACCCGGATGAATGTGTTGCAATCGGCGCTGCAATTCAGGGCGGTGTTTTAAACAAGGAAGTACAGGGTATTCTGTTGGTTGATGTTACGCCGTTGTCTCTCGGTGTTGAGGTGCAGGGTGGTTTGTTCAACAAGATTATTGAACGCAACACAACGATTCCGGTAAAGAAATCTCAGATTTATACCACTGCCGCAGACAATCAAACCTCTGTTGATGTTCACATCTTGCAGGGTGAGCGGGAGTTTGCAAAAGATAACAAGACTTTGGGATTGTTCAAGTTGGATGGTATTCCTGCTGCAATGCGTGGTGTGCCGCAGATTGAAGTAACCTTTGATATCGACTCCAACGGTATCGTACACGTATCCGCAAAGGATTTAGGCACCGGTAAAGAACAGACGGTTACCATTACTTCGAACACTAATATGTCGAAAGAGGACATCGAAAAGGCAGTAAAAGAAGCAGAACAGTATGCCGAAGCAGATAAGAAGCTGCGGGAAGAAACAGAAGTCAAGAATAATGCCGATCAGATGATTTTCCAAACCGAGAAAACCATGAACGAGCTCGGTGATAAAATTACAGAGCAGGAAAAAGCGGATATCCAACCGAAGATTGATGCACTCAAAGAAGCTCTGAAAAACAATAACATTGAAGAAATCAAGGCAAAACAGGAAGAATTGCAAAAAGCATTCTATGAGATTTCTGCAAAACTGTATCAGGCTGCGCAGGCAGAACAGGCTGCTCAGGGCGGTGCACAGGCAGGTCCTACCGTGAATGAGGACGGTACCGTTAACACAGATGCTACTGAGGTTGATGACAACAAATAAGCAAATATACTGTCGGAGCATTCCTCTCCGTTTATACGGAGGGGAATTGTTCCATGTTTATATCAATGGAATAAAATAAATTTTGATGAAAGAATTTAGAAAACAATCTTTGCGAAAAAATAGCAAAGTTGTGATAAAGGTGGTTTTACAGTTTGGCAGCAAAACGTGATTATTATGAGGTTTTGGGGGTTTCCAAGAGCTCAACGGATGAAGAGATAAAAAAGGCATATCGAAAGCTTGCCAAGCAGTATCATCCGGATTTGAATCCGGATGATAAAGAAGCCGAGGCGAAATTCAAAGAGGTAAACGAAGCCTATGAAGTCTTGTCGGATAAAGACAAAAAAGCAAGATATGATCAATTCGGTCATGCCGGCGTCGATCCTCAGGCAGGCGGCGGATACGGCGGAGGATATGGCGCCGGAGGATTTGATTTTGGCGATATCGGTGATATCTTCGAGGGCTTTTTCGGCGGCGGATTCGGCAATTCCAGAAGAAGCAATCCCAATGCACCACGTCAGGGACGAGACGTACAAACGGCAATCACCATTGACTTTTTTGAAGCATGCAAAGGAACCAAAAAGCAGATTTCGATACAGCGAATGGAAAACTGCAGTGAGTGTTCCGGTACCGGAGCGGCTCCGGGAAGCAGTCCGCAAGCATGTCCGGACTGCGGAGGAACAGGACAGGTTCGTGTCCAGCAGCGCACACCGTTTGGAGCGATTACCACCCAAAAGACTTGTTCTCGCTGTCAGGGAAAAGGGAAAATCATCAGCAGCCCGTGCCAAAAGTGTCGCGGAACAGGGGCGGTACGTGTCTCTAAACGATTGGAAATTACCATACCGGCGGGAATTCATGACGGTCAGGTGTTAACGGTCAGAGGACAGGGAGATGCCGGAACAAACGGCGGTCCCAGCGGAGATTTAAATGTTTCGATTACAGTTAGACCGGATGTATTATTCAAGCGGGATGGTTATGATATTTGGTGTGAAGTGCCGATTACCTACATGCAGGCTTGTTTAGGTGATGAAATAGATGTTCCGACAATAGACGGGACGGTAAAACAGATCATAAAAGAAGGGACTCAACCGGGTACAGTTATTCAGCTTAGAGGGCGCGGCGTACAAAACCTGAATGGAAGAGGACGCGGCGATCAGTATATAGAGTTGACAATAGAAGTGCCGAAAGATTTGAATAAGGCGCAAAAAGATATTCTGCGGCAGTTTGAAGCTGCTATAACAGATAAGCAATATGAAAAAAGAAAAGGTTTTTTTCAAAAATTAAAAAAATTTGTTGGCAACGAGTAAAAAGTATGTTATAATATAATGGCTGTTTGAATTAACAGGCAGCTATTATATTATAATGTCGAACTGAGTTAACCTCGAGAAATTGAGTTAACATATATGGAGATGTACCCAAGAGGTTGAAGGGTCCGGATTCGAAATCCGGTAGGTCGGTTTTGCCGGCGCTGGGGTTCAAATCCCCACATCTCCGCCAAAAAAGACTGTCGATTTTATGTCGGCAGTCTTTTCAGGCTCTATAATAAAAGTTGGGGAAACCAAATAGAGCCTGCAATAAAAAAGTAGAG
>CAUHFD010000109.1 GCA_959605275.1 uncultured Eubacteriales bacterium | reverse complement strand
AGCCTGTAAATGAGTACAAGGGCAACAAGCTCCCCGGTACATTGGCAGGTCATCAGGATGGCTCTCTGACCGCTACTCTTTGTTCGGAGGAGGCGAAGGGTTCGTTCCATTTGCCGCTGACCGCCGCGCAGACCGAATTTCAATTAGCCATTTCCTATATCAGTGAAGAACAGGCGGTTTGCAATCTGCGGCAGGAAGCTGGCAGCTTTGCCGACAGACAGCAAAATGCCGCCGAAATTTGGGAAGAGCATCTTTCCCGTATTTCAGTAGAGGCGGAAACAGAAAAGCAGAGAAAGACCTTTTACACCTGTCTCTATCGTACTTTTTTGTTCCCGCATAAGGCTTACGAGCTGGATGAGAGCGGCAATGCTGTTCATTATTCTCCTTGTGACGGAAAAATACGTCCGGGGGTGCGGTATACCGATAACGGATTCTGGGACACCTTTCGGACGGTGTATCCTTTGTTTGCTTTGATTGCGCCCCAGGAATACGCCGAGATGCTGGAGGGCTTTGTCAACGATTATAGGGACAGCGGTTGGCTGCCGCGCTGGCTGTCTATCGGCGAAGTGAATTGTATGCCGAGTACGCTGATTGATGCTGTGATCGCGGATGCGGCGGTGAAAGGCATCGTGTCGTCCGACTTGCTGCAAGTCGCCTTGGAGGGAATGCTCAAGCACGCCAATCAGCCTGCGCCCGATCCGCGTGACGGCAGACACGGCGTGGTGTCCTATCTCAAGTATGGCTATGTGCCCTGTGATGAGCAGAAAGAAAGCGTCAATCTGACACTGGATGCGGCGTATGGGGATTTCTGTATCGCACAGGTAGCAGAGGTGCTGAATTGCCCGGACATCGCAGAGGAATATCGCTTGCGTGCCAAAAATTACCGGAATTTGTTCGATCCAGACACCGGGTTTATGCGCCCGAGAGACAGCAAGGGAGAACAAAGACCGGATTTCAGCCCATTTGCTTGGGGACGGGATTATACCGAGGGCGGTCCTTGGCAGACCAGCTTTTTCGTGCCGCATGATGTGGAGGGGTTGGCTGCGCTCCACGGGGGGAAAGAAGCGCTGCTAAAAAAATTGGATGAGTTGTTTGCCACACCGCCGCTTTATGAAGTAGGCGGATACGGCTTTGAAATTCATGAAATGACCGAGATGGCAGCAGTGGATTTCGGACAGTGCGCGATATCCAACCAGCCCAGCTTTCATATTCCTTATATGTACGCGGTACTCGGTAAGGAAGAAAAAACGAACTTCTGGGTGAAGAAAATCTGTGAGGAATTGTTCAGCTCCGAGCCGGACGGATTCCCGGGGGATGAGGACAACGGTACGATGGCGGCATGGTATGTGTTTTCCTGCCTGGGACTTTATCCGTTCTGTCCGGGCAAGCCGGAGTATATCCGGAGTGCGATGCTGGTGAAATCCGCGCGGATCAACGGAAAAGAGTGGGATTCGGCAAAGATGCCGTCTGTGATCCCGTATGATGCGCTGCCGGTGCGCAGATAACATTTTGATTTCATATGTAAAAGCCAAGGTGCAGATGTTTTGTTTGCAAAGCAGAACATCTGCACTCTGTTTTTGTGATAGAAAATATCATTTCTGTCTTGACGAAGCGGAGAATATGTGCTATCCTAAAGATAAGATGTTCACGTGCACATTACGTGGAGGGGGGATTTTATCATGCCGGTAACAAGCGGGAAAATTGCAGAGCTGGCAGGAGTATCCCGTGGAACTGTGGATCGTGCACTGCATAATCGAGGCGGCGTGAAGCCCGAGGTGGAAAAGAAAATCAAACAGATCGCCAAGGAACTGGGATATGAGCCGGATCGTGCCGGAAAAGCGCTTTCCAGCCGAAAAAATCCGCCTAAAATCGGGGTGCTTCTGAATTCGGTCGGCAACGCTTTCTTTGATGAGGTCAAGGAAGGAATTGCTGCGGCGGAAAAAGAGCTTGCCGATTTCCGATTGGAAATTCTCTTAAAAGAGGTCAAGGGTTATCAGCCGGAAAATCAGCTTGCGGCATTGGACGAGTTCGCCTCACTAGGCGTCAAAGGCATTGTCATTATGCCGGTAAATGATCTGCGGGTTGCAGACAAAATCAATGCATTGTCCGATAGAGGTATTCGTTTTGTAACAGTGAATACCGACATTGACGCCACCGACCGGATTGCTTATGTTGGCTGTGACTATGTAAAGAGCGGTCAGACTGCCGCCGGATTAGCCGAACTCATTTTGCCCGGACGAACGAATCTGCTGATTGTAACAGGCTCTATTAAAAATTTGGGACACAATAAGCGGATTTACGGCTTCGGCAGAGCGCTGAAGGATCGTCTGGCGGATATCCGGGTGATTGATATTGTAGAAAATCAGGATGATGAGGAGCAGGCTTACCGAATTACTGCGCAAAAGCTGCGGGAACATCCCGAAGTCAACATGATTTACATGGTTTCAGCAGGCGTAAGCGGGGTGGCGAGAGCAGTTTCGGAGCAATCACAAAAAATACATATCTTATGCTTTGACAGTACGCCGCAGATCGTATCGTTGCTAAAGGAAAGAAAAATCACGGCAACCATCTGTCAGGAGCCTTATGAACAAGGATACCGCGCGGTACGGATCTTGTTTGATGCAATCGTCAACGGCATTTTGCCCGCCTCCGAATATCAGTATACTGCCTGTCAAATTAAAATCCGGCAAAACATTGAGTAAAGAATGACGGCAAAATGTCGTATTCGATTATGTCAATAATGTGCACGTGAACGGAGGCAAAAAAAAGCAAATGAGAAATGGCACGTTTCGATTTGCTTTTTCCCAATATACATCCGGTGAAGCGGCACATTTAGCAATATAAAACCAAATTCAAAAAAGGAATGGTGATTGAGATGAAAGAGTATTTTGAACAGGTACCGATGATTCGTTATGAGGGAAAGGACAGCAAAAATCCGCTGGCATTTAAGCATTATAACAAGGATGAAATCATTCTCGGAAAGAAGATGTCGGAGCATCTGCGCTTTGCGATGTCCTACTGGCATACTATGTGTGCCGGGATGAATGATCCGTTCGGCTCGGCGACCATTGAGCGCAGTTACGGACAAACCGATCCGATGAAGCAGGCAAAAGCAAAAGCGGATGCGGCGTTTGAATTCATGACCAAGTTGGGAATCGAGTATTTCTGCTTCCATGACGTCGACATTGCGCCCGAGGGAAAGACGCTGGCTGAATTTCAGGCAAATCTGGAGGAAATGACTGATTATATTAAGACGCTGATGGATAAAACCGGAATTAAATTGTTGTGGGGCACCGCCAACAATTTCGGCAATCCGCGCTATATGCACGGCGCCGGAACTTCCCCGTTTGCAGACGTGTTTGCCTGTGCGGCATTCCAGATCAAAAACGCCATTGACGCCACTATCAAATTAGGAGGCAAGGGCTATGTGTTCTGGGGCGGCAGAGAGGGTTATGAAACTCTTTTGAACACCGACATGGGATTAGAGCTGGACAACATGGCAAGACTGATGAAAATGGCAGTAGAGTATGCGCGTTCTAAAGGCTATGACGGAGATTTCTACATTGAGCCGAAGCCGAAAGAGCCGACCAAGCATCAGTATGATTTTGATGCCTCCACTGTACTTGCTTTCTTACGTAAATACGGGCTGGAAAAGGATTTCAAACTGAATATCGAGGCGAATCATGCTACCCTTGCGGGACATAACTTTGAGCATGAGCTTGCGGTCGCCCGTATTAACGGCGCGTTTGGCTCGATTGACGCAAACCAAGGCGATTATCTGCTGGGTTGGGATACCGATCAGTTCCCTTCTAATGTATATGACGCTGTGAAATGTATGCTGGAGGTTTTGAAAGCAGGCGGCTTTACCAACGGCGGTTTGAATTTCGATTCAAAAGTACGCCGTGGTTCCTATGAGTTCCTGGATATCGCTTATGCGTATATTTTGGGTATGGATACCTATGCGCTGGGCTTGAAAAAAGCGGCGGCAATTCTGGAGGACGGCAGAATGGACGATATGCTGAAAGCACGTTATGCCAGCTGGTCAGAAGGAATCGGCGCAAGCATTATTGCAGGCAACGAGACTCTGGAAAGTGTCGCTGCATATGCGTTAAAAAACGGCAGTCCCGTTGTGGCAAGCGGCAGACAAGAACTGCTCGAAAGCATCATGAACGACATCATGTTTTCTGATTAAAAGGTGAGCAGGAAAGCATACAGAAAGAGGGTGTATCAGTTGGCATATTTAATTGGTGTAGATATCGGAACTTCCGGGACAAAAACGGTCTTGTTCCATGAAAACGGGGAAGTTGTTTCCTCTTATACAGTAGAATATCCGATGTATCAGCCGCAAAACGGTTATGCAGAACAATCTCCTGAGGATTGGTGGCAGGCAACAGTGACCTCTCTTGCGGCGGTCGTAAAAAACAGCGGTGTCCGCAAAGAGGATATCAAAGGAATCGGGCTTTCTGGTCAGATGCACGGGTTGGTGATGCTGGATCAAAACGGCGCTGTACTTCGAAACGCTATTATCTGGTGCGACCAGCGCACCGGAAAAGAATGTGAGGAGATCACACAGCGTGTGGGGGCAGAACGGTTGATCGACATTACCGCAAACCCTGCATTGACCGGGTTTACGGCATCTAAGATTTTGTGGGTCAGAAATCACGAGCCGGAGATTTATGAAAAATGCCGCCATATTTTGCTGCCGAAAGACTATATTCGTTTTCGGCTGACCGGAGAGTTGGCGACTGAGGTTTCGGATGCCAGCGGAATGCAGCTTTTGGATATCCCGAAACGGCAGTGGTCGGATGAAGTGCTTGACAAGCTGGATATTGACAAATCCATGCTTGCAAAGGTATATGAATCTCCGGAGGTCACGGGAAAACTAACCGAGGAAACGGCGGCATTGACCGGGTTATCCACCGATACCATCGTGGTAGGCGGTGCCGGAGATAATGCGGCTGCAGCGGTTGGCACCGGCGTCGTTACAGACGGGAAGGCATTTACCACCATCGGCACCAGCGGCGTGGTATTTGCGCATACTTCCGATATTGCCATTGATCCCAAGGGCAGAGTTCATACGTTTTGCTGTGCCGTGCCGGGTGCTTGGCATGTTATGGGGGTAACACAGGGTGCGGGACTTTCCTTGAAATGGTTTCGGGATCAATTTTGCGGCGCGGAGATCGAAACGGCAAAGTCGATGGGGGTTGATCCCTATTATCTAATGGATCAGGAGGCGCAAACCGTTCCGATCGGCGCAAACAGACTGTTGTATCTTCCTTATCTGATGGGCGAACGGACGCCGCATCTGGATCCGAATGCCAGGGGAGTCTTTTTCGGGCTGTCGGCGATTCATACCAAAAAAGATATGCTGCGGGCAGTGATGGAAGGGGTTTCCTACTCTTTGCAGGATTGCCTGGGTGTGTTCGGTGAAATGGGAATTACCGCCGATGAAATGCTGGCTTGCGGCGGGGGCGGAAGCAGCCCGTTCTGGAGAAAAATGCTCGCCGATTTGTACGGCTGTCCGGTCAAGACGGTGTCCTCCAAAGAAGGACCGGCATTGGGCGTTGCACTGCTTGCCGGCGTTGGTACGGGGATTTACGCCAATGTGCAGGAGGCTTGTTCTGCTGTCATCCGTGTCGACAAGGAGGTACAGCCCGAGCAGGACAACCATCTGCGTTATCAAAAAGTTTATCATTTATACAGGCAATTGTATCCTGCTTTGCAAGAGCAATTCCAAAGCTTGAGCAATTTGTAAGTCATATCAAAACGCCGTCCTCTCCACACGGAGAGGACGGCGTTTTTAGGTATATCAGAGAGCTGTTACAATTCCCAAAAAGAGCGGCAACCCGGTATGATTGTCCGCAATCGCATAGAGAAAAGGACGGTCGAGATATACGGTTTTTTGGTCCTCGATCATTGCTGAAGATTTATTCATCCCGGCCCAGGTTATCGCAGCCGCTTTTGTGCCGTTTCGATCCACCTCAATAAAGACTTTTTGATTGATTTCGGAGCAGTATAGGAAATCCTTCGGGGCAAGAGCAGAAAAATCAGCCAGTGTTTCATCAAACATATCGGTCATTCCCAGGTTTTGCAGGACGTCAATCAGAGTTCTTTGTCGGTCGTAACGGAATTCCGGAATAGCCACCTGAACCGCCGTGTTTTCTTTGTTTTTCCAGAGAGAACGCCACGCTTTGCCGTCCAAAGAAGCCGCATAGTCATAAATATCTTTGTTTTCCTCCGGAAGCAGGGCGACAAAGCTGTATTGTCCGCCCGCATAGTTTTTGGCAAAGCCCTGAACGCCCTCGCCCGAGAGATAAATCGATTCTTCGGAATACATCATTTCTGTTGTAGTTTGTGACTTATCATAATTGGTGAACAAATTTTCACGTATTTGATCTTTCTTGTATTTTGTTTCCCATTTTGCGTCAAACGTAAGCGCGTTAATGAGATACATGACGGTTGAAGGAGAAATTTTGTCCAGGATGGAATCAATCATGCCATCTGAATAATGCTTCACCCAGTTATTGATGTCTTTGACTGTGGTGTTATCAAACGGGGTGCTGTAAATCTGGGCATTATACCAGTCTGCATTCGTTTGTAGAAAGTTTTTGCTGATTTGATCCTGATAGGTGTTCCGAAACCAGATGGAGTTAGCAAGATTCACTTTGCAGGAATCCGAGGTGTAAAGCTTGGAAACATAGCTGTATAAGGATTTGTTGAGCGCATCCGTGTTCATCCCCAAGACATTTTCCATCTGCGTTTTTGTATTGCCGTTTGCGCCGTTCGCCAGCATGGCAAGGCAGAGGGTTGCCGAAAGTGGGGAGATCAAATCGTTCGATGCATCCTTTTTGACCGATTCCCGAAACAGGGAGAGAGAAAAGTTTGAGAGGGCTGTGATAAAAGCATCGTCCACCGTACCTTGTTCGGTTGCTTTGCGGGAATATCCTTCGGAAAGCTCGGCGGCGCTGGTGCGCAGTGCACAGGAGGTACAATTAGAAAGGATCGTTACGGCAAGCAGTACGCTGCCAAGGGCAGCGAAGGGTTTTTTTCGATGATGATTTGTTTTCATGAAGCATCTCTCCTTTTGTTTTACCGAAGTGTGTATACTATATATACAAATGAGGTGCCGCTTTTGTTTCGGTAGTCTGGGTAGGGATGGTCTATTTACATAGTATACATAATTTTATTGCAAAACACAAGTGATAATGTTAAAATTTGTAACAGATGGGATCTTTATTCGAAAAATGCCTGGTAAAATCGACAAGAGAAAATTGGATAAAATGTAAAAAGCCACAAAAATAAAAAACAATGTAACTTTTTAGACCGGATACAGGGTATTCAAAATATAAGGAAGACGGATTTTGGAAGAAAAACACAAATATCTTTTCAAACATTACTTTTGCATTTTCAACATACAGAAGATAAAGGGATTTTGCACAACAAAAGAGAGAAGGCACGGTGCGAAACTGACTTCGGAAAGGAATGGTCATAAAAATGGAACGAACCGATCTGCAAGCAGAGATAGATAGAACGGTTGATACTTATTCCGACATGGTTTATAAACTGGCTTATGCCCAGGTGCGAAATAAAAACGATGCAGATGATATTTATCAGGAAGTGTTTCTGCGATATATTCGTAAAACGCCGAAATTTGAAAACGCAGACAATGAAAAGGCTTGGTTTATCAGAGTGACAGTGAACTGTTGTAAAAATTTCTGGAACATGCCGTTTCGGAAGCATACCCAATCGTTAGAGGATAACCTCGTGTTTCAATCGGAGGAGGAAAGTTATCTGAAGCCGCTTGTGGATCAGTTGCCGGAGGCATACCGTGCGGTAGTGCATTTGTTCTATTATGAGGACATGCCGGTGTCGGAAATCAGCAAAGTGCTCGGTCGTAAAGAGGCAACTGTGCGGGTGCAGTTGATGCGTTCCCGAAAACTGCTGCGGGATATTTTGGAAGGGGATGAGTCGTTTGTTGGATAAAGAGTACAGACAAATGTATGCCGATATCAAGCCGAGCGGCTTATTGATTGCGGAAGTTAAGGAAAAAATGAAAAAGGAGCCGGATCTAAAAAAAGCTTCCTGCCGGAAAATATCGTTGTGGTGTGGTTCGGCGGCAGCGGTTATCGCTATTGTGACGATGACGGTCACGACCTTGTGGAATAGCGGAAATCCGATTAATATCGGAAAAAACACAAGTGTATCTTCAAACGTTGGTGATTCGTCTCAACAGAGCGACCCGGAATCGGAAATTGTTTCTGATTCCGAAACAGAACGTGATCCGTCCATTCCGGAGTGGTATAAGCCGGGAAGGTTAAATGTGTTGGCGTTGCTTCAGAAAACAAAACGAACCGGTGTATCAGCCGGGATAAAAACAGACTTGATACAGCCGCTTGGAGTGCATTTCGCAGCAGATTCTACGGTGCCTACGGCGAAAACAAAAGACCCAGTGCTGACATTACCGGAGGGATATAAGCAACAAGATAACGCTTTTGTGGGAGACAGCTTTATTTGGATGTATACCGAAAATCAACAGGATGCTCATTATGGCTGCTCCGGTGTTTATTATGACATCAGGCAGAAGACTACGCTTTGTTTTTCTCATCAGGCAAAACAAATACTGAGCAATGCTGGTGTGCTTACTAAGGATTCTGTGGTATACTCCTTAATGGGGAACCCGTTTAACGGCAATTGCTTGGTCAGTATAACAGATAATGCGAAAAAAACCTCAGGCGTTTATGCCTGCAATGCAGACGGCAGCGTAGAAAAAATGAATCTTCCTGTTAGAATTTCATCAACAATCAGTACTGCGGTAAACTCCGATCACAGTTACGGTGCTTTGGCAATCAGTAGAGAAGACGATGATGCTTATTTCCGTGTATGGGCAGTTGATCTTAACGGACGAAAAATCACGGCAAAGGAAATCAGCAAAATAAACGGGACCGATTATCGTACCGGAGAGGATCTGCGTTTTACTCCCAAT
>CAUHFD010000108.1 GCA_959605275.1 uncultured Eubacteriales bacterium | reverse complement strand
CAGCTGCTTGCATTGGCAATGGGCGCCAAGACGGTGAAATTAAAGCACGGACATCGAGGAGCCAGCCAGCCTGTGGTCGATTTAACGCAAAACCGTACCTTTGTGACGGCGCAGAATCATGGATATGCCGTGGAAAATGAGAGCATCACTGTTGATATGGGAAGAATCAGTCACATCAATGCAAATGATAAAACCTGTGAGGGAATCCAATATATCGCAATTCCGGCGTTTTCGGTTCAGTTTCAGCCAAATGTGATTCAGTATCAATCTGCACCCGAGTCGGAATATGACCGGTTTATCAAAATGCTTCAAAAGTAAGCAACCGATAAGAAATCCAACCTGAAAGGAAGAAAAATAGAAATGCCATTAAGATCAGATATCAAGAAGGTATTGGTGATCGGCTCGGGACCGATTGTCATCGGACAGGCAGCCGAGTTTGATTACGCGGGGGCGCAGGCTTGCCGCGCTTTGAAGCAGGAGGGCTTGGAGGTCATTTTGATCAACTCTAACCCGGCGACCATCATGACCGACAAAGCGATGGCGGATAAAATTTATATCGAGCCCCTGACGCTGGATGTCGTCAAACGGGTAATTGAGATCGAGCGTCCGGACAGCGTGCTTTCCACATTGGGCGGTCAGACCGGGCTGACGCTTTCGATGCAGCTTGCGGAGGAAGGCTTCTTAGATAAAATGAACGTGAAGTTGTTGGGCGCCAATCCCGAAACCATCCACCGTGCCGAGGATCGTCAGGCGTTTAAGGACACCATGGAGGAAATTGGTGAACCGTGTATTCCTTCCAAGGTAGTAGAAACGGTAGAGGACGCTTTAAAGTTCATTGATGAAGTCATCGGATATCCGGCAATTATCCGTCCGGCGTTTACCTTAGGCGGAACCGGCGGAGGTATTGCGAATAATAAAGACGAACTGATCGAGATTGCAGGCAACGGATTGCGACTTTCTCCCATTACGCAAATTTTAGTGGAAAAATGTATCACCGGCTGGAAAGAGATCGAATTTGAGGTCATTCGGGACAGCAAAGGCAATATCATCACGGTGTGCAGTATGGAAAACGTGGATCCGGTTGGCGTACACACCGGTGACAGCATTGTGGTTGCTCCGGCGGTAACCTTGTCAGATAAGGAATATAATATGCTGCGTACAGCGGCGCTTAACATGGTATCGGCACTGAAAGTAGAAGGCGGGTGCAACTGTCAGTTTGCGCTCCATCCGACTTCGATGGAATATGCAGTCATTGAGGTAAACCCCCGTGTATCACGTTCATCCGCGCTGGCATCTAAGGCGACCGGCTATCCGATTGCCAAAGTGGCGACCAGAATCGCAATCGGTTACACCCTCGATGAAATCATCAATCAGGTGACCGGCAAAACCTATGCCTGCTTTGAGCCGGCGATTGACTATTTAGTGTTGAAATTTCCGAAATGGGCTTTTGATAAATTTGTGTATGCCAAACGTACTCTCGGCACTCAAATGAAAGCAACCGGAGAGGTCATGAGCATCGGCACCAGCTTTGAACAGGCACTGATGAAGGCGGTGCGGGGCGCGGAACTGGGATTGGATACTCTCACGCTGCCTGAGTTTACCAAGCTGACAGATGAAGAAATTCTGGCGAGAATGAGCGTCTGCGATGATCGCCGCATTTTTGCGGTGTTTGAAGCGCTCAAGCGTGGTATTGCGCCTGAACAAATTCACGAAATCAACATGATCGACAACTGGTTCCTTTACAAGATGCTGAATTTGGTCAAGCTGGAAAAACGGATTGCCACCGAGGAGCTTACCGATGCTTTATATAAAAAAGCCAAAGATTTCGGCTATTTGGATAAAACAATAGAAAAAATCAGCGGGCAAACGATTCCGAATAAGCTGTTTGCATCATATAAAATGGTAGATACCTGTGCGGCGGAATTTGAGGCGGAAACACCATATTTCTATTCGACCTACGACCAGGAAAACGAAGCCAAGCTGTTTTTGGAACGCCATAAAAACGGCAAAAAGAAGGTGCTGGTATTCGGTTCCGGACCGATTCGAATCGGTCAGGGAATTGAGTTTGACTATTGCTCGGTGCACTGCGTCTGGACATTGAAAGAACTGGGATATGAGGCAATTATCTGTAACAACAATCCGGAAACGGTTTCGACCGACTTTGATACCGGTGATCGTCTGTATTTTGATCCGCTCAATCAGGAAGATGTCTGGAACCTGATACAGACCGAAAAACCGGACGGCGTTGTGGTGCAGTTCGGCGGTCAGACTGCAATTAAGCTGACCAAATTCTTAAATGATATGGGTGTAAACATTCTCGGTACCGGCGCGGACAGCATTGATGCGGCAGAGGATCGGGAGCGGTTTGATGAGGTTCTGGAAAAGCTGGGGATTCCCCGTCCGCAGGGGCATACCGTCTTTACGGTGGAGGAAGCGCTCCAATCCGCAAATGATTTAGGGTATCCGGTTCTGATGCGACCCTCCTATGTTTTAGGCGGGCAGAATATGATCATTGCACACTCCGACAAGGATATTGTGGAATACATGGCGATCATCACTTCCCACAATATTGAAAATCCGGTACTGATTGATAAATATATGATGGGCACAGAGGTAGAGGTTGACGCGATTTGCGACGGGACCGATTACCTGATTCCGGGTATTATGGAGCATGTCGAGCGTGCCGGCGTTCATTCCGGCGACTCCATTTCGGTCTATCCGGCGCAGAATCTCAGCGAGAGGATCAAAAATACCATTATTGATTATACCGGCAAGCTTGCGATGGAATTAAAGGTAATCGGTTTGGTGAACATTCAGTATGTAGTGTATAACGGCGAGGTTTATGTGATTGAAGTGAATCCGCGTTCTTCCAGAACAGTGCCGTATATCAGCAAGGTGACCAATGTACCGATGGTTGACTTGGCAACCAAAATTATGCTGGGCTCCACCTTAAAGGAATTAGGCTATGAGGGCGGCTTGTATCCAAGCGGCGATTATGTGGCAGTTAAAGTTCCGGTGTTCAGCTTTGAAAAGCTGCACGATGTGGATACTCACCTCGGTCCGGAGATGAAATCTACCGGCGAAGTGCTGGGAATCGCTAAGACGTTAGATGAAGCACTGCTGAAAGGTCTGGTTGCTGCCGGATACAAGATGAAAAAGAACGGCGGCGTCCTGATTTCGGTGCGAGATACCGACAAGCAGGAAATTATCGAGGTGGCGGATAAATTCTCCTCGATGGGATTTGACCTTTACGCGACGGCAGGAACGGCAAACACGCTGAATAAAAACATGATCGCCACCAATGTGGTGCGGAAAATTTCGGAGGATCCGAATAATAATATTCTGACATTGCTGGACAGCGGGAAAATCGACTATGTGATTTCTACCTCTGCGAAAGGAAGAATGCCGGCGCGGGACAGCGTGAAAATTCGCAGAAAAGCGGTAGAGCATTCCATCGCTTGTCTGACTTCCATTGATACGGCGAACGCCCTTGCGGATTGCTTGGCGATGGATAAAACAATTCATGATGTAGAGCTGATTGACATTACAAAGATTTAAGGTAATGTGTTCTGTTTCGTTCAATAAAAACTCCGCACCGCTTTTTAGCGGTGCGGAGTTTTTAGATATCTAATTCGGGCGGCAAATCAATTTCATCAGAAACATATTTGCCGTTTTTTTTGCGCTGGCGGACGCATTCGGACAGTAAATATTCAATCTGACCATTTATGGAACGGAAATCATCTTCTGCCCATGATGCGATGGCTTCATATAATTTGGCGGAAAGACGGAGCGGAACTTGCTTTTTGGGCTGTGTCTCATTCATCATCTTAATATAAACTTCCTGAATTGATAACCGGCTGTGCGTCATGATTGCCGCAAAGGACCACTAAAAGATTGGATACCATGGCTGCTTTCCGCTCCTCGTCCAGCTCTACAATACTATTGCTGTTTAACCTCTCCAACGCCATTTCTACCATTCCGACCGCACCGTCCACGATCATTTTTCTTGCGTCAATGATAGCGGACGCCTGCTGTCTTTGCAGCATAACAGCGGCAATCTCAGGTGCGTATGCAAGATAGGTAATACGTGCTTCGATGATTTCGATGCCTGCCTCGCCGACTTTTTGCTGAATTTCATCTCGGATACGGGAAGCGACTACTTCGCTCGATCCGCGCAGACTTCCCTCGTCAGCGATGCCGTCTCCGGTAGTATCTACATTAGGTGCGATATCGTAAGGATAGATACGCACGATATTCCGCAGTGCGCTGTCACACTGCAAAGACAGGTATTCCTTAAAGTTGTCGACGTTGAATACTGCTTTTGCGGTATCTACTACCCGCCACATCACTGCAATGCCGATCTCCACAGGGTTGCCCAAACAGTCATTAATTTTTTGCCGATTATTATTCAGTGTCATGATTTTCAAGGATATTTTTTTGTTAACCGTCTCGATACTTGCTGCTGTTGAGACTGAGGGGTATACAATTGTGTTTTTCGCACCGCCGTCTACATCACCGCTTTGATTCAGTTTTGTTTTGGCGGCTGGATTCACGCTGACACAAAATGGGTTTACATAATAGAACCCTTCGTTTTTCAGCGTTCCTATATATTTTCCAAATAAAGTTAGGACAAGCGCTTCTTGTGGTTTCAGCACCTTAAGTCCCATTACCGGAATCCATCCGATACAGAGCCAGAGAATGCTGACAACCAGCAATATGACTCCGAGGATTCTGAGTGAACCGTCAATGAGAAACCCGCCGAAAACACAGACGGCAATGGCGAGTAGATACATCAATATTGTGATCAGCAATACTGCCATTCCGTTTTTTTTATTACTCAAAATAATTTCATTCATCTTTGTCACTCCTAATATTATTATGATATCAAAATAATATCATAATAATATTTACTTGTCAATATCTTCCGGAAAAAATTTTCCATATATGCCGCAAGGACTGTCCTACTCAAAAAAGCGGGACAGTCCTTGCGCTGATGTAGACGATCATCAAATTATTGTATCAGCATTTTAGCAATTTTATAAACATCGCCGCAGCCGAGAGTAATGACTAAATCCCCTTCGGTGATGTTTTGACGCAGATAAGCGGCAACCTCCTCAAAGGTGGGAAACCACACACTGCCGTCAATTTTTGCAGCGAGATCTTTGGTATAAATATTGTAGGTATTCTTTTCCCGTGATCCCATAATTTCGGTCATGACTACCTTGTCGGCAATCGGCAGTACCTTGGCAAAATCCTCCAGCAGCATTGCGGTACGGGAGTAAGTAAAAGGTTGAAACACCGCCCACACCCGTTTGTAATGCAGCTCCTTGGCAGCTTCCAAGGTGACTTTGAGTTCAGCCGGATGATGCGCATAGTCATCGGCAATCACTGCGCCGTTGCATTTTCCCAGAATTTCGAATCGGCGACCGGCACCGCGAAAATCCGCAATTCCGGCTGAGACCTGCTCCGGCGTTGCACCGACGGCAAAAGCTGCAGCTGCTGCAGCCATGGAGTTTAGGATGTTATGTTTGCCGGGGACGTAAAGCTTAACAGTACAGCGTTTATTTCCGCGGTACATCAGGTCATAGCTGCGAAAGCAGTCATCTATTCTGCCGATATTAGCAGGGTAATAATCGTTTGTATCTGACCAACCGAATGTGATGGTTTCTTTGCCGAGTCCTTCTACCGCTTTCATTGTATTGGCATCATCTCCATTGACAATCAATGATTTGGTTGCCATTTGAGCAAATTTTCGGAAAGAGCCAATCAGTCGTTCCAAAGTTTTAAAATATTCCATATGATCCCGGTCAATATTTAATATTATCGCAATATCCGGGGAAAGATGTAAAAAGGTGTCAACATATTCACAGGACTCACAGACCATGATATCGGATTTTCCGGCTCTGCCGCTTCCACCGATAATCGGAAGTTTTCCCCCGATTACGGCACTGGGATCAATGTTTGCCTCCATCAGAATTTGTGTCAGGATAGAGGAAGTCGTAGTCTTGCCGTGTGTACCGCTGACGCAGATGGCATGATGATAGCGGCGGGTAATCAATCCCAGCAGCTCACAGCGTTCCAGTACCGGCACGCCGCTTGCTTTGGCAGCAATCAGTTCCGGATTATCATTCATAATTGCAGCCGTGTGTATGATCAAATCAGCGCCGGCAATGTTTTCGGCGCACTGACCGAGATGCACAGGGATACCCATTTTTCGGACTGCGGCGAGGGTATCTGTTTCGTTATTATCTGAACCGGTGATATAATATCCTTCACTGTGCAGGATTTGGGCGAGGGGATACATACCCGAACCGCCGATACCGATAAAATGCAGATGCTTTTTTCCTTGTAAAATATTATTGTCAACCATGTCATCAAGCCTTTCTGAATCGGGGAAAGCTGTCCCTGATAAATGGATTTTTTCACTATTCTATTATATAGCGAAACCGTGAAAAAATAAACACATTTTAGAAAGAAAATTTAGGATCATGAAGAATTTATCGGAATGTCAGCATAGAAAGGCTATGATATTGACAAAATAATAAAAAGAACGGTATAATAAATTGTCAAATGAAAGAGTTTTCCGGATTGATGCTTGCATCTGTATGGTGCTGCAATCAGAGAATCCTCAGCGTGAAGGGTATGGTTTCATACGAATTTTTTTATCTGATATTGGTATTAAAGTGAATGAACTATCACCAATGCTGATATTTATGAAAGGGACGTGTCTTGATGTTAGAAAAAATTTTTAAATTGAAAGAAAACGGGACAACGGTCAGAACTGAGGTCGTTGCAGGAATTACCGTGTTTTTGGCAATGGCGTATATCCTTGCGGTCAATCCCGATATGCTGTCTGCCACGGGAATGGACAAGGGCGCGGTGTTTACCGCAACTGCCGTGTCTGCTGCGTTGGCAACCTTTATTATGGGATTTTTCGCTAACTATCCGATTGCGCTTGCTTCCGGTATGGGATTGAATGCATACTTTACTTATACAGTGTGTCTTGGCATGGGACTGGGAGATAATGCCTGGAAAATTGCTTTGACCGCTGTTCTGGTAGAAGGTATTATTTTTATTTTACTGTCGCTGTTTAAATTTAGGGAAAAGCTGGTTAATGCGATACCGGCAAATTTGAAATACGGTATTACTGCCGGTATCGGTTTGTTTATTACGATTGTTGGATTAAAAGGCGCAAGAATTGTAGTCAGCGATGCTTATTTGGTGGGAGACCAGGTTACTTCCGATACCTTAATTAAACTCGGCGATCTGTCTTCTGCTCCGGCGGCGCTTGCTCTTATCGGCGTGATGTTGATTGCGATTTTGATGGCGTTTAAAGTAAAGGGAGCGATCTTGATCGGCATTGTCGGTACATGGTTGTTGGGAATCGTGGCAGAGCTCGGTGGCTGGTATCACGTGGACAATGTATCGAATTTCAGCTTGATTCCGAACTTTTCGGATGCCTCCGCTTTCCTTCCGCCGTCCATTATGCCGACGTTGTTTCAATTTGATTTCAGTTATATGATCAATAATATTGTTTCTTTTGCGGTCATCGTTTTTGCGTTCCTTTTTGTGGATTTATTTGATACAGTGGGAACTTTGGTCGGTGTTGCCTCGAAAGCAAATCTGCTGGATGAGAAAGGAAATTTGCCACGTGCAGGACGTGCTTTAATGGCAGATGCAATCGGTACGGTTTCGGGTGCAATGCTCGGCACCTCTACTGTTACAAGTTATGTTGAGTCCAGCGCCGGTGTTGCGGAGGGCGGCAAAACCGGATTGACTGCGGTAGTTACCGGCTTGCTGTTTTTGGTTTCTTTATTTTTGTCCCCGATTTTTTTGGCAATTCCAAGCTTTGCGACAGCTCCGGCGTTAATTATCGTAGGATTATTGATGATGTCAGCAGTGACTCAAATGAGTTTTGAGGGTGATTTTGCCGATACGGTGGGAGGATTCCTTGCAATTGTGATGATGCCGTTCACCTATTCTATTGCAAATGGCATTATGTTTGGGATGCTGGCATGGGTTATCATCAAATTAGTAACTGGAAAAGGGAAAGATATTTCTCCGATTATGTATGTGGCGGCAGGGTTATTTGTCCTTCGTATTATTACTTTGGTATTACCGTCATAATTTGAAATTGGCAGAGCAATATTCGAAACAACCCCGGTATGATTTCATATCGGGGTTGTTCTGTCTCTGTATTTTACCACAGCAACAATTGAGTAATATAGAGCAATATTTTTCTGGATTTATTTTATATAATATGTTACAATAAAAAAAACACTTGCGAGAGCATCTGTACGTTGTAAAATAGACGTTTGGAAGGAATGTGTTGTTATGAGATTATTTGTGGATACTGCAAATGTAGAAGAAATCAAAGAAGCAGAATCATTGGGTGTAATCTGCGGTGTAACTACCAACCCGTCCTTAATCGCAAAAGAGGGCAGGGATTTTGTTGAGGTTGTCAAAGAAATCACCTCTATTGTAGACGGTCCGATCTCGGCAGAAGTCATCTCACTGGAGCATGAAAAAATGGTAGAGGAAGCTCTGGAGCTGGCAAAGATACATAAGAATATTGTCATTAAAATTCCAATGTGTGCAGAGGGATTAAAGGCAGTTAAAATATTATCTGCGAAGAAGATAAAAACGAATGTCACACTGATTTTTTCGGCGGCACAGGCATTATTGGCAGCTCGTGCAGGAGCGACCTATGTCAGCCCGTTCTTAGGCAGGCTGGATGATATCGGCTCAGAGGGAATGATTCTGATTCGTGATATCGCAGATATTTTTGCGGTGCATGGGATTGAAACGGAAATTATTGCGGCGAGCATCCGTAATCCAATCCACGTAATTGAGGCGGCAAAAGCAGGCTGCGATATTGCGACGGTACCGTATAAAGTAATGATACAGATGATTAACCACCCATTGACCGAAAAAGGAATTGAGCGCTTTTTGAAAGATTGGGAAACAGTTCCGAAAAAATAAAAGGTTGTAGTGCGAAGTAGGGA
>CAUHFD010000107.1 GCA_959605275.1 uncultured Eubacteriales bacterium | reverse complement strand
CAAGCACCGGTATTTTTTATATTGGGGTGTCGCCAAGCGGTAAGGCAACGGACTCTGACTCCGTCATTCCGAAGGTTCGAATCCTTCCACCCCAGCCATGAAAAAAGGACTTAGCAAATGCTAAGTCCTTTTTTCATGGCAACCACTCTTGTGGGTGGATAAAAATTCCTGCGGGCATGTGAAATTGCTACGGCGGATAAGGACGGACTTGATTTTACCAATATAATTATATATTAGCAGAACAAATAGGAATTTAGTGGAGCGGGTTCATGGAGATTAGAGAAGTAAAAAAGGGCAAAAAGGACTATATGAAACTTCTTTTTCTTGCGGATGAGCAAGAGGATATGATTAATAGATACCTTGATAGAGGGATAATGTTTGTTTTGGAAGATAATGGTGTAAAAGCGGAGTGTGTTGTCACTGACGAAGGAGGCGGCATACTTGAAATCAAAAATATTGCCGTAGTGCCTCAAAGTCAGCGTAAAGGTTATGGAAGGGTTTTGATCCAATTTATCGAGCGACAATATAAATGCAGCTTTCAAACGCTTCAAGTTGGAACAGGAGATAGTCCACTTACCATACCTTTTTATCAAAAATGCGGTTTTATTGAAAGTCATCGAATTAAAAATTTTTTTATCAATAATTATGACCACCCAATCATTGAGTACGGTGTTCAACTTATTGATATGATTTATTTGAAAAAGGAACTGGGTTGAAAAATCCCAGTTTATCATAAAGATTATAAGAGTTTACATCCATCCCCCAATCCGCATAAAATATCTTTTTCATTTCCTAACCGCTAGCATCTGCTAAGAAACAGCATCTTTTTTTGTAATGTCTTTCCGTATTATAAAACGAGACCTGCTGAACAAACTAAGAAAAAGGCGAGATTTCGTATTATTCTTAATTCAGACATTTCTTGTTACGAACACAGATTTCAATTTGATTCTGAAATTGAAACCCAAAGAGCATGATTTTCATAAAAAACAATAAAAAACTACGATTCACCATCTTCGATACTAGCGGTATTGTTTAAAATTGTTTCCTCATTTTATTTTCAAAGTACGCAAATATGCTTTCTGTTCACCGGAGACACGATAACTTTCAATTGCTTTCTGAATTGCCTTATTATGCGTCCATTCGTTTAGGCGATGCTGTTCAATATAAGGCAATACAGCATCATACTGTTTTGCCAGTGCAGTGGCAAAATACCAGGCAATCATCATGTTAACATAGTATTCCTCCGACCGAATATCGGCAACAAGTTCTAAATACTCCGGACAAAACTGTTCATCTAGATAAAAACTCATTAACATTTCAATACCAAAACGGATGGTATAGGTATGGTCATCACTTATCCATTCCCGGATTTTTACAAGCAGTTCCTTCAAATGCTTTTTCAACACCCTTGGTCTTATCAGATCGCAGGTTGCCCAGTTATCCACATATGGCAGGAAGGCGTCTAGCTCCACAATAATCCGATCATAATCCTTGATATTTTCAATCAAAAAGCCATGCAGATTATTTTCTTCATAATATTTGTGGGGTAAAATTTTTAAGAATTCGTTTGCTTCCGGCTTTTCAGAGAATTCCTTTGCAAATTTTCGCAATTCCGGAGTTCGAACGCCAATCACCGTATCCGTTGCCACCGTCGGCATCAATTTGCATTGAAAATCCCGATATTTTAAATCCTGCATTGTCCAAAGCTGTGTCTGTACTATTTGTTCAACATTGCCCATATCAAATTATCACCCCGTTACAATGATCAATTTCATGCTGAATGATCTGTGCTGTCAATCCCGAAAAGGTTTTGATACGTGTTTGAAAATCAGTATTTTGATATTTTACTTTAATCAATTGCCATCGTTTTGTTTTACGAGTACCGATCAGCGACAGGCAACCCTCTTCTGCTTCATAAGCACCTGAAAATTTTAAAATTTCCGGATTAAACATCACCATATAACTACCCTCATTATCAAAAGCAATCACGCACTTTTTTACGCCGATCATATTCGCCGCCATGCCGACACAATGCTCGGCGTTTGCTCTCAATGTATCCAATAAATCACCGGCAACCGAAACATCCTCCGGCGTCGCCTTATCGGACCGCTGTCCGAGAAATATGACATCTTTTACAATCGTTCTAATCATAGCAACACCTCATGATCTCTTACTTTTTCGGCATTGCTTTCTTCTATGCGCTTCACGATGCTTAATCCCGGCTGTCTTTTTTGAAACTGCTCCGTAAATCTTGCAGTAACAGCAATAAAAATGAAATACACATAAGGCATACCGAGATTGGTTTCAAGCAAAGAATTGACAATCAACGGAACCAGCTTGTCTTCCGTCGTAACAAATCCCGCACTTCGAATTCCACCAATAAGCAACCCGGTTTCCCATCCGAATTGTACCAAAACCCCAATAGTCAAAATCCATAGAATAGGGACACATTTTGTTCGATCTTTCTGTATCAAGTTGTAAATAATTACAGCCAGATAACCGACAAACAGAATCGCCGCCATATAGCCATGATAACTGCCGGTAGTGCGCTGTATCATGATCGGCGTCTGATTTGCTGCAAATGTTTGCACAAGCAGTGGACAGCAAAACCACCAAAGAAGAATCAGCAATGACCATTCAAAAAGATGCTTGTCTTTTGAAAGCCACAACCAAATCCATGTAAAATTCGTAAAGCCGTAACTCATAGACATCCAAAACAATACCCAAAACAAACTGTGTCCCTCAGAAATACTTCGTGCGTGGCAAACCAAATGAAAGATTCCGTAATCCACAAGCATATAAACAATTCCCATTACAAAGCCGACAAGCACGGTCATATATTTCTTTTTATAGAGCAAAAGACCTGCAAGCACTGCCAAAAACGCAATATCCAACCATATATACATCGGCATAAACTGTCGCCGTGCAATCAATTCTGTCATAATATCCACCATTCCTTTTTGATCCAATCACGATATTTTCGAGTACCAGTATAACATATTTTTATAGAAACATCAAAGAAAATGATCATGATACGGTCAACAAACTGAAAAAGTGAGGATCAGATAAACCGCTTTATCTTGCGCCAAACAATTGCAAACGGTCTTTCCCCCAAACAGAGCCATCTATAATCTTTGCAAATAAAATACACCTCTATCACGACAAAATGACTGTCTTATACAATGTACAAGACAGTCATTCTAATATAACCATAGATGAAATAAGTTCGTCTACGGTCGGTTTGAATTATAACGCAATTTTTGATACGGGTTGCAAGCGGTTGCAAAGTTTCATTGAAATGCAACCGAAAATGGAGATGCAACCGACCGACAAATTGGAATTGGCTTATTTATTTTATCTTGATGTAAATACCAACAAAACAGGTATATGGCTTGATGAGTGTTTCAAAAAATTGCTTATCTCCTAAGGCATATTTGTGCTCGGTGGCGAACCACTCATTCCAAGCGAGGTCAAAACAGCCCATTTCCCAAGTTTCAACCTTTTCAATTCTATCGTGATTGCCAATGATTTCTTTCCACTCTATCGGACTCTTAAACATATAGGCTTCATTTCCCAACCATTCAGGAAGAAGTTCTTCGGAACGGCCTGTATATTCATCCTTGATGCCAGGAATACCAATCAACACAACAGCGTTATCATTAAGAAAAGGCAAAATCTTATTTTCAAAAAAGCCAATATCAGTAGCAAAATAGTGATAAGAGTCAATGCTGACTAAAATATCAAACTGCCTTTTTGCAAAGCTTAAATTGTTAGCATCTTCACAAACAGGTGTGATTTGTTCGCCAATACCCCAATCCTCAAATCGCTTTTTATTATCTTCTGCACTAACCCAGAGGTCATTTGCACATATTTTCGCCCCTGTTTCTCTTGCAAGTATAAGGCTTGTTAATCCTTTTCCGCACCCTAAATCAAGCACCCTGTTCTCGTCACTTAGTTGCAATGGATACTGTTTCAACAACTCTTCCAAGATTCTTGCACTATTAGGACCCATCAGCATTTCTGCTGTCATATATTCTTTGTAATTCTCAATATTCATTTCACTATCTCTCCGTCAAATTCAAGTTTATCGAACAGATTATAATATATTATATCACTAAATACAGCATTTTTCAATGACAATGAAACTATTCTTTTTCACGATGAAACTTATCTCCACAATGAAACGAATCTTTTTGAGATGAATTTCATTGTGATTGAAGAGAATAAAAATAGGGAGGTTTAAGTCCTCTCACTTCGACTTTTGTAGAGTTAATTTTGATACAATGAAACTATTTCATTATGCCGAAACGGCAGAAAGCCTTGTGCCAAAAGGCTTTTTAGATATAGAAAAAGCACGATGGTTTCGTATCAAAACCATCATGCTAATATGGTGGAGGCGAGGAGAGTCGAACTCCTGTCCGAAAACCCTTCCCCACAACTTTCTACGAGTGTAGCTTATCTTTTAACATTCCCTCTTCGAACCGCCGACAAGCAGGCTGTTCGATTCAGTAGTCTCAAATACATATCGAAAACTGAGACAAGCTATCCGATACGTTCACCACTAATTTGACACCCTAATTATGACCGTGGTACTTCATAACAGGATGACGCTGACTTAAGCAGCGTAAGCTAATTTATTATTGTTAGCGTTTATATTTAAATTGCGACGATTAAAGAGCTTTCGCCCGCTCTACTCGCTTATCATGGCTATTGATCCCCGTCGAAACCTTTACGCCCCCATATTTGACCTGATCAAATAATTTAATCAGGCACATATCAATATTATAATTTTTTCAGCCAACGTATTGCCATATCAATCCAAACTTGACACTCCGGTACAATAATAGAAGGATCACCGGCGGTCTCCTCGGATGACAGCGACAAGCCATGCGGTCCGCTTGGAAAGATATGTAACTCTGTCGAAATTTTCTTGGTAGCCAGCGCTTGTGCCAACACCAGCGAATTTTCCACCGGAACACAAGCATCATCAAAGGTGTGCCAGATAAATGCAGGCGGTGTATCATTACTTACCTGTTTTTCAGCTGAAACAAGCTCCAACAAAGCAGAATCTGCTGTTTTTTCTCCCAAAAGATTTTCAATAGATCCCCAATGCGCATGTTCACCGGAAGTGATGACCGGATAACCTAAAATCATACCATTTGGCTTATTTTCGCCGCCTTGATAATGAAAATAATCTTTCACAAAATCTCGATTCCAAAGAGTAGAAAAACTTGCTGCCAAATGACCGCCCGCCGAAAAGCCGCATACAGCTATTTTATCGGTGTCAACATTCCATTTCTGCGCATTTTCACGAACTTTTGCCACGGCATAGGAAAGCTCAAACAAAGCTGCCGGAAATCTTGCCGGAACACAGCTATACCGAACGACAATCGCATTACAGCCCGCCGCTGCAAATCTTAAGGCAATCGGTTCTGCTTCTCGGTCAGATGTCATGGCATATCCGCCACCGGGACAAATCACAACAGTCGGATGTTTTCTGTCCATTTGTATTTCCGGAGAATTATCCGGTAAATAGACCGACATTTTCGGCTGAAATCCGCCGTTATCTACATGAATTTTCTGATAATCAATGTTAATATCAAACACCTCATATCTCATAATACACACACCTTTACACTATGTCAATTTAGTTTCTGCTCCGCTCTTTTAATGCTCGGTCCATTTCTCGCTTGGCATCGCGTTTTGCCATATCAGCCCGCTTGTCGTATAATTTTTTTCCTTTGCATAAGCCTACTTCTACCTTGACTTTAGATCCCTTGAAATACAACGACAACGGAATCAAAGAGCATCCGTCTTGTTTAACGGTCCCAAACAGCTTCATAATTTCTTTTTTATGCATTAAAAGTCTGCGAACACGCAATGGGTCCCGATTAAATATATTTCCCTTTTCATAAGGACTTATGTGCGCTCCCATCAAAAACAGTTCCCCGTCTTTAATACTGCACCAGCTGTCTTTCAGATTGACAGAACCGGCTCTCAAAGACTTCACTTCGGTGCCAAGCAATTCAATTCCGGCTTCATAAGTTTCCAGAACAAAATAATCATGTCTTGCTTTTCGATTTTGAGTGATCAGCTTTGTTCCTGTTCCTGCCAATTCTATTCCTCCTTATATCAACATATATTCTATGCATGAATCATACCGAATAATCTGTGCAAATATTGTCGAATTAAATTTCGTTTCTATTTTCCAATGCGCGAAATAATGTTACCTCATCAGCATATTCCAAATCGCTGCCGACAGGGACACCATAAGCAAGCCTCGTGACTTTAATTCCCATCGGCTTTAACAAGCGGGAAATATACATTGCCGTCGTTTCTCCCTCGGCAGTCGGATTCGTTGCCATAATGACTTCTTTTACTTCTCCGTCGGCAATTCTTGCAAGCAATTCTTTTACATACAGCTGTTCCGGTCCGATCCCGTCCATAGGAGAAATCAAGCCATGGAGCACATGATACAATCCCTTGTATTCCCTCGTGCGCTCAAATGCAAGTACATCTTTGGCATCTTCTACTACGCAAATCGTACTCCGATCCCTCTGGGTATCACTGCAAATATTACAAACCGGCATATCGGTATAATTTTGGCAAATTTCGCAATTATGGATTTTTTCATGTGCTTCCAAAATAGCATCGCTGAATGCTTTGGCGTCCTCATCAGTCATCTTTAGAACAAAAAACGCCAATCTTCCTGCTGTTTTTCGTCCGATACCGGGCAGGGATGCAAATTGCTCCACTAATTTGGTAAGCGGCAATGCGTCGTATCCCATAAGCTAAAACAAACCGGGAATATTCATTCCGCCGGTAATATGCTGCATCTGCTCGTTTGATTCGTCCTCTACCTGACGCACCCCCTCATTGACCGCACTGATAATGAGATCCTGCAGCATCTCAATATCCTCAGGATCAACCACCTCAGGCTTCAACGTCAAAGAAACAAGCTCTTTTTTTCCGGATACAACTGCTTCTACTGCACCGCCGCCAACGGTTACTTTGTATTCTTTTTCTTCCAGCTCCGCTTGCGCCTTCTGCATTTCCTCCTGCATCTTCTGTGCCTGTTTGATCATCCCCTGCATATTGCTCGGACCGCCGCCCATTCCTTTTGGCAATCTTGCTTTCATAACTGAACATCCTCCATTATGTTAATAAATTCATTTATATATCTTTTTCCGAATACTGTTTCGGAAATGAAAATCAAGTTCGGTTTCAAAATCGTCAAACCAAAAGCTTTGATCTTCCCAGCAAAAAACAACTAATGTAAATTCACTGAAACACCGTTCTCCTGCGCCCGTTTTGCCAAAGCGTCCAACGGGTTTTCTTTATTTTGCTCCGAAGCTTCTTTCGTTGTCTTCAGCCGTAATCGATACCGCTTTCCGGTATGCAGTTGCACCGCATCCAACAGCCGTACTGCGCATCCGTCCTTCTTCAACATCTGCCCTAAGATCGTATTCGGTGTATCAATAAACAACATATCCTCATAACAATAAGCCTTTGAGCCAACCAGCATTCCATGCAATGGTTTATCGGTTTCAGAAAGCTGCTGCAATATTTCCACCCAGCAAGTGACCGGCTTGAGCATACTCATATCCAATGCAACCGGACGTTTATTTTGTACCGACTCCGCTTGGGTAGTACCTTCTTGCGGCTTTTCTTTTTCCGTCTTGTCATCCAATACGGCGGTTCTGGCAGGTTTAGCATTTTCCGCTGAAAAAGCCCCGGAACGAAGCTGTAATTCCAAATCATCCAACCGCCGAATCAAAGCGTCAGAGGAACTATCCAATTTCGGATTACACAGCCGGATCATACACATTTCCAACTCAATCCGCTTACCTGAGGTTTTGCTCAGCCGTTCTAAACAGTCCTGCAGCACTGCCAGACAATGCAAAATAGAAGACATGGAAAAAGCTTTGGATAATTCTTTCAATTTTTCCATTTCATCGGGGAGTACAACAATCATATCTCCCGGCTTAGACACCGCTTTTAATATCATAAGGCTGCGAAACTGAGAAATCAACTCACTGCAAAGTTGCTGCAAATCAACCGACATTTCATGCAGCTTGCTGATGACCTCCAAAGCGGCAGTCGGATTTTGTGACAATACCGCGTCGCAAATTTCAAACAAATACGCCCTGCCGGCAATTCCCGCGGCATTGCTTACCGTATCCAAATCAACCTGTGCACCAAATGCCGCGCATTGATCCAGTAAGGACAAGGCATCCCGCATACCGCCGTCCGCAAGCCGTGCGATCAGCTCAGCGGCAGGCTGTTCCAACGATATCTTTTCCTGTTCGGCAATATATAACAGCCGTTTTGCAATATCCTCCGACTTGATACGATGAAAATCAAATCGCTGGCACCGGGATAAAATCGTTGCCGGAACCTTATGCACTTCGGTAGTCGCCAGAATGAAAATAACATGTGCCGGCGGCTCCTCCATAATTTTCAGTAGCGCATTAAAAGCTCCCGTGCTGAGCATATGGGTTTCATCAATAATATATACTTTGTATTTACAGACTGCCGGAGAATAAACTGCTTCTTCCCGCAATTCTCTGATGTTCTCCACACCGTTGTTGCTGGCCGCATCAATCTCAATGACATCCATAATGGAACCGTCCTCGATCCCTTTGCAAACCTCGCATTCCAAACAAGGATTCCCGTCAACCGGATGCAGACAGTTCACCGCTTTTGCGAGAATTTTAGAACAGGTGGTTTTCCCTGTCCCGCGGGAGCCGGTAAACAGATAAGCGTGCGCCACCCGATTGTTGACAACCTGGTTTTTCAGAGTGACCGTAATATGTGGCTGTGAAATAACATCTTCAAATACTTTCGGACGCCATTTCCGATATAATGCCAGATACATATCCATCACCCTTTCCTTTTCATTTGCTCTGAGCCGGCATAGGCGCATTTCAGCTGAGAGCAGTATCAGAGCAAAAGAGCTTTGCAATCTCATACACGAGCATATAGGTTTACCTGCGGCACACCGAAAAAGCCGCTTAATGCTGCTCGGTTCCCCGCCTGACATGGTTCACGGTATTCAGTCGCACAGGGCCTATATACCCGTATATCAAATTGCAAAGCACATTTACTTGAGATATTATACTATAATTCAAACAAAAAATCAAGATGTTTTATTTTGGTTTTTAAAATGATTTTGTAGGTGGTACAATGATGTGTGACAAAAAAGAAATAAAAAGGTAGCGAATAGG
>CAUHFD010000106.1 GCA_959605275.1 uncultured Eubacteriales bacterium | reverse complement strand
ACATCTGGGAGTCAGAATTCTTTCAATAATCGGATCATTGGATAAATTTAAAAACATAACCACTTTTTGCAGAACACCGGATTCCTCAAAAGAACGCCGGAAATAATCTGCGACGTCATTTTTTACGCCCATTGCGGCAAAAACAACCCCGAATTTTTGACCGCTGTCATCGGCGATTTTAGCTTGGCGAACGATTTGTACCGCTAATTTGTTGTGGTTCATACCGGAGCCGGAAAAAATAGGTAATTTTTGTCCCCGAATCAAAGTCATCAGCGCATCAATGGAAGAAATACCGGTACGGATGTAATTTCGCGGATAGGTACGGGAAACTGGATTTAACGGCTTTCCGTTAATATCGGCAAATTTCTCGGGGTAAATATCTCCCAAACCGTCAATCGGTTTGCCTGCGCCATTAAAAATTCTTCCTAACACTTCAGGGGAAAGCGGCATTTCCATCGGATGTCCGGTTAATTTGGTTCGTGTGTTTTGCAGTGACAGCCCGTTGGTGCCCTCAAAAACCTGAATGACGACCTTTTCGCCTTGGATTTCAACGATACGACCCAACCGCTTGGTGCCGTTGTCCAGGGATAACTCACAAATTTCATCAAAGCTTGCATTTTTAACATGATCAAGAACGACTAAAGGACCGTTTATTTCATTTAAACCGATATACTGCATACTCATATTAACGTGTCCCTCCTTTTAAGATTCTGCAAGATTTGACAGGGCGTCATCAATCGCTTTGTAATAGTTGTCAAATAAATCCAATTTGTCATTCGGTACATCATATTTTATCTTGATTAATTTATCGAACAGCCCGGTTTCATTAATCAGAGAAATCGGTATCTGCTTGGCAATATAGCGCTGTGCCTGCTTGTAAAGATATAAAATCACCTGCATCATTTTTAGCTGCTTTTCCATGGATACAAAGGTATCATCCTGATGGAAAGCGTTTTGCTGCAAGAAACCGACACGGATCACATTGGCGATTTCGATCACCAGCTTTTGATGATCCGGCAAAACGTCCGAGCCGATCAATTTTACGATCTCCATCAGTTGCGCTTCCTGAGAAAGGAGATTGGATATTTGCTGGCGGCATTTCAGAAAATCTCTGCCAACCTGTGTATTGTAATAATTGCTCAAGTCATCCAAATATTCGCTGTAACTGGTCATCCAGTTGATAGCAGGGTAGTGTCTGGCATAAGCCAAGGATTTGTCCAAAGCCCAAAAACAACGCACAAAACGTTTTGTGTTTTGCGTAACCGGCTCCGAAAAATCAGAGCCTTGCGGAGATACTGCACCGATGATAGTGACCGATCCTTCTGTACCATTTAAATTGACCATGTAGCCGGCACGTTCATAGAATTCCGAAAGACGGGACGGCAAATAAGCAGGGAAACCTTCTTCAGCCGGCATTTCTTCCAACCGACCGCTGATTTCACGAAGCGCCTCCGCCCAACGAGAGGTGGAATCCGCCATAATTGCAACATGATAGCCCATATCACGGTAATATTCCGCTAAGGTGATTCCGGTGTAAATAGAGGCTTCACGAGCCGCTACCGGCATATTAGAGGTGTTGGCAATCAATGTGGTGCGGTCTGTCAATGCTTTTTGAGATTTCGGGTCGATCAAATGAGAAAATTCATCCAACACCTGGGTCATTTCATTGCCGCGCTCACCGCATCCGATATAGACGATAATATCAGCGTCACACCATTTTGCAAGCTGATGCTGTGTCATTGTCTTCCCGGTTCCGAATCCGCCCGGAATCGCAGCGGTACCGCCTTTTGCGATCGGGAAAAGGGTATCAATAACACGTTGCCCCGTAATAAGCGGTCTGGTAATCGGTTTGCGTTCTTTTACGGGACGGGCGCGGCGAATCGGCCATTTCTGGCAAAGGGTTAAATCTTCAGTTTCTCCGTTTGGCTTTTTGATCGTTACGACGGTGTCATTCACAGTATATAATCCATTCGGTTTTACGCTGATAACTTCACCCTCCAAATAAGGAGAAAGCATACATTTATGGAGAATAAGCGCTGTTTCGGGGCAGGTGGCATAGATATCGCCGCCTTTCAGATAATCACCGATTTTTGCAGTGACTGTTACCTCGAATTGTCTTTCGGTATCCAAAGAGGGGACATTGCTTCCTTCTGAGATAAAGGCACCTGATTGCTCTGCGATTTTTTTCAGCGGGCGTTCAATACCGTCAAATATATTGGACAATATTCCGGGTCCTAAGTTAGCGGACATCGGAGCGCCGGTAGGTTCAACCGGTTCGCCGGGGCAAAGTCCGGTAGTGGATTCGTATACCTGTATGGTAGTGATTTTATCGTTTACGCTGATAACTTCGCCGATCAGACGTTTGTTTCCCACATACACCATTTCAAGCATGGAGAAATCCTTGCTGTCTTTAACGGTGACAACAGGACCGTTGATTGAAAATATAACGTTATTCAACAGTATAACATTCCTTTCCTCAGGGTAATATGCAAAGGACAAACGCCGGTTCATAACAGCTTACTGCTTTTGATTGATCATCAAACCGCTTGTTTGAATAAAATAGGAAAACAGTTCATCTAATTTGGAATCAAAGCTTTGATCAATCATCATGCCGGCAGATTTGTCCAAGAGTATAAATCCGCCAAGCCGAATGCTACTGTCCTGTTCGACGGCAAATTGCTGAGTAAAATCGTTTTCCCGCAGAAGATCAAGATCCTCCTGACGAACCAGAATTTTGATATCCTGCAAGGACTGATTGTTAATGCAATCCCGGATGCTGTTTATTAAATAAGTTTTATAGTCATCGCTCTGTGCGAAATCGCTCAGTTGCTTTTTGACGTTTTGAAATACTTTTTCTGAAATTTGATTTCGATAAAGCAATAATTCTCGTTTTGCGCTTAATTCAGCCTTTGCCATTTGCCGTTTTATGTCAGATTGAATCAGATGTACCTGATCTTGCATATAATCAAAATATTTATCCATTATTTTTTCATGATGTTCGGACAGAGCATTTTCTTTGTAACGATCTGCCTCTTCGATCGTGGCATTCACTTTTGCATCTACATCTGAAAAAATAATATTTTCAAAGCGTTGTAACTTTTCGTCGATTACGGACATAATATAATCCTCCTGGAATTATCCCTGATACCGTAAGCATAGATGATTCTGTACTTACGGTATCCTTATAGCGGCGAACAATGAATAAAATAACAGTTTAATGACACTTTCTACCACTTTTTAGCAGACGTATTGACTGCCGTAAAATGAAGCAGAACCCGTCATAAACATGTCAATGACAGACGGAAATCTTTTCTGAAACAATCTGAGAAGATAAGAAATATGGCTTTTTCAGATGTACCCGAAAACAGAAACATATATTGCGATTCAAACCGAAGTTTTTGAGCATCAGCAATGACGCGCAAATTTTGCATGAAAATCAGAAGATAAAACGTTAAATTTGAATGCCGATTGCTTCATAAATATATTGTGTAATCGTATCGCTGATGTTAGAAGTACCGTGACGATCAGGGATTTCTACAATCAGAGGGCGTTTACGATTTAGCTTGAAATCATATATGATTTCGGGACATCGTCTCATAAGCTTTTCTGTAATTAAAATAATACCGTATTCCGGATCATTGCAGACATCTGCCAGTTTTTGGGCAATTTCTTTTTTTTCATGAAGAACGATGCCCTCAATCCCGGCAAGGCGCATGCCGATTTGTGTATCGATATTATCACTGATTAAATAAAACTTCATCGTCATAGCCTTTCCTTGCAGAAATGTTGCTGCAATAAGATTTCGTTTCTTTTCTGATAGGAAGGAAACATTCTAAAGAAGTTAGGCAAAATGAGTTTAATGAGTTTGCCGTTTATTTTCGGTTGCTGTGTAAACAAATCAAAATTTAATCTGGTTCGTGTGTACGATCTTTATAATTTACCTAAAATCATAAAGGAGATTAACAATCCATACAACGCAACACCTTCGCCCAGAGCAACGAAGATCAACGCTTTACCGAATGCTTTCGGATCTTCCGAAAAAGCGCCGATAGCAGCAGGAGCGGCAGAAGCAACAGCAATACCGGCACCCAAAGCAGACAATCCGGTAACCAAAGCAGCAGCAAGATATCCCATGCCGGCGGCACTGCCGGCAGCTGCTGCAGTCGTTTCAGCGGATACAATACCACTTACCGGGAAGAAGATAGATAATGCGATGACACCAAAGAATGCACATAAGTTGTAAATAACAGCGCGTTTTGCCTTTTTACCGGTAGTAACACCTCTGTAAACGGGAATCAGCGGCATAGCTAACAGGACTACGATTGCAAGCGGAATTAAAAATTTAATCATGATAAGTTCCTCCATTGAATGAAAAGTGTTCGGCTCTCGCCGATTGAGCAATATTTTTATTGCGCCGCACCGCAGCGTGCGAAGCAAAATAAAACGATACCTGAAATATCGAAAACAGGAAAGACAATATCGTTATGAGAAATACCTAAAATCCATTCTGTTTCTATTTTTCTTCTTCAACTAAATAATTGATTTTGGAAACAATAAACGGTTTTCCGTCACCTTCAAAGAAACGGCTGAAAATTTCGTAAAACTCCAATCTTAACACCTGAATGCCGACAATCAAGCCTTCCATTCCCATAACCAGGATATTTCCGAAAATAATGACAATCGGGCTTCCTACGGCGTTGAAAGAGTGAGCCAGTGTGAATACAACCGCCATCATTCCGGCATGGCTGAGAATAAAACCGCCGACACGAAGGAATGACATTGTGTTCGTGACATAGCTTAATAAAAATTCAAACAGTTCGAAAAAGTTTTCGGTAATGAATCCGCCGATACCGCCTTCCGGCTTGATATCTTTTCTTTTTTTACAGAGCTTGGACAACGGATCACGCAAAAACATTAACAACAAAGGAATGACAATACATATAATGATAAAGATCGGATGAAAGATATTAATATCCAACAAGAGCATTAATCCGGCACCGACTAAAATACTGCCGTATAATACTAAACCTGCCAGACCGTTGGCACCGAAAAAAGCTCTTTCATAATTTTTATGTTTGATT
This sequence comes from uncultured Eubacteriales bacterium, assembly GCA_959605275.1. GTDB lineage: Bacteria > Bacillota > Clostridia > Oscillospirales > Ruminococcaceae > HGM13222. Next base: position 4,154 of record CAUHFD010000106.1, on the reverse strand, counting down.
CCCAATATAATGTTAATGCAGATCGTCAAGATAATCATGAGAGCGCCTAGAATAACGGCACCGATCAGAATACTGTTTGTGGACTCCATTACTTCAATCGGTTTGCTTTCAAGATGGAATACCTTTTGGTAGAACGGATTCAGTAAATCTTCAAATCCGAATACCGATCCGTAAATGACTCCGAAGAAAGCACTGGAAAAACCGATACGAACCAAAATTTTTCCGAAATCCATTTTTTTCAGCTTATACATTAAGTAGCCGATTAAAGAGATAACCAGCCCTTGTCCGACGTCTCCGAACATCAATCCGAACAGAAGGGTATAAGTGATTGCGACAAGCGGCGTCGGGTCAATATCAGTATGAGAGGGGAGTCCGTACATAGTTACAAAACTTTCAAACGGCTTGGCAAACCAGCCGTTTTTTAATTTAACCGGCGGGGTTAAGGATGGGTCGGCATCTTGCGGCTTCACAATACAGCTTACACTGTGGATACTTTTAAAAGCGATTTGAAATTCCTCTTTTTTGGAAAAAGGGATAAATCCGTTTAAATAAAAATGGTTATTGAATACCGCAACATATTTTCTCATGTCGAAAGTTTCATTTAACGAAGTCAGTTTGCTGAACAATACATTAATTTCTTCCATGTGTTCATCGCTGATTTTTTTCAGTTGTTCCTCATAGAAACGATATTGTTTCCCGGATTCTTCCAAAGTATGCCGGATTTCTTCGATGGCACTGTCCGGCGTACCGTGTGCATAATCCGGAACCCAAATCCGCTCGTAAAATAATGAGGCAAAAATATCATCTATTACCGAAATTTTTGCAGTCGGAGCGATATAATATCCCCAATAATAATCATCATTGTGGTCATAGTCAAAGAAAAAGAATGTTTTATGATCGTAATATGACAGCTTTTTGTAGCTGTCAACCGGCAGACGCCCGAATCTTACCTGAACTTCTTTGCAGGCAAAAAGCGTATCGAAATCGACCGGGCTGCCTTTTAAATGTTCCAATTGTTTGATTGTCTGCTCATAATCGGAAATTTGCTTATTTAAAGCGGATTTTTTCTCACTCAGATCATGTACGATGCTTTCCAATTCATCTACTCTAGCCGCAAGTTGATCATTGGGAATATTCAATGCGGAAAAATCGGCATACTGTACTTTGATTGATATATCTGCGGCAATGTCCAGTAATTTCTTCAGCGGTGCAGAATAAGGGTTGGTTTCATTCAGCAGTACAAATCCGCTTCCGGCTGTATTGTGCACGGCGGATTCAATATGAAAGCATTCACTGACGCAACATTGATTTAAGGAAGCGTCAAGATCTTCCATATTACCGACGATATTCACCAATGCCATTTTTTCAATTGACATCGCTAATTACCATCCTTTCGTTTTTCATTAAAAGAGAACCAGCAGTTTTCGGATTTCTTCTGCCGACAAATCGTAGCGTACACCCTCAATAATATTGGTGATGTTGATTAGTTCAATTTGAGCTAACGACATAAAGCAGTATACGACTGCCGGTGCATTTGAAGAGAATCGCAGCAACTGTTTATTATGATACGCATTTAACCGTCTGATATCATCTTCAATATAGGAAAATTCATCGTTGTCAATTTTATTTCCATAGGAACTGGAGTTGATCGTCCGGAAAACATCTTCGCCGGACTCTGCTTGCAGCAGATTTTCCAATCGTTCCTTTTTGAGCCTGTAAGTGAAAGGAAATAAATATTTTCGTATTTCTTGCCCATCCATTTTAAAGAATGATTTCAGGCGGAAGATAGTAGAAATATTGATTAACTCTACTTCGATTTTTAATATCTCTTCCAGTTCATCCCGGTGCTTTCCTTTGAAATCACGCTGAATCAACGCAAACATTCGTGTGTAATATAACGTACGCAGCGAAACTTCACAGCCGGTGTAATCAATCAATTCTCCGTTTTTCGGTATGAATTGCCGTATTACCTTTTCGTAAGGGGTTTTATCAATGACCTCAAGTAATTCTTCAAATGTTTTGACCTTGGCAAGCTGAATCATCGGAAAAGTGGCGTGCGAAATCAGATATCCCGGTAAATCTACGATAAAATTCTCGGTGTTGTTCGCATTGATGCCCATAATACAGCGAAGAATTTGCTCAATTTCAAGCCGTGAAATGACAAAGGATAAAAAGCTGTTCTTTCCCAAAACATCATAATGTGTCAAGCGGATATATTTATTGAACAAAGATTTGTGAAGTAACAGTTCGAGCTGACCACGGTGAACGCTTTCGGGATAAATGTTGGATAAAACGTCAGCGTATCCAGGGGTTTCTTTTAAATAAGCAGCGATTTCCCGAACTGACTTCATTCGAACAAGATCCTGATAGTTTTCATTCGTTAACCGCTTTCCATACATGGCGCGGGATTTGGTGATCATAGCTTTATTAGAAAGCGAATTTAACACACTATCATGTCTCCCTTCCGTTTGTTAATGGTACCTATCATTTATTTGTCGAGAACCTTCTGAAACAAATCACGTTCCCATTTCTCGTGGCATTGTTCATACATATGATCGAGCATTTTTTTCTGCCGAGCAAGCTTTTCGGACAATACACCGATTTTTTCAGCCAGCATAACGTTTTGGTTTTCTCTCATCCGATTTAACTTGTCGTTACTGTTTTTTTGTGTATCGAGATCCATCTTTTTTATTTCTTCTAATGTATCTTGTTCGGCTTTTTGCTTATAGGCTTCTGCATCGATATATTTTTGTTGAGCCATTTTGTCTATTTCAATGATCTGTTGAATAATAGTTTGCATGATTGATGACCAGCCTTTCTATCGGAATCACCGCTTAGGATAAACGGAGGAATATCTTGTTTGAGTTACTTTAACCGCAAACAATACTATTTTTGTATTTACAGGAAGTATTATCTTCCTATTAATAATATATACTTAATATATACTTTTTTTAATAAAATGGCAATATTCAATGTGTCAAACATAAACAATTATTATATGCTTGATTTGTACAAAAATAACAATATAAATCGAAAATTCGTGTTTTATACCGCGGAGAATTTTATTTCTTCTGAAATAAAATATTTTTGAAAAATTTGGAAAAGGATTGAAAAAAGGTCAAAATACAGGTATAATAAACACTGCTTTATTTTATTTCGTCAGGTCGTATGAAAACTCAAACATATATAAAGGAAGACGATAATAATTTTGCAACAACGAAATGAAGGAGAATGTTTTAAAATGATAAGTAAGATGCACTTTGCAGGAGAAGATAAAAAAGTCAGAAAGTATCTGCTCCCGGAAGCGGTAATCTATAAAGCCGGAGATGTAAGCGGAGAGGACAATTTGCTGGTTCGGAAAGATGTTCAAATATCCACTGACGAGCCGGACAGTATGGAAATGAGAAACACCGGCGACGGAGCTCATGCCGTAATTTTACTGGATTTCGGAGTGGAATTTGCCGGAGGTATTAAAATCTTAACGGAGAGATGCGACGGTGGTCTTGTAACGCCGGATTTTCGCCTTACTTTCGGAGAATCCGCGAATGAGGCAATGAGTAATATCGGCGATAAGAACGCTACGAATGATCATTCCATTCGTGATATGAATATTCAGCTGACGCTGTTCAGTGATATGGAATTCGGTCAGACGGGATATCGGTTTGCCCGACTGGAGCTGCTTTCACCGAATACCTCTGTGCGAATCAAGTCTATTTTGGGTGTCTTTACTTATCGTGATCTGGAATATAAAGGGAGTTTTTGCTGCAACGATGATCTGCTCAACCGCATCTATGATGTGGCTGCATATACCTGTCATTTGAACATGCAAAATAATCTTTGGGATGGCATCAAACGCGACCGTTTGGTGTGGATCGGTGATATGCATCCGGAAATGCTGACAATCCGCACAGTCTTCGGCTATGACCAATGCATTGAAGAAGGATTGGATTTTGCTGTCCGTCAAACCCCTTTGCCTGACTTTGCAAACCATATGATTACCTATTCCATGTGGTGGCTGCTTATCACTTGGGATTGGTATTTGCACAACGGAAAAACGAATTTTATCATGGAACATCGGGAATACATAGAAAAACTGTTGGAGCAGTTCACGGAACTGATTTTGGAAGATGGACAGGATTTGCTGGGAAAATATC
>CAUHFD010000105.1 GCA_959605275.1 uncultured Eubacteriales bacterium | reverse complement strand
AATCTGTCCGAAAACACTCCAATAGACATAGGTGTCAAAAACAACCAACCCGGTGACACAAGTTGCCGATGTGGCGGTAAACAGCGCCTCAAGCGGTCCGGTAACATGCCCTGCTTTTGAAGAAAACGGCAGCATCAGCAAAACCGTTCCCGCCAAAACCAGCAAGGCAAAGCTGCTGACAATCACTCTGGTCGGATTGCTGAAGAATCCTTTTTTCTTTTTTTCACCGGTTTGCAAATCATTACTTCCCTTCCGAAACAATCTGCTCCGGATAAACTCCGGTCGCACTCTCTGATTTTAGCATTGCTAAAAATCCTGTTATTATCATGAAACTGCTTGTTTTTTTGTTGTAACAAATATGAATCATCATGATTATGAAATCAAGGATTTTGCAATCATAATATCAAAACGAAAAGCGGATAAAATCCGCTTCCCGACATTTAAATATCATTATAGCAGAGCCGGCTGATAAATTCAATACCGGGACACAACAAAATCAGGAATTGCAACTCTAACCAATGCGCCAACAGCGCCGTTGTTTTTGGCACCGCTTAATAGCATCCGTATTGATGTGCCGCCTGATACATGGCGATAACATTTTCCACCGGCGTGTTGTCCTGAATCTGATGCGTTGGCGCAAAATGATATCCTCCATAGGGCATCAAGGTTTCCAGTGTCTCACGGCAAATCTGTTCCGTTTCGGCGGCAGTGCCGTAAGCCAGCGGTCCGGCAGTAGAGATGCACCCCCGAAAGGTCAGCCGTCCGCCGAAATGCTCTGCCAGATATGAGGGAGACATGTTTGCCGCCTCAGGCTGAAGCGTATCCACTCCGGTTATTCCCATCTGATAAAAGGTTTCATACACCCAGCTGGAAGAGCCGCAGGTATGTATCATGATCGGCAGATGATACGCTTTTGCCAAGTCAATAAACTTCTGATGCCGCGGCTGTAATACCCGCTGATACATCTCCATGCTGATAATTGGTGTGTGCTGCGTCCCGAGATCCTCGCCGATCCAAATGAAATCAATTTTGCCCTTTGATTTTATAAGCTGCCGTTCTATCACCTCAAGCTGTACCGCCAAACGCCGATCCGTCATTGCCAGTGTTGCCTCGTCGCCGATTCCCAAATTGATCAGCGCATCCTCCACACCCATCAGCATACCGGTTGTGTTTAATATGTCAGCAAGCCCCGGGTTTCCCAAATGAATGGCGAACCCCATCTCTATTAATCGGTCAATTCGGCGGTCCTCCGCATCATAGTCATAATCATTCGGATCGGGGAACGGATAATTCGCGATGATTTCACTGTCTGCATCCTTCAGCGGAAAATCGCAGTAATCACAATAAGAGCCGTACTCATTTTCAATATATCGCATTACTGCTCCGTTTTCCGCGTTTCGAATCCGATCGGGAATTTCCGGATAAATCTGCTTTCCGACATATTGCGGACCCGCTCCCACGTAATCCACGCCAAGCTTTTGATACAGCGCCAAAAAATCATCATCGGCAACTCCCAACGCCGCACAAAGCCGATGGTGAATGGACGGGTTCGTATCATATCCGATCGTTACCCGATCCGTTTTTTCAAAAGCAAACGTCCGTTTTACCCGTTCTTTCGCAGTCATCGTTTCTTTTGCCTTTATAATGGTTTCCATTCATTTTCCCTCCGTGATTTTGGTGTTGCATGCTCACTGAACGATGCACAATCAAGGATATCAAAGTATTTTGCCGTTGTTTATACGTTGCAAAGTGCAAGTTTTTATCCTTTTTTAGAAAACCCTGATTTGTTCAGCAGACATCATTTACAAATCGATACTATTATATTATAATATATTCGCACAATTTCCAATCAGCAAATCACCAATAAAACAGAACAAACGCACTATAATCTGAAAGGATGTGTAACCTGTGAAAATCAACTGTCATTTATCCGTTATCAATTTATATCAATGCGAGCAATCTTTTTCAACCCCAAAACGCATCTTTGATTATCATTATCTGCTGTATGTTCATAAAGGTATCGGGAAATATAAAATAGACAATGTTACTTATGATGCAAAAATCGGCGATATATTCTATTGTCCTCCTCAAAAAAGCAACACCATATTCGCTGACGACAGCAATCCGTTTTTGCTGTCCGGAATCGAGTTCACCGCTGATCAATCCGATTATATTGCCCAAAATATTTCGAGCAAAATAAACATCTCAAAGAATACATTTTTAATCACAGGTATCAACGAAATGATTGAAGAATATCGCTTCAACAAGACTTTTGCTTCAGAAATATGCGATAATATTCTTTCGGTTTTGGTCAGCCAGCTGATCAGAACATCTCAAAGCAAGAGCATCGGAGCGGAAGATATTTCCGAAAGCCTTTTGCAGTATATCATAAACAATTATGACAAAGGAATCACACACAGCCTGCTTTCTGAAATTTTTTCTTATCATAAAAACAGCATTAACAGAATTTTGCTCAAATCCACAAATATGACCCTGAAGAACTATATCATTGATATCAGGATGAAAAAAGCATGCGAGTTTTTATTATACAGCAATAAAACGGTAGCAGAAATCGCAGAGCTATGTGGCTATTCAAGCAGCGTTTTTTTCTCGCGTCAATTTAAGCAGAAAAACGGCATCACGCCTTTGGAATACAGAAAAAACACAAAACTTTAATTACGGTGCAATGCCGGATATGTTCTCTTCCGGCAGGTTTATGAGATTATCGCTGATATTGACAATAAAATTGAATAAACTCTACAATCGTGTTATACTAAATACATAATCCCACAAGCTCCCATAACCCTGAAAGGAATGGTCATCAACATGGAAGAACTAACACCAAAAAAAGTGTCCGAATCCAGAACCGAACAGATTCAAATTCTGATGCCGCAGCATATTAACGGATACAAACGGTTATTCGGCGGCGTACTGATGGAGTGGATCGATGTGGTTGCCGGCGTAGTGGCACGGCGCCATGCCAATTCGGAAGTAACCACCGCTTCGGTAGATAACCTGCAATTTAAATCACCCGCCTATGTCAACAGCACCATTATACTGATCGGAAAAATCACCTATGTCGGTACGACTTCGATGGAGGTACGGGTGGAAACCTTTGTCGAATCCCTTTCGGGCGAGCGAAAGCTGGTCAACCGCGCGTATGTTGTGATGGTTGCCTTAGACGAGCACGAACGCCCGAAAAGAGTTCCTGCCATAATCCCTGAAACAGAAGAGGAATTTGCAGAATTCGAGGCAGGAAAACGCCGCCACGACTTACGTAAACAACGGCGATTGGAAAACTATTGATTTTGACAGTTCAGACAAATAAAAACAGGCAAGCCTTTCGGCTTGCCTGTGGACATGTCGATAAAGTCGACAACGCTCATTAATAATTTTCCGGCTTTAATTGGAAATATGCTCTCGGATGCGCGCAAACCGGACATACCTCAGGAGCAGTTGTGCCAACATGAATATGACCGCAGTTTGCACATTGCCATACTACAATATCAGGTTTGCGGAACACTTCGCCGCACTCTACATTTGCGAGCAGTTTACGATATCTTGCCTCGTGCTCCTTTTCAACCTTTGCAACACCTTCAAACAACTCGGCAATTTTATCAAAGCCCTCTGCTCTGGCTTCCTTTGCAAAAGTATCATACATATCAGTCCACTCGTAATTTTCGCCCTCTGCGGCAGCTTTCAGGTTGTCCGCAGTAGAACCGATTCCGCCTGATGCTAACTTAAACCACATTTTCGCGTGCTCTTTTTCATTATTTGCGGTTTCCTCAAAGATAGCAGCAATCTGGTTGAATCCCTCTTTTTTCGCAGCAGATGAAAAATAAGTATATTTGTTTCTCGCCTGGGATTCTCCGGCAAAAGCCGCCCACAAATTTGCTTCTGTTTTTGTTCCTTTTAATTCTTTCATTTCAGTCACCATTCCTTTTTTGAAAATTTAATAACATTTTATTTATAAAATTGCCGTTGTGTATCAAAACAGCAATATTTCCGATAGAAAAATACTCTTTTAAACAACCTGCTTTTCTGCCCCTTCTTTCTGCTCATTGCACTCGGGGCAGATTCCCTGAAATACGATATCGTGCCGTTGGATCAGAAAACCGTTGGTGTTGCGGATTTTTGACACTATGTCCTGCTGATACGCCATATCCACGTCATATACTCTGTCACAGCAGCTACATTTTAAATGGTAATGGGAAGCCGTGTTAAAGTCAAACCGATCCGCCGCATCCGGTACACTGATTTTTTGGATTTCTCCGATCTCCGTCAGCAAATTAAGATTGCGGTATACGGTTCCTTTGCTGATATTAGGATATCGGGATGCAACCAAGTGATATATTTCTTCTGCAGTCGGATGATGATGCAGTTGTTGTACAGCGGTAAAAACCATGTCCCGCTGAATCGTATTTCTGGTTGCTTTCATATACTTCGTTCCTTATTAAGAATATTTACTAATTAGAATTATATACTATTAAATTTTATTTGTCAACCCCTTTTTCAATATTTTATTGTTTTTTGAAAGGAAACCCAGATCTATGGTCAATCAAGAAAGATTTCAGGCGGCGTGTGAAACCGTGTTGGGAAAACAACGCGCCCGCAGTGGAATCGGTACCTTAAGTGAAAAAACGCTTCACGCAATTTTAAAGTGCTATTACGAGCCGCATCAGGAAAACCACGAAATCAAAATCGGGAAATACGTTGCGGATATTGTAGGCGAAAACGGCATTGTTGAAATACAAACCGCGCAATTCGGCTCTATGCGGGAAAAACTGAATTCCTTTCTGGAGGTTTGCCCGGTCACAGTGGTGCATCCTGTTCCGGTCAAGCGCAAACTAATATGGATAGACCGGGATTCCGGTGCTTTCTCTCAGCCCCGTACCGCTCCCTGCAAAGATTTCCGTGCCGATATTTTCGCCGAATTGTCCCATATTCCCGATTTGCTGCTTCACCCAAATCTCTCGTTCTGCTTTCCGCTGTTGGAAATGGAAGAATACCGTTATTTAAATAAAAAAGATAAAAATCCAAAACGTCATGCCTCTCGGTGTGACAAAATTCCGTCAGCATTGACCGGAGAAATTCTATTGCGCTCTAAATCAGATTTTTACGCCTATATTCCCGAACTTTTGCCGGAGCGTTTTACTTCTTCTATTTTTGCCAAAACAGCAAAATGTGCGATATCAACCGCACGGGTAATGCTGTATGTTCTGTATCATATCGGTATTACCGAGCGAGTCGGCAAGCAGGGCAACGGCTTTTTATACCGGATCGTTCCGGCAGAATGAAAAAGAGGGTGCCCCAAGGCATCCTCTTTTTCGCACTTTGTTTTACAAACAGCCATTTTCTGCGCCTGCCAGTGACACCTGATTTAAAGTAATGTATAGTCTTTATTAAGAAGGATTGTAAAGAAAATAGGCATATTTTATCGGAACCGTTTCCTCCCAACCGATTAAATATGCTGTTAAATCTCCGATTTCAAGGTTGGAATTTGACGACGAGTGCATAATTTCATTCGGACAATATTTAGACATCAACGTCTGTTTCTCCATATGCATATTTAAAGCATTTTCGCCGCGCTCATCAACATATTGATCGATGTAATACAGGTCTGCGGCACCGAAAAGATGCAAAAGCTCGTGTGCATATACATAAGATACAGTCTTTTTCCACTGCATCATACTATATACCATACAAATATCAAAATATGCATACTCTGCTTCATTTGCTTCGTCAGATGACATAAGCTCTGAATTCCACATTTCTAAAGCACCAGAAGGATAAGCATTTGACCTACCATTTTTATTGAAATGTAAAATAAAAGCCACATTTTGTGTGTTGTATTTTTCGGAAAGACTGTTGTAATAAGAACCGAATTTTAAATTTTTCATAATCAGCAAAACATCATCATACGGTATACCGACCTCGTCTGTGATAACATTCGGATGCTGATAATGTATCTTCAACTCCGCATCGTCTTTTCCGGTGATAATTTTGGCTGCTTTTCCTCTTTTTTTCGTTTCATTCTCCAGCCAATCTGCGGCTTTGCTCAATTCGTCCAATATTTCGCCCTCAAGCTGCGGCGTTATTTGTGCCTCCGGATCGTCCACAAGAATACTGACAATTAAAATATCTCCCAGCAACTCCTTGGCGCTTCCTGCATTTTTTGCAGCGAAATAGGGCTTTATAGGTTCTTCTCCGGTGAAGATTGCTGAAGCTGTTTGCGTTCCATTCGGCGTGCCGTTTGGCTCAGAAACAACTGAATCCGTTTTCTGTTCATTTGTATTGGTCTGCTGATTTGTCGTACAGCCGGACGCCAACACCAAAAAAGCAATACAAAACAGCATAATGCGTATTACTTTCAAATAGACCACCTCTGTTAAAAAAGTAAGCGAGGAAAATGGAAAATTCCCATTTCCCCGCCTTGAGATATTCCGTTTCCTATTCGTAGCGGTAGTAACGGTTAATGATCTCGTTATCAAACGTATAAATAATATCTCCGTTTGGCACTTCAGACTCTTCATAGACGATGCCATTCTCATCCGGACCTTGTTCAGCTTTCATTTTTTCAACAGATTGATCAAACTCTTCGCGGGAGATATTGTAGCGTTTGATAAAGGAAACCAACAGCATTTCATCCTGCAATTCACCATAACCGTTTTGCTTTGATTGATTTTCCACCCACGTCATATAATCTTGACGTTCTTTTTCGCTTAGCAGCTCAGAAAATTCTCCTCTAATTTGATAATAGGCACTTCTATACTTGCGCTCAAATTTATAATCATCTTGATCTTGCGGTTCCAGCTCGATCGAACCGGGTTGATATTCCGGCAACTTGGCAGTCTGGGAAGATGTTTGATCGGTAGAATGATTAGATGCGAGCGATGTTTCCTCAGACACAGCATACGCTTCTGCCGAAACAGAACCGGATGGACTATCAGATGTGGATGGATGACAAGCTGTAAACAAAACGGATACGCCCAAAAGAAATGTCAGTAAAATGATTGCTTTTTTCATTGACTTTTGCTCCTTTTTTAGAATATATATAAAATATGCTTTCTTTATAATAAACCTCTTGACTACATAAAAAGTTACCGTCAGTTTAGATAAGATTTTCATCTTTTTTTGTTTACTTTTATAATTTGAGCGACAGTAAAACAAGGAAAGTATTTATTGAATAGTTACAAAGCGAAAACACCTATTACAATCTGAAGCCCCAAACTTCGGATTGCAATAGGTGTTTCCTTAATACTTCCTTTTTTGCACTTTATTTCACACACAGCCATTTCCTGCGCGGTCGGCCTATTTTTCTGCTTCACTGTCCTTGCGCAAATCTTCCATTACTTCACTGTAATCCTTTGCAGATGCAGACGGATTGCTCCGCAAGATCCGCATCGCATGTTTGTATGCTTTTCCGGTACGGGTACGGATCCGCGCCTCATACATGCGGATTTTTTCCAGTGCTTCGGTGATTTCAGCACGGCGCTCTTCCGATATGTGATCGGAAAGCGCGTTTTTGAAGGTTTCGGAAAGCTCCTGCAACGCTTTTAGGTTAGCCGCAGCCCGCGCTGTTAAAGAAGCTTCTCTCCGCTCCTTGGATTTAGCCTTGCGCAAAGCTGCCTCTTCCTTGTTGACAGTCAACCGGAAAATCTTATTCCACTCCAGCCGTTCCCGAAATTTACGCAAGTCCTCTTCTCCGAAAGCGGCAATAATTTCGGCTCGTTTGGCAAGCCGCCGAAGCCCCTCATTTTCTTCGGTCAGTTTGGTAAGCATCTCTCGCAAATCCAACGCCGCGCGAATAGACTGAACAGCGTCTATCGTAAATAATATCACCAAAACAAACGCAAGGATTTCCGCAATCCCATGCGGAATTTTGAGGATCAGCCATTCTATCGGCGGATGAACAAACCGAATCAGCAGGACGGAAAATCCACCCCATGCAAGAGAACTGGTCAGGCATATGTACCCGTTTAGATTCAGCTTCTGTTTGGAATAATCCCAGTAACGCACTTTAAAGAGCTTTTCCATCACGGCGCCGGTAACGTATTCCAAAACCGTGGCGGCAATCATGCCGAACAAAAATACCAGCCACAGATTATCTTTTACCCGGATCGTGGAAATTAAAATCACAAGCGCACCCGAACCGTAAATCGGCAGCAAGGGACCGTGAAGGAAACCGCGGTTTACCCATCTTCTTTCCATCACCGACACGTAGCAGGATTCCCAAATCCAACCGCACAAGCAGTAAAACATAAAAAACAGTACCCACTGGTCTATTGTATAAAGTTGCATAACAATCCCCATTTACTCGGTTAGTGTTACCATCATGATATCACATTCTTCCCCAAAAATCTACCGGAATGGGAAAATTTACATTGCTTTCATATAGCATGGTAACGGGACAACATATCATACAATAATTACACCGGCAGACGAGGGAGAAAATCTCTGCCTGCCGGTGTGATTGCTTTCATATATCGTTATAAATTCTCGTTTTTGAGTGCGTCGATCGGATTGTCCTTTTTAATTTTGCGCATGGCATACATCATGGTCGTAAACACCACAAGGAATACACTGGCTATTGAGATTCCGATGGCTGCCCACGGCAGGTGGAATCCGATCTCAAAGCCCCGCTGCACCGAGCGGTAAATCAGCCATGTGATGCCGATCGAAACCGGAAGCCCGTAAAGCAGCGCGCGTGAGCCGTACAGTATACACTCATAATTCATCATACGGTTGAAGCCGCCGCGGGTCATGCCAACTGACTTGAGCATTGCGAATTCCCGGCGGCGCAATGCAATATTCGTCGAAATCGTATTAAACACATTCGCCGCCGCAATCAGCGAGATCAGCACAATAAACCCATATGCAAACACATTGATGATCATGATAATATTGCGGTCAGATTCCGCTTGCGCTCCGGCGTCCGTCAGCAATAAGCTGTCCAAGCCGTTGCCTTCCAACAAGGTCTTAGCTTCGTCATAGCTCTGCCGGTGATCCGACGATGTATAGTAACAGATCACGCCGTTTTCTTCCTCTCCCATGACTGCCCGACGTGCGCTGTACGGATAGATGACATTCAATCCTGAACCCTCTTTGTAAAAAATCGGATTTTGCTCGATGACCGCGCCGATTTTCAGCGGCGTCTCTTCGATCTGCGCCTCGTCAATCGGTATTTTCAAATCTTCTTCTGTGTCACTGTTCTGATATATTGCGATCGGTTTCCCCAATTCGTCAACATCCCGATAGGAATAATAATATCCATCTATCTGCTTATATGTTATCCGGCGTATTTGATTCGGTCGGTTCTGAAAAAGCCGGGCA
>CAUHFD010000104.1 GCA_959605275.1 uncultured Eubacteriales bacterium | reverse complement strand
CGTGCTTTTGAGGTTATTATAACATAAACCACTTGCACAGCGAAGCGAGCAATGTAACAATGTTCTCAAAAGCGCAACGTGCTTTTGAGGTTATTATAACACAGGTTGCGTTTAAAGTCCATAAAAGGAAACGATCATTCTGTTTTCCGTATAAAAAAACTGTCAATTCAAATTTGTTTGAATTGACAGTGCGGTCTGTCGAAAAAGGATAAATTGTAGCCCTTTTTTAAATCATGTCACGTAGGCGGACATGTGCCGCCGCAGTGACTCTTTGAAAGAAAACCAGCGGTAAGCAACGGCAAAGCCGTTTGCGGAGCTGGTTTTCTTCGAAAAGGGGGAATCGGGGGAAAAACGCAGAGCAAGGTTTTACCGCAGCGATTGCGTTTGTCCTTCGAGAGCGTTGTCGACTTATGACTGGGGTTTTTGTTTGGCAAAATGGTTTATCAAGAGCATGATTGCACAGACAAAAATGCCCGACAGAAGAATAACCAGTAAATCAATCATAGCGAACGGAAGGGGAGAAAGCGGAGAAAACAAGACTCCTCTGCCCATTCCATAGAGCTTTCCGCCCAGTAATATCAATTCTCCGATATACATCAGTAAGGTGGTAACAGAAGCGATAACAGAGGGCAGTACGACAGAAAGGAGTCTTTTCCTGCGATAAAAGAATGAGCCGATATAGATGCCGACAGTCATACCAAATAGGATGAAAAAGAGACTCATCAAAAAGGCGGAAACAGCCGACACAATAATCGTTCCGGTGCGGAAGAAGGCGGTGAAGCAGGCAAAAATACACAGTCCGGTAAAAATGGCGGCAGCAATGCCCTGAATCATCAGCGGCGCTTTTCGGGTATTGTCCTTTTGCTTGAGCATAACGGCGAATCCTACCATGCAGTTGAGTATGGCAAGAATTAAAACAACCGAAATCAGGTAGAAATGAAATTTAAAAGCGGGGCTGTATTCACCAGCCAGAATATCGCCGCCAGCTTGTATCGCCTCTGGGGTTGCTATGCAGGAATACATCTGCCAATCCTGAAATGTGACGGTTCCCTGCCCGTTGACAACAACCATATTCTCAAAAAGCAATTCTAAGATAAAAAAACAGACGATAGCCGTTCCAGACAGCAAAAGAGTGCTGTATTTTCTGCACCGTTTTAGGATGAACGGCAGAAGAGCCGCGGCGATAATCAGTGCAATGCAAATCGGGGTGTAAGGGATCACATATTTTGGATAATTTGCAGCATCTACCGCTCCGAAACGAAGATAATCATAGATTACCCGAACTCCCATGTATAACGGGTAAAATGAAATCAGTACCGTGGTAACCAGTGTAAGCAGACAGTATTTTTTGTAAGTGTTCATCTTAACTCATCCTTTCATTACTTGCTGATAGCTGTTTTCATATAGATTTTTTAAAAACTGATAGTCAAAAGTGCCGGCTTGTATTTGATAATAGCTGTCATTTATCCAGAAAATGTTGTTTTCATCTACAAAGAAACGGGCAAGTATCTCTTCTTCTTGATTGATCACGACATAAAATGCAGTGAACAATGAAAATGATTGATTGGTTTGGGTGAACGTCAGAGACCGATATTGATTTAAAATGAAGTCGATGTCTTGTTGTTCTGCCTCAAACATCGCATAGTTGGAAACTCCGTAATAAACCGCTATTTCTTTGTCGGAATTTGTGCTGTTTTTTGAGCAGGAGCTAAGACAAAGCAGGATTGCCGACAGGACGGTTAAACATGATTTTTTCATATCGTTCACACTCCCTTCACTAGCTTCCTTGGCAGATGTCCGTTATTTATATGAATTCGAAACTATTTTTTCATTGGCTGAATGTAAAAGTTTCATACCATATATGGAAAGGACAAGTGCAGACTATTGCAGTAGTATATAAATATACTATCACAATAGTCTGCACTTGTCAAGTAAGGAATAAACTTCTTTCATGGAAAGCGAATATTGCAGAGAAATCCCGTTGATACTAATAGTGGAAAGGAATGATGATAGTGGAAGAAAAATATACAGTGGCAAACATGTCAGCGGAATGTCTGAAAAAAATTATCGAGTTGGAAAACGATTTGACCGGTAAAATGAATCAGAATATTGTATTGATCGCTTATGAAGGTCAGTCTGTCGAAAAACGATAAGTTGTAGCCTTTTTTAATGGAGAAACCGATGACATGTGCATCGCGTCTTGCTTGTCAAGACGAACGACCATCGACAACCCGCGTTGCGACCCGGGTTGTGAGGTGCGCTCTAGGAGAGGGGAAAGCCCCCTCTCCCAGAGCGTTGTCGACTTTATCGACAAGCAAACACCCCGAACAGCAATAAACTGTTCGGGGTGTTTGACTCATAATCTAACGCACAGAATAATTCAAAAACAACGATAGCAAAGTATTTGGCAGTCGTTGTTTTTGAATTGGCAAAGTGCAAGGTTTTCAATTGCTTTTTGCGAAAACCTTGCACTTTGTATTACGATTTCATTCTCAAATCGTAATCTGTATTCGCATCAAGAAATGTCTACTGAACAAATCAAATTTTTGATTTGTTCAGTAGACATTATTTATAAATCACGCGGATAAAGCTGTATTGCCCGTCGCCGGAAATTTGAATTTGAGAAAGCGAGGCTTTGCTTTCGGATTGTGTCAATAGTTGGTTTAAATCTTTTTTTGCATTATTTAACTTTCCGGATAAATCGGAGATTGTGCCGTTTAACCAGATGGTCAAATAACTTTCTCGGGCGGAAACACAAGCCAAAAGGAGTTGCTGTGCGTTTTCTGAAAGCTGACCTTTTTCATTCATTTGTATGTAATAATTGTCACGATAGTTGTATTTGGTCGCGCTGCAATCGGGAGGGGGATAAATGGAGTCAGACGCTCCGTCAATACCGATGACATGATCTTCTGAAATTTGTTTGTCGGTCAGGTTGAAGTAATGATAAAATAACAAGCCTTTTATTGATTGGTAGCTGGTGTCATCCCAGGTAGTGTCTGTGTGATACCAGTCCCCGTCTATTTGTACTGCATTCCACATGTGATTTTGCTGGTTGCTTGTCCCTATCACCGGAATGCAGGGAATCCCTGTTTCATAGCATAGGTATTGGAATAGTTTGGCATATCCTTCGCAAACCGCTTTTCCTTTGGTCAGGGCACCGTAAGCGGTAAAAGAGGAGTGGCATAGCCATTTTGAATCACTGGGGTTTTGACTTAATCCTTCCAGCAAATCGTTGTCATAAGTGACGCGGTTTACTACATAATCGTGGATCTTCTTTTCTTTCTCAAAGGAACTGCCGTTTGCAGGAATCGTTTTTAACACAGCCGAAATTTGTTGATTAAAGGTATTCCTTTGTTCGGCAATTTTTTCTCTGTCGACCAAGGTCCATCCGTTGCTATCTTTGTCGATTTTTTTTTCGTCATAGCTGTCGATCGTTTCTCCGTCGGTATAGAATAAAATCAACTGTGTGATTTTGTTAAGGGAGGTCACATAGGAAAACTCATATTTGTAAAGCCAGAAATACTGTGGAAAGTCAGCGACAAAGTATGCCAGCACCTTTTGAACGTCGCCAAGGGTGTAATTGTTCCCTGACAGATTGATGAGGTTGGTTGTTGTCTGTACCGCAGCGTTTAATCGGTTGTATAGTGTTTTTTCGGCAGTGTTGAGCAGGGTATAGCCGTAATACGATGATTGAGTAATTGAGGTGTGTGGGGTTTGAACCTGTGTAACCGGAGTCGTTGCTGTTTCAACTTCCGGAGTGGGAAGCGGGGTGTCTTTTTCTTCGGCTACGGTCGGAGCGGCAACAGTGCCGCTTCCGTTGGAAGAAACAGATGATGACGCTTTTGACGAAGCAGAAAATTTTGTTGCCCGAGAGGAAATTACCGAACTGCTTGATCCGGAAGAAGACACTTCGGAACTGTCGGATGAGGCGTCAGAGGAATTTGACTGAGAAATGATTTCAGAGGAGGTTGCCCTGTTGTCAGACAAGACGGAAATGACTTGCCTGCCGCAGCCGCTTAATACAAATAAGGCGGCAAGCAGGAAAATCAAAATACGTTTTCGCATAGAAATCACCCATACCTTTCCGGGTATTTGTTTTTCGGGGATCGTTACCGGTTGAAGAACAAAGCCGTCTCATCCTCCGAGCAAAAAAAGCGTTATTTTAAATCCACACCGCCCAGAACAGCGGTGCAATCGAAATACACTGTAGGGGCATCTGCATCAACGGGTAAAGATGCAGCGGTATTGTCGCATCCCCCTAAGATCGGAACACCGCGCATGACCACTTTCACGTTGCGCGGTACGATAATGTCGATTCCGCCCAATATGGCAGTTGCGGTAACCTGAATATCGTGAGTGACAACCGCGTCGGATAAATCCAGATCCACACCGCCCATGATCGCCTCCACGTGAACACTTTCTAAATTTCGGGAGCAGTTTTTTGCTGTGTTCCCGGATAAAATAGCAGTATAGGAGGGATTGGAATCGGGATCGCCTATGGTGCAACAGCCTTCCTGCTGCGTAGCCGAGGAGGTTGCGCCATCACTATTGTATTGACCTGAAATAGAGGGATATTCCTGTCTGATTTGCTTTTGTTTCGGTCCCATAGCGAACTTGATGACAATTACAAGTCCCCAGTAAACGATAAAAATTCCCAAAAACAACTGCCATGACATAAACGATTTAAACCAGTCCTGACAGGCGAGCAGCATTAGTACACCGAAAATAAGCCATGCAACATTTCCGGTATGGAAACCTTGACCGACGATAGCGGAAAAGGCGGGGATAATGATAAATAAAGTCCACCATCCCGGAAAGAAGAGGTTGAAGTTCCATAAATGAGTTGCCTCACCGATAAAACCAACGCCGATAATCAATAAAAGCAAGCCGGTGATCAGTGCACCGATATTTCTTCTTTTCATTGTGATAACCATGCCTTTCTGTATTTGATGCTCCCTAAATCAAGAAAACTATGATTGTTTGCGCGGCAGACCGCAGAGAAATATGAGTTAAATTGCGTAATTGCGAAGAATATCCCAGGGAGAGTTGGTGAACGCTTCAGACGCGCCCCAGTCAAATTTGAAAAAAGCACCGTTTCCTCCGCCTCCGCCGATGGCGTGTACATGAGTAGTTCCGCGCATATTGTCAATGATGACAGTGAGTGTCAGACGATTTCCGGCGCGGTAGTAAAATTTTTCATAAACTGCTGTGATGCAAAGATATCCGGCTGTGTTATGCACTTCATAATAGTCGATTCGTTCTCCCGACAAGGATCCGTTCACAATGCCGTTGTCTATCATTTGCATGGCAACCTGCGGTGTCAGGTTGACGTTAAAGTCAAGCGCCATTGGAATCTCTCCTTCTTTTATGCCAATTCAAAGCTTTGCTTTAAAGCAGTAAGTGCATCTTCAGCGGATTCATCGTCGACCAGAATGGAGATATCTACTTCGGAGGTTGTAATCATGATGACATCAATGCCCTTTTCCTGTAAGGCAGAGAAAGCCTGTGCGCCGACGCCGACATAATTTGCCATGTCTTCGCCGTAAAGCCAGATTTTTGCATTACCGCCCTTGATAATCGGCTTCAGGGTAGGATGTTTTTCCCTGATAGAATTTGCCAGGGTCATGATTTCGCCTAAGCTTTCGGCACCGAGGGTGAAAGAGAGGGTAACAAAATCTCCCATAATGGTGGTTTGAGAAATCATATCAATGTTGATGCCGGCATCTGCAACAGCAGAAAAGAGCTTGGAAAGGAATGCGCTGCCGGCAGGGGCTTTTTCAAAGGTAACCAGATAAACATCTTCAACCATACTGATTTTTGTAACACAATTTTTCATAATAATCACCATTCCTTTTATAGTTTGATTCGGTATTGTGCAACGCACAATATTTTGCCCGCACGTATCAGGGCAAAAAGGAGCAAACGGAGCGTAAAAAGCATTTTTACGCTAATCACCATTCCTTTTTTAGTTTGATACGGTATTGACGACAGACCCTTTTAAAAACTCCTCGTCAATCGTCTTGTTAAGCAAATTCTCCAGATAGGCTTTATTAAATCCGGAGTAACCGCCTTTTACCGTTCTTACTCCATGTTTATTCGCAAGTTCTTCGGTATATTTCTCGTAAGGATATACCCGGATGTTTTGATAGCGCGCATCAAAATGGGTAACAATGGGAACAAAGGATACGGAAGTCACAGCGGTTTTGCCGGAAGTATAGTTTTTGGTAATTTCAAGATCTAATAATCCACCGAGCATACAAGGTGCTTTATTCATTGCAGAGATGAAATTTCCTAAAGAATAGGCAATCAACACCTTTTCGCCGTCCGGGTTTTGTAGATATTCCATTGGCTGTAAAACATGCGGGTGCGTGCCGATGATCAGTCCGGCACCCCAATTAACCATTTTCTGTGCAAGCTCTTTCTGCTTATCAGAAACAATGCCGGAATTTTCTACGCCCCAGTGAGCAGCAACCACGACGATGTCGGATTTTTCTTTGGTGGCTTTTATTTGTTTCTCGATTGCCTCTTCGTCGGAGGTGTATAATATTTTGATATCGCTGCCGGCAGAAAGGCTCAATCCGTTGGTGTGTTCGGTGATTGATACGAAACCGACGGTAACATCCTTTTTTGTAATGGTGCGGATTTCGTCCAGTTCCGCCTGATTGCGGAACTGCCCGGCAGTGATGACGCCTTTTTCCTTTTGCTTGTCAAAATATTCCAAGCTGGTCTGAATGCCCTTTGCACCTTTGTCCAGCATATGATTGTTTGCAAGAGTAAAGACGTTAAATCCCATTTCTATCATTAAATCGCCGACTTCCACAGGGGTGGAAAAAAGCGGATAATTGGAGGGAGCAAAGGTAGGTGCGACCAATAATGTTTCCTGATTCAGTACATTGATATCGCCGTTAATCAGGGGTTTTACGTTTTGATAAGCATAGTTAAAGTCGTAGCCGCTGCCTCCGGCACGGGCGCGCGCCTGATCATAAATGCCGTTGTGGATCAGGTTGTCGCCTGCCGCCACCAACTTGATCGAAACCGGATCTTTGGCGGGCAGCGATTCGCTGCTGACTGCAGACAGATCGGAGGAATCGCTTTTGGAGGAAGTGTTTCCTAAAGCGGGGGAATCATCAATTTGCCGGCATCCGAATAAAGAAACGGCTAGCGTGACTACCAATAAAAGTGAAAATATCTTTTTACTCATCTGTTGATTGAACCCTTTCCTGCTGTGAATAATGATAGGCTGCACTGTTGTTTTTTGCTGTTCTGTTTCAGATTTTCTCGACGGCATTTTCAATGCACTCACTTGATAAACCGGACGGACATTTTAGAAGTTTTTTGAAGGGTTGCTCCAGAAAATAAGGCAGCAACCCGAATCCGTAAGGAATCAATAGGAGCAGGCATGCCAGCAGATCCCCTTGGAGATTCATTAGAAAATGAATCAATACAATGGTAAAAAACGAACCAAAAAACGCCAACTTTTTGCTTTGCGTGCTGAAAAAGACGATAATTGCCAGCACCGCAGATAGTGTGGGTAACAGCGGTTCCAGAATACAGACTGAAAAAATATCCACCAGTGCCAAGTCGGTTAAAATGAGATAATTGGGAAGGTCGGTTGCCGATACCGCAATCAGGGAGGCTGCTCCCAAAATCAGTCCGAACAGCTTAGAACGGATCGCAATTAAGGTCAATACGCCGGCAGACCACCAAAACAGCAGTGATGGCGCATATGTGTTGGAAAAGTAGCGGGAAAAAGGAATCAGCGGCTCGAATAAAGATAATAATAAAGGAAAGACGAAGGGAAGAAACCCGATTGCGTACATCAGCAAATATGCAATAATTTCACGAAAAGGATTACGTTTCACTATCATATTAATAATTCCTTTCAAGAGCTTCTTTTTTGACGTTCAGTGAAAAAGAAGCGGAGTAAGAAAACGGCAAAGCCGTTTGAGCGTATCGACAAAGTCGACGACGCTCTCGAAGGACAAACGCAATCGCTGCGGTAAAACCTTGCTCTGCGTTTTTCCCCCGATTCCCCCTTTTCAGCGAAAACCAGCTCCGCAAACGGCTTTGCCGTTGCTTACCGCTGTTTTTCTTGCAAAGAGTCACTGCGGCGGCACATGTCCGCCTGCGTGACATGATTTAAAAAAGGGCTATATCTTATCCTTTTTCGACAGATTGAAACGGCAAAGCCGTTTTTCTTACTAAAAGTTTTTACTCGCTGAGCATATCTCCCATGTCGTAGAGTCCGGGTGCTTTTCCCGCCATGAAAACAGCGGCGTTTACCGCACCGACTGCAAAAATTTCTTTGGACATAGCGGTGTGGGAAAGGGTGACGATTTCATCCCGCCCGGCAAAGATGATGTCGTGTTCGCCGACAATTGTGCCTCCGCGGATGGAGTGCATACCGATTTCGTTTTTGCTCCGTTTTTTCCGTTGAGAATGACGATCGTAGACATATTGGCATTTTTCATCCAGGACGCTGTTCACTGCATCTGCCAACATCAGCGCTGTTCCGCTGGGCGCGTCAATCTTCTGGTTGTGGTGCTTCTCAACAATTTCAATGTCAAACTGCCCGCCGAGCACCGCGGCAGCTTTTTTTGCCAGTTCAGCTAACAAATTGATGCCGAGAGACATGTTGAACGAAAAGAAAATCGGAATATTGCGTGCGGCAGCTTTAATCTGGGTGATCTGATCGGCGGAATAGCCGGTAGTGGCGATCACTAATGCGGTTTGATGCAGTCTGCAATATTCCAGTAATCCGTCCAATGCGGTCGGATGAGAAAAGTCGATAATGACATCTGCCTGTTCTTTGACATCGGCAGCGGCGGAATAGACCGGAAATCTTGCATATTGCTCAGCAACGCGGTCAATTCCGGCAACGGTTTGACAATCATCGCGGTCCAAAATACAGCTGGCGATAACATGTCCCATCTTACCGTTACAACCGCTAATAATAATATTTTTCATTTTTGAACAATCCTTTCGAATCGCTTTTTTCGGCGAAATTTCCGTTGCCGGAAAAAGCGGACATCACATGGTAACAAAGTTCTGCTTATCGCTAATATAGCAAAAAAACAGAAATAAATCAAGTGTAAGGGAGTAAAAGATGCCTTTATGAAGAAAAACGGGCGGTGTTCCCGCCCGTTTAGGCTGTCGAAAAATGACAAGTTATAGTCCTTTTAAAATTATGTCACGCAGGCGGACATGTGCCGCCGCAGTGACTCTTTGAAAGAAAACCAGTGTTGAGCAACGGCAAAGCCGCGTGCGGAACTGGTTTTCGCTGAAAAGGGGGAGTCGGGGGAAAAACGCAGAGCAAGGTTTTACCGCAGCGATT
>CAUHFD010000103.1 GCA_959605275.1 uncultured Eubacteriales bacterium | reverse complement strand
TCCCGGTACCACAAAATAAAAATGCCCGTCTACCTTAACCTGTTCTTTTCTCATTGCCAATCTGCATCCGTCTACCGAGACCATATTCAGCCGGTTGTCCGAAATATCAAACAGCGTTCCGGTAGTGATCGGTACCTGATCCGAAACCGCAACCGCAAAAATGGTTTGAGAAATCATATTCCGCAGCAATCCTACCGGCAGAGAAAATTTGTTTTCCTCGGTAACGGTCGGCATTTCGGGATACTCCTTCGCGTCTATTCCCAAAATGGTAAACTCAGAGGTGTTCCCGTTAATGACAGTCAGATTCTTTTCATCGGTAGAAAAACTGATATCTCCTTCCGCAGATTTGTTGAGAATATCGGCAAGCAATCTTGCAGGCAAGATAATACTACCTTCTTCTTTTGCTGCTACGTCGATTACTTTGGTAATTCCAAGCTCCAGATTGTATCCGGTCAGGGAAAGACTGTTTCCGTTGCATTGGAGTAAAATTCCCTCCAGCGCGGCTAATGCCGATTTGGAAGAAACCGCCGGAGAAACATTGTTGACTGCTTCGGCAAGTACCGCACGGTTACAAGTAAATTTCATAATAACTATTTTCCTTTCTGATACAGGCGCGCCGCCTGCAAAACATGTCGAAAAACTTTTTTTCTTTTCTAATCGTATTTTTTAACTTTTCCTGAAAAATCACTGATCAGCAAAATAAAAAAAGGAGGTTGTGGATGATATAAATAACATAATATAATTAATTGATTAGTAGTAATAGTAGTAGGGGGCGGTAAAATGTCAGAAACTCGGACAAACCCCCTTCTTAAGCCGGACAAGCCAAAGTGGAAAAGAAAAATAAAATTGTGGATATTTTTTTGAAAATGTGAAAAACTTTTTTTTTTAAACAGCACTGTGGAAAACTTTGTGGGAAATGTTGAAAACTATGTTTAATTTGTGGAAATCATCTTTGATGATCCAGAATGTCGAAAAACTATAAGTTACAGCCCTTTTTAATGGAGAAACCGAGGACATGTGCATCGCGTCTTGCTCCGCAAGACGAATCGACAGTCTCGACAATCCGCGTCGCAACGCGGATTGTGGGGTGAGGTTGGGATGAGGGTGTGTCTCACTGAAGTGAGACGAGTCCCTTTCCCAGAGCGTTGTTGACTTTGTCGACACGCTCAATCATCTTTGATGATCCATTCCCCGAATATTTTTAATGATATCGTCAATAATTTCCTTGGTATGTTCCTCCGTTTCAATTGCCTTTTCCATTTGCTGCAACGAATAAACAATAGTAGAATGATCTCTGCCGCTGAATTCTTTTCCGATTGCCTCTAAAGACATTTGAGTGATTTCCCTGATGCAGTAAATTGCCGCCTGTCTGGCTGCGGGAATCGGAGCGGTTCGCTTTTTCGAGCGGATATCGTCAGCAGATACATTATAGGTTTTTGCAACTTCATCTACGATTCGTTCTACCGTAACGGGAACCGGACGGTTGTCATTGAGAATATCCCGAATGACATTCTGCGCGACCGCAATGGACGGGGGAGAACCGGTAAACAATTTATATGCTTTAATTTTCTTGATCGCGCCTTCCAACTGACGAATGTTGTCTTTGAGCCGCAGCGCAATATATTCGGTTACGTCGTCGGGAATTTCAATATTCAAAAGCTCCGCTTTCCGGCGGATGATAGCTACCCTTGTTTCAAAATCCGGCGGAGAAATATCGATCAACAATCCGCTTTCAAAAC
This sequence comes from uncultured Eubacteriales bacterium, assembly GCA_959605275.1. Lineage (GTDB taxonomy): Bacteria > Bacillota > Clostridia > Oscillospirales > Ruminococcaceae > HGM13222. The sequence goes on along the minus strand of CAUHFD010000103.1, from coordinate 7,607 downwards.
GGGTGCGCAGCCGTTCCTCCAAGGTTTTAATGTCTTTCGGCGGACGGTCGGAGGTCAGAATAATCTGTTTACCGAGAGAGTGCAATTCATTGAAGGTATGGAAAAACTCCTCTTGCGTCCGTTCCTTTCCCGAAAGAAATTGGATATCGTCGATCAGCAGAATATCTGCATGGCGGTATTTATTTTGAAATTCTCCGGTTGTTTTTTTCTCGATGGCAGTTAAAAATTCATTAGTGAAATTTTCACTTGAAATGTATAAGATATTAATGTTTGGTGTCTTTAATTTACTTTCGTGAATAATCGCCATCAGCAGATGGGTTTTCCCCAATCCGCTTGGACCATAAATAAACAAAGGATTATAAATCTTGTTTTTTTGTTTTTGTGCTACTGCTTTACAGGCGGCGTATGCAAATTCATTGGAACTGCCGACAATGAAGGTATCGAAAGTAAATTCGTAATTTGCTTTTTCATAAGTCTTTTTGAGTTCTTCTACATTTTCCGGCTCTTTGAGAAACTTGTCCAGATTCGGCGTATCCTCCGGCGGAGTTTCTTTCAGGTCTCTTAACAGATCCAGTTCCGGCGTGATATCATTTTCACAGATGATTTTTACATCGACATCAAAACCGAACACCTTTGTAAAAGCTTCTTTTAATCGTCCGACGTATTGTTTTTCGATAATTTGTTTGGAATAGCTTTCTTTCACCAGCAAAATAGCAGTGTTGTCATCCATTCGATATGGTTCGATCGGGCTGATCCAACATTTATATGCGATTTCATTCAAATCTTCCTTGCAGCATTCTTTTACAAGGCTGAATACCTGCATAAATGATTCCATAGATGTTTTGATCCCTCCAAAATAAAGAAGATAAAAGCGAAAATTTAAAAATGTCACTGCAATCGGAGACAACACTTTAAGGCAACGCTTTCATCCTTATCACGATTTCTTTCTATATAAATATCTTTCTGTTTCCGCTATTCCATTTATTCAAACACAGACCACTGGCGTAGCGAAGCTGAGCATTAGCGCCGTTTGTGCTTTGCGCACACGGCGCTTGGGTGTTGTACTTGCCGCCAAAAAAAGATCGGCGTCATTGCGGCGCAATTTATTGTTGCAATAGAAAAGCGACGGCACTTTGTGCCGTCTAGAGCGTGTCGATAAAATCGACAACGCTCTCGAAAGACAAACGCAATCGCTGCGGTAAAACCTTGCTCTGCGTTTTTCCCCCGATACCCCCTTTTCGACGAAAACCAGCTCCGCAAACAGCTTTGCTGTTGCTTACCGCTGATTTTCTTTTCAAAGAAGTCACATCGTCATGCTCTGCATGACGGCGACGCATGTCCGCCTACGTGACATAAATTTTAAAGGGTTGTAGCTTATAGTTTTTTGACAGACTGCGACGGCACTTTATGCCGTCTAAGCCGCATTTATGCGGCACGCAGATGTAAAACATCTGCTTTGTTTTTCATTATAACAGATTTCAATATTTTTTTCAACAACTTTAGAAAAAGAATGTCCCTATATGTCCCAAAAATGCCCTTTATTTTCATTTTACCCTCTTTTTAGAGGGGGGACGCCTTTTTATCTCTCTTTTGAATTTCGGCTGTTTTTTTGGCGAAAAAATAAATTATGTATAAAACATTAACAGAAAACATAATTATTTTCTATTTACAAAGGGAAATCCTGTTCCAAGGACAAAAATTCATAATTTTTTTTGATTTTTTATTGACAACTGCCCATTTTATAAGCTATACTATTAAATTGAACGGTTTCGCCTATTTTTTGGGTAACCGGACCGGTTAAAAAATCTATTTGCTTTCATAAAACAGGAATTTGTCAAGACTCGGATTTCGATATTGACAAGACATTTGTTTGATTCGCGCACCGATGTTTATCAATGAAAATGATTTATGAAGCTTTGCCGCTGTTTTGATTTAAAAATCTCGGATAACGGCGGAAAAATTGATTTGCATGAGGTTTATATAATAAACGATCTGTTTTCGGAGCGCTTCCAGACCGGTTTGATTTTGTTGATTTGAAAGGGGGTTTTTCTTATGAAAAGAACCTATCAGCCAAAGAAATTACAGAGAAAAAAAGTACACGGTTTTCGCAAAAGAATGGCAACGGCAAACGGCCGTAAGGTTTTAGCGCGCAGACGTGCAAGAGGAAGAGCAAGATTATCTCACTAAAATCTTTTTCTTTTTCATGTTGTTGTACCGGATAAAATCAACGTTTTTCCGGTACAGCATTTTCTCGTCTTGTCTTTTTTCAAAGCCAAGGCATTTTTTTATTCATGAGAATTTTGTTTATAAACGAATTTTCATGATGACTTAAAAAAAGGTGGTGACGCGGGCAACGATGGGTTTTTTCCGATTTCGGAAAAACGGCATCCTGCTCCTTTTCGTGAAGCCGATTACGCTTAAACTTAATAAGGAGTATAAACGCGCCTATTACCGTGGCAGTTACAAGGCGGGACCGCTGCTTGTAACTTATGTGGTCAAAAATAACCGCCGTATGATTCGTTATGGGATTACTACGGGAAAAAAAATCGGAAATGCGGTCAATCGGAATCGTTCCAGGCGGATTATCCGCGCGGCTTTTCGGCAGCTTCTTGATGAATTTTCCTTTTCTGATTTTCCGGAGGGTTTGGACTTTGTATTTGTAGCAAGAGAAAAAACGCCGGAAGCAAAATCAACTGATATTTATAAAGCAATGAAATATCAGGTTTCGCACCTTCTGTCAAAACAAAAATAGGATTGATTTCAAAACAGCCTGACGGCTGCAATATCAGAAGAACTATTTTATTTTGCTTATGCACACTTCGGTGCAATGCAATAAAAATTATCTTTTCCGGGTTTTTTATGAGGTGGGTGTATGTTTGCCGAACCATCTGATGCGCAGAATAGCCCTAAGCATGATGCCTGTCAAGCAGAGTTTGATATTTCCGAAAAGGAAAAATGCGGGCAGAATGAGTTGTTAAAGCAACAAGCCAGTGCGCAATCTAAGTCCAGACATGATGCCTGTCAAGAAAAATCGGATATTTGTGCAAAGGAAAAGTGCGGGCAGAATGAGTTGTTAAAGCAACAAGCCAGTGCGCAATCTAAGTCCAGACATGATGCCTGTCAAGAAAAATCGGATATTTGTGCAAAGGAAAAGTGCGGGCAGAATGAGTTGTTAAAGCAACAAGCTAGTGCGCAGAATAAGTCCAGGCATTATGCCTGGTGGAATCCGTTGTATTGGTTGGCACTGGGGATCATTCGTTTTTATCGTAAATTTATTTCGCCGATGAAAACGCCTTGCTGTCGTTTTTTGCCGACTTGTTCCGAATATGCGCTCGAGGCATTTCGTAGACACGGTTTTTTAAAGGGGCTTTTTCTTTCCGTTCGAAGAATATTCAGATGTAACCCTTTCGGAAAGGGCGGATTTGATCCGGTACCGTCTGATTTTCATATATTTAAAAAAAGAAAGTAATTCACAGTGATTGCTGTTATCTGCTTCGCAAATTAAAATTCGGTTTGTTCTCATAGCAGAACGGCGAAATGACTGTGAAATGCGGTTTCTTCCATTACCTCTTCCTGCCGGTGCAGGGATAGCCGCAGAAAGGAAAAATGAATTTATGGGATTTTTAGGTACTCCGTTAGGGTGGATCATGTGGGCAATTTACAGTGTAGTCGGCAATTTTACGGTTGCGCTGATTTTGTTTACGATTGTAACAAAAGCGCTTTTGTTCCCGTTGTCTATTAAACAGCAAAAAAACACCGCCAGAATGGCTGCTTTCCGTCCGCAGCAAGAGGCGTTGATGAAAAAGTACGGCAATAACAAGCAAAAATATCAGGAAGAATTGATGAAATTATATGAGCAGGAAGGCTACAATCCAATGAGTGGTTGTTTGCCGATGCTGATACAGTTTCCGATTTTGTTTGGTTTGATTGATGTTATTTATAAGCCGCTGACTCATATCGCTCATCTTTCTGCTGATACTATTGCAAAAATGACTGAGATTGCAAAAGAGGCGGGCGGTATTCTCGGTGCCAATACTTACGCGCAGGAAATCGATATTATTAATGCGTTAAACAGCGGAAAAGCGTCCTTGTTTACCGGACAGATCGGTGCCGATATCATTGCAAAAGCGCAGCATATTGATTTGAATTTTCTGGGTATTAACCTGGGAGAACGTCCGACATGGGCATTTAATCTGCTGGTTTTGATTCCGATTCTTTCGGGTGTTACTTCTTTGCTTGTTTCTATTTATTCCATGCATGTAAATAAAGCCACGCAGGGAGAGCAGGCAGGTGCGGGCGCAATGAAAGGCATGATGTATATTATGCCGCTGTTTTCAGTCTTTTTCGCGTTTCAGGTTCCTGCCGGTGTTGGTTTTTACTGGATCGTTTCCAACTTGCTGTCAGGGTTGCAGACTTTTCTGCTCAACAAGATTTGGAGTCCCGCTAAAGTTGCCGCAAAGATGGAGGCAGACCGTGCCGCCGGTAAGATAAAGAAGAAGAAACCTTCTAAATTTCAGGAAGCAATGAAAGCCGCGCAGGCACAGCAGGCAGGACAAGCACAAAGCAAAAATGTTCCGGTTTCGACTAAGCCAACTGAAGAAGAGATTGCTGCCGGGCTTTCACAGAAAGAAATCAATCGCCGCAGACTTGCCGCTGCAAGAAAACGTGACGCGGAAAAATACGGTGAAGAATATGTCGAAGTGACAGATGAAGATTTAAAATAAACACATAGAGAAAGGAAAAGATCGCTATGATCAGAGAAGCAATTATCGTTGATAATGATCTTGATACCGCAATTGAAAAAGGCTGTGCAGAGCTGGGTTTTGCACGCGAAGATTGCAATGTAGAAGTATTGGAACGCGCGAAAAAAGGGTTGTTCGGTAAAATTAAAACCGGTGCGAAAGTACGTGTCTATGTGGAAGAGGAAGAATCCAAGCTGATGCTTGCAAAGGTTTATTTAATGGATGTTCTGGAACAGCTGGGGATTCAGAACGCAAATCTTTCGGTAGAGGAAAAAGAAGATTTTGCGATCATCAATATTGAGGGAGATAATCTGGGTACTATTATCGGTCGCCGCGGAGAAACCCTTGATGCGCTTCAGTATCTGACTTCGCTTGTTTGCAACCGTGCGAAAGGCGATTATTATAAGATTACTCTGGATTGCTGTAATTACCGCAGCAAACGGGAGGAAACACTGCGTGAGCTTGCTGTGAAAATTTCAAAGCAGGTGATTAAAACCGGCAGAAATTCGGTATTGGAACCGATGAATCCTTATGAGAGAAGAATTATCCATGCGGTAATTTCCGAAATCGAGGGAGTCAGTTCCAAATCGGTGGGAGAAGATCCCAACCGCAAGGTCGTTATTATGAGCACTAACCCGAAAAAGCCGAACCAAGGAAGGGGCGGCAGAGGAGGTCGCGGACGGGATGACCGCAACCGCCGCCGAAACGACAGCGATAAGCCGGCGGAGCAGAGCGAAGAAAAAGCCGAACACATCTCGGATGAGGAATATTTAAAAATGCTGGGCGACGGCGCATTGTATTCCAAAATTGAATTATAACTACAACGGCGCCCAAGGCATTATGCTTTGGGCGTCAAGCATACCAAGCATAATGCTTGGATTTAAATCGCGATGAAGTAAGCAAAAGGAATAAGAATGCGTTCGCGGAGCAAGGTAAGAGGATATTCGCGGGAATAAAAGTCTTATAAATGTATCAACTGGGTACGCGAATTAAGGTGCAGGGAATAATCCCCTGCCAGGCATAATGCCTGGACTTATATCGCGAGAAAGTAAGTAAATAAATTAAGCTTTTTACTCGCGGATTAGGGTTAACGTAAATCTGCGAGCATTAAAGCATTTTCTTTAAACCAACTCAGTACGCGAATTAAGGTGCAGGGAATTATTCCCTGCCAGGTATAATGCCTGGACTTATATCGCGAGAAAGTAAGTAAATAAATTAAGCTTTCTACTCGCGGATTAGGGTTAACGTAAATCTGCGAGCATTAAAGCATTTTCTTTAAACCAACTCAGTACGCGAATTAGGGTGAAGGGGATTATCCCCTTCAGAAAGGAATTTTATGATATGAGTAATACCATTGCCGCAATTGCAACCCCTCATGCAATCGGAGGAATCTCGGTGATCCGTGTGTCGGGTGACCAAGCGATTGCTGTCTGTGACCGCTGTTTTCAGGCGTTTTCGGGAAATCCGCTTTCGGCGCTTGCCGGATATCGCGCGGCATACGGCAAGGTCGTTGACGGGGATTGCCTGATTGATGAAGCGGTCGCCTTTGTTTTTCGGGCGCCGAAAAGCTATACCGGCGAAGATGTTGTCGAAATTTCCTGCCACGGCGGCATTTATATTACCCAAGAGGTATTACGTGTATTGATAAAATGCGGCGCTGTTCCTGCCGCCCCGGGCGAATTTACCAAGCGCGCCTTTTTAAACGGCAAGCTTTCACTGACGCAGGCGGAGTCTGTGATGGATGTCATTGCATCCCAGGGAAAACAAACGGCACAAGCGGCGCTTGCCGGGATGGAAGGAAATTTATTTCGGAGAATTACCGGGATAAAGGAAGAGCTTCTTTCGATTGCGGGGCATCTTTCTGCCTGGGCAGATTATCCTGAGGAAGAAATTCCGGTGGTAGAGCATGATCGGCTTCTTTCTTCACTCAAAAAGGCGGAGAGGGAAATGAATGAACTCTTGGCAGGATTTGACCGCGGCAGGCTGGTTCGTGCCGGCATCAATACCGTTATTGTCGGAAAACCCAATGTCGGAAAATCAACCTTGATGAATCTTTTAACCGGTTATCAGCGTTCTATTGTTACCGAAATTGCAGGAACAACCCGCGATGTGATTGAGGACACCGTTAATATAGGCGGGGTTGTATTGAATCTTGCAGACACTGCCGGTATCCATCAAACCGATGATGTTGTGGAGCAGGCGGGCGTTGCCCTTTCAGTACAGCGTCTGAAAACAGCCGATTTGGTTTTGGCGCTGTTTGATCATTCTTCTACGCTGACAGAAGAAGACTTTTCTTTTATCGAACAGCTTGCGGGGCAAAATGTGATTGCGGTGGTGAACAAGACCGATTTAGATCAGCAGATAGACACTGAGAAATTAAAAGAATATTTTAAACATATAGTATATATCAGCGCAAAAAAATCAGATGGTATAGAAGAATTAAACAATGCCATAATGGAACTGTTGAAAATTGCAGACTTTGATCCTTTTGCGCCGATGTTGGCGAACGAGCGGCAGCGGAGTGCGGCACAGCAAGCGGCTGATTTTTTATCGGAAGCGGTTGCCGGCTTATCTGCCGGATTTACTCTCGATGCGGTGACAATTTCAATTGAATCGGCAATCGAAAGCCTATTGGCTTTGACCGGAGAACGAGTGACCGATCGGGTAGTAGATGAGGTTTTCTCGCATTTTTGCGTCGGCAAATAGGCAGGCATAATGCCTGCACTTAATCCGCGGCAGGGAATTATTCCCTGCCAGGCATAATGCCTGGACTTATATCGCGAGAAAGTAAGTAAATAAATTAAGCTTTTTACTCGCGGATTAGGGTTAACGTAAATCTGCGAGCATTAAAGCATTTTCTTTAAA
>CAUHFD010000102.1 GCA_959605275.1 uncultured Eubacteriales bacterium | reverse complement strand
TTATCAAATATTTTAAGATCAACGAGCTTTGCTGCTTTTACAATATTTGATTGACCGGTTTTGTTGTATTGATTTTTGCCGAACATATATGCAAACGCATGCATCTTTAACAGCAACAAGAGGTATTATTCGATTATATGAAACAACCCGCATGCCGAAATTATTAGAATTTGCAATATCCCTGTTTGAGCTTTATCAACAACACGGCATGACAGAAAATTATGCAAATTACAATTGGTTTGACCGACCGACCTGGACAGAACCTTGTGGTATTGTTGATGCTTACCTGCTTGCAATGGAACTATTCCGATTTACAAACAACACTGTTTACTTAACCATTGCCAACAAAACATTTTTCAGCGCGTTGCTGCACGCCCAGCGGGAAAATGGCGGATTTGGATGTGATAACTGCCTAACTGAAACCAAAAGGGAACTGACGGCATATTCGGCAGAATACTATGAGGCATATTGGTGTTGTACCATGCGCGGCGGGGAGGGACTGACTCAAGCTGTCCGCTATTCTGTCCTCCATAAGGATGACCGATTTGTTTTTACCGGTCTTGTCTCCGCCGATTATTCTTTTGCACAAGCAGCGTTTCAAGTCGACAGCAGATTTCCTCAAAAAGGAGAAATCAACATTCTCGTTACTCGTTGTCAAACGCCGATTCAGCTTTGCTTTTTTCTCCCTCCGGAGATGACAGACAATATTACAGTACAAAAAGACGGTATGACTATACCGCCATATTATCAAAATGAATTTTGTTGTATCCATGCAGACACGCCGTGTAAGCTTATATTAACATTTGATATTCCGTTACGCAGTCTGCCTTCAGAAAAAAATGATTCGGCTATAACGCTATGGCGCGGATATACCATGTACGGCTTACGGCAACATGATTTTCCTGTTTCTGTGGATGACAGCATCTACCGCAGCCGACAAGAATTGCTGTGCTCTCCTACCAAATTAATCTTTACAAGAGAAGAAGTACAAAGAATGCTAGAAGGGGATACCGATGAAGGAAAAATATCAATCTATTGAGTATAAATTCAGAGATCAACGCTTATACGAGGATTATTGTTGCGTTTATTCCATTGGATGGGAGTATTGGAAAAATCCTGTTCCGTATTTTTGGGAATGCCGAGCGGGTTCAGAGAAGCAATGTATTTTTCAATATACCGTATCAGGAGAAGGATTGCTCATGATCGATCGACAGTCATATCCGATGAGAGCGGGACAGGCATTTTTGATTGAGCGTCCCGGCCCGTTTCAGTATCTTCTTCCGAAGCATTCGGATCATTGGGAAATTAAATTCCTGTCACTTAATTTTTCCAGTATGAACATATGGAAGGATATTACCCAAAAATTCGGTAGAATCGTAACATTGTCTCCCGATTCCGGCGTAATGAAATGTTGGAATGAATTATATTCACTGTTTATAAAGGATGAAATAGAAAGTTTTTTTACGGCATCTTCCTACGCCTATCGCTTTATGATGAATCTTTATGACACGTTATATAAAGAAAATCTATGGCTGAAAAATGACATACTGCAGACTTGTCTGGAGGTCATTCAAACGAATTATAAAGGGGATATTACGCTGCAATATTTATCTGAAATCTGCCAGGTCTCTCCTTCCTATCTTTCTAAGAAATTCAAGGAGAGCTTTCAAGTATCGCCAATCAAATATTTAATTAACCATCGAATAGAAGTCGCCTCTTCGCTGCTGTTACGAAGCCGAATGCGCATCGAAGAAATTGCCGAAGAGGTTGGTTTTGAAAGTGCTAATTATTTTGCCCGTGCTTTTAAGCAGGTAAAGGGGGTATCTCCAAGCGAATTTCGTGAACGGGAATGCGTACGTAAGGTGGAAAATCAGAGCTTACGGTTAGAGATTGCCCCTGATTTTCAAAAACAGGTATCTGTTAAAGAGTAATAGCTGTGAATAAAGCCGATTACGGTATTGTAAAAGTACACGTGAAAAACAGAACACAAAAGGGGAGATATCTTTATGGAATATTTTCCGAAATTAAGACTACGGATTTCCAAGGGCGTGAATACTTGCTTTCAAAATCAAAATGGCGTTTATCAAGATGGAGTGCTTGCATACTGTCGGGATCAGGACGCAACAATATGGGCGATTGTCGGGCACACTAACTTAGGTGGTATTTCTGTATGGCATGGGCAGGAGTTGTATTGCCTTGAAAAACAATACGATGCTGCATTTCAATTTGATTTAGGAAAAGCGGGAGAGGCTTTTAACGGCGTACAATATCCCGATGGTCCTTTTGCACGCGGACAAATATGGCCATGCGGACTATGGATCGACCCATCGGATCATTGTTTTTATTGCTATTTTCATAATGAAACAGGATGGGGCGCCGGAGATACGTCTTATACTGTTTTTGGGCAGCAGGAGGGAGAACCCGATTATCGGCACATCGGATTAATGGCATCAAAAGACCGTGGGAAAACATGGGATTTTCAAGGTTTTATTATCACTTCATCTTTTCCTTCCTTCTCATCCTATTACCGCCCGGATGAATGTACACAACCGGGACAATCAGATGACTGGATTTGTCTTGGCAGCGGTGATTTTTCAATTTATGCAAATGAACAAGACGGGTTTCTGTATTTGTTTTATACACAATCATTCTATCATTGTCTGACGAAGGAGATTAGAGATCATATCTATGTTGCACGAGCGCCAATTGCAATGCAACGCTTCCCGCAATCTTGGAAAAAATTATACCAGGGCAATTTTTCGCAACCAGGTAATTGCGGCTTGGAAACACCGGTTTTCAGTGATGGTGCAGTTCCCAGTGTCATATACTACAAGCCCGCAAGCATTTATATGATGTCATGCTATCATCGAGCTTCTTGGATTTCAGGTAACAGCACTCTGCAAATTGCTTTCAGCAATGACCTGATACATTGGGAAAAAATGATTGCGGCGGGTGGCGACCGTACTGATTTATCACTACCTTATTTTACGCTTCATTGCCCTGACAGAAATGATTGCCACATGGAAATTTACATGGGGTCAAATGGAATCGACGTAATGAAAGCGGAGGTGATAATAGAGAGAGAAAGATAACAATTTCGTGTGTAATTAACAATTGTCGTAGAGAGAAGGAGAGATAAAAATGTTGGTTAAAAAAAGTATTAGTATATTACTTGGCACTTTAATTCTATCCGGCACATTTATTTTATCCGAAAAATTCTCCATTCAAGTGACTGCAACACCCCAAATCCCAACTGACATCCACTTTCGACTTGGCAAAGAAGAAGTGAATGAGCCGTTTAATTTCTTTCAAGATGGATCCTTTGGCATTCTAAAGAAAAATGGTATCATCTACACGTTACCTCCGGTAAATAATGTAGATACCTGCGATCAGTTTGTTTGGTCCGGCACGGATATAGACAATCTCTATCCCACCACGGCAATGAATGGGTTAACGCCCAATTCACATTACGACAGACAACGGATATATGATGCATATGGTTGGTGGCCTTTTAATTTATGGGCAGACAACAATGGAAAATGGTATAGCTATATGCATACAGAAGATTCTGTTCAGATTGAAACAGGAAACACCGGTCATGGAAGCGACCTTCGTACAATCGCTCTCTGGACATCGACAGATGAAGGTGCAAATTGGAGTTATCAAGGCGTATCTGTATCCATCGACGATCAATATGCCGTTCCGGGTAATCTACAATCCACATGGCCTAAAAACGGAGGAGCAGGCGATCACAAATTGATTGTCAGTCCGGATCGCCAGTATTTGTATTTGTTATATACCAATTTCACTTACGACAATCCTGCCGTAAACTCTAATTATGTGGCGGGAAATATGGCAATAGCAAGAGCTTCTCTGGATAGCAATGGCGTTCCCGGACCGTTTTACAAATATTATAATGGTAGCTTCTCTCAACCGGGGGTCGGCGGACATGAAACATGGGTTATGGGACCCTCTACGGCTCATGCCACGGATAATAGCCAGCGTTGCGTCATGTGGAATACCTATTTACAAAAATATGTCATGATATCCGCCAACCGGATCCACAATTTGAATATTTCTTATAGCGATGATCTTATTAACTGGAGTATGCCACAGCACTTTTTACAAGAAGATTCCGGAGAGCCGATTCTTTACGCTAATATGATTTCTTTAGATTCAGACGATCAATGCGGCGGTAAGAGCGTATGGGTATATTATGTTACGGACGGTTATGAGGTAAGAAGGCGGTTGCTTACATTTGAAAAAAGTGAAAATATAGCTTTTCAAAAAACTGTCACAGTTTCTTATCAAAACCCGAGCAGTAGCTATAATGCATCTAATTTGACAGATGGACAGAAAAACACCGGATACCGTTCTGCTCTTTCGAAAACATCCTACGGAAATGTTACAATGCAAATTGATTTAGGAACAGTAAAATCCTTCAATACCATATGGCTTACGCCCGCCCGAAACGGAGCGGGTTTTCCGATTGATTTTGCTATATCCTGTTACAATGCACAGACTGGGGGATGGGATACGTTAGGTTCTTATTCCGGGTACTCTCAACCGCTGTATGAAGAAACCCAAACCTTTCAATTTTCAACACAATCTTCCAGATATATTAAAATCAGCTGCAGTGAATATTTCCCCATAGATAATTCGGCTAATCCATTTGCTATGCAGCTAAATGGAATTAAGGTGTTTCAATGTACCGACACTACTCCGCAAAATGGTGAGCCAACTTACATAGCCTCTGCTCGTGTCTACAATGCGTCTGCCGATTTCTCTTCTGTTCAAGGAACACAGCATTGGAGCTATATGCGTCAGGGCGATTTGAATGTTGGATTACCTTATTATTGGAGCCCAATGACTTTTAACACTCAAATGAATGCATGGGGACGTTCCGGGCTCTACAATTATGTCGGAGACAATTGGATGCACCCGCATAGCAACCTTAGCACTGCTCGTATTTGGAAAGCTCCGGCAGATGGTATGATCCATATTACCGGAAATATCAGAAAGAAAGACATTTCCGGCGGGAATGGTGTAAAGGTGCGAATACAGGTGAATCGCAATAGGGTTTGGCCGGAAAATGCAGAATGGCAGAGCATTGCATATAATGATTCTACAGGTCAAAACATAGATATCACCATTCCGGTAAAAGCAAACCAAAAAGTTTTCTTTATCGTAGATGCAGACGGAGACGCGTCATATGATTCAACCTATTGGAATCCTACGATTGATTACCGTCCTGTTACGCAAACACACCATTCAAATACTGAATTTAACGCAAGCAATACACGTTGGAGCTATTATGCTGCCACATCTTCGGGCTATCAATCCATGTTGTGGAATGGGACAGATCAAAAATGGCAAATTAACGGAACCTATTGCTTTGTTAATGACACTTTAATGCATCCTGATGCAGGATATGATAGTGTTCGGGCTTGGAAAGCACCAAGTTCAGGTACGATAAGTATTAGCAACATTATTCGAAAATTTGATGTGAACGGCGGAGATGGTGTGAATTTAAAGATCATGAAAGGAAGCACGCAAATATGGCCATCTTCTGGTTGGCAACCGCTGCTTTATAATAATGCAACCGGATATAATTTTCAAGTATCCACAACGGTAAATACCAATGATATGATTTATTTCATTGTAAACCGTGGGCAAGATACCTCATATGATTCAACCTATTGGAAAGCAGACATCCATTACGCCCCATAGTTTCAAAAATTGCTTGTTGGAATGGTAGCAATAAAAAGTCCTGAATAAATGGCTGGATAATGATGCTTTTGTATGGAAAAAACAGTATTTCTAATGGAAAAGGAAAGACAGAAACTTCTTGTTATTCGTTAATAAAGTATCATCTTAACAGGCGGTACTTCATTGTTTGACAATAAAATCCGTAAGCCATTTTAAGCCAAAAGTTAAGCCGCGGATATTTCCGCCATCTGAACTTAGCGGAACTTATCGGAACTACAAAACATTTATTGATGGTTGAAATCGGAGGTTATCGAGCGTGAGCAGAACTTATCAAAAGTATTCACGAGAAATCCCCACGATGAAGCCTTTGGATTAAATAACCTTGTAAAATCAAGGATTTTCGGCATTGCAAATCCCGAGTGACAACAAATTGACAACAATTTTTCGTATCAATACGAAGGATTGTGACGCAGAATGAATTGTTGCAGGGTTAAAACGCAATACGGCACTTGCTGTTAAGAGAGCACGTTTTGAAAGAAATTTCAGAAGGTGTTCTCTTTTTTACTGGAGCTTGCAAGTGAAGCCGACGCGATCTACCGGATGGACGGTATGGGTTTAATTAGCCGTGATATCTTTGAGGAATATCTGAGGCAGAAACACAGCGATAAAATGGAGGAGAAGCGCTCGATTGAAATGCAACCGAGCGTTTTTCTTTTAGAGAAAGAATTTATATGAAAAAAAGTATCTTCTTTGACTGGGATAACAAGGGTTCGCCAAGTCCACAGGACAGACTCTCCGACCATGTAGACATTGTAATACCTACAAATCTGCATTGAGTTATTCCTGAGAATAGCTTGTAATCTTTAAGTGGTATGTGTTATAATGTTTTCAAAAGCACGTTGCGCTTTCGAGAACATTGTTACATTGCTCACTTCGTTGCGCAAGTAGTTTATGTTATAATAACCTTGGAACGTGACCGAAATCAAAGATTTCGTACGTTCTCAAGAACATTGAAACATTGCTCACTTCGTTGCGCCAGTAGTTTATGTTATAATAAAAAGCAAAGCACAATAAAATATCCCCTGAATGATCGGTGGTGAAAATGACGGATGGAAGATTTGAAAATAACAGTAGCGAAAAATATTGCAGATCTGCGAAAAGCCGCTAATATGACACAGCTGGATTTGGCAAGCCGGCTGAATTACTCTGATAAAGCGGTTTCCAAATGGGAGCGAGGGGAATCCCTGCCCGATGTAGTTACCCTCAAAACAATTGCGGATATCTTTTCTGTAACGGTGGATTATCTGCTGCAGCAGGAACATCTTCAGGAAACAGCCGTCATCCGGCGATATTCCAAACGCCAGCATCGAAACCACGCCATTATCACCGCAATGTCCTCTGTGTTGGTTTGGCTGATTGCTACCTTTGTTTTCGTAAACATCGACTTGATCTCGAAAGAATTCCATCGCCATTGGCTGATCTTTGTTTACGCCGTCCCGGTTACCGCCATTGTTTTGCTTGTTTTCAACAGCATCTGGGGACGCAGAAAAATGAATTTTTTGATTATTTCGATAGAAGTTTGGAGCTTATTGGTTGCTGTTTATCTGACTGCTTTGCCGTATAATCTCTGGCTGATTTTCTTCATCGGTGTTCCGGCGCAGATCATTATCTGCCTGTGGGCAGGGCTGCGCTTAAAATAATCGTTTTGTACCGATCTTTAGACATGATATTGACCAAAAGGGCGTTGTCGATTTTATCGACAACGCCCTTTTGGTTTTAGTTCTGATGCACCGTGACATCAAGTTGATTATAAGGAATCGTAATCCCTGCTTTGTCAAATGCCAGCTTAACTTGTTCATTCATGTAAAAATTCAATGTCCAGTAATCTTCTGTCTTTACCCAGATGCGCACTGCAAGGTTAATCGCGCTGGCACCATGCTCTGCAACCAGAAATTCCGGCGCAGGATCTTTGAGCGCAAGTGGAGTTCCTTCGGTAATTTCGCGTAAAATCTGTTTTGCTTGCAAAATATCGTCCCCGTATCCGATCGAATAGGTTAAATCCAACCGGCGTGTTTCCTCTGCCGAATAGTTAATGATCTTCGCTGTTGAAATTTCTCCGTTGGGAATAAAAATCTTTTTGTTGTCCGGCGTTTTCAGTGTAGTATAAAACAGGGTAATATTGTGCACGGTACCCGAAACCGAATTGGTTTCAATAAAATCACCTTTGACAAACGGCTTGGAAAACAACACCAAAAATCCGCCGGCTAAATTTCCCAGACTGTCTTTCACCGCCAAGCTGACTGCAAGACCGACCGCTCCCAGCAGTGTTACCAGAGAAGCGGTATCAATGCCGAGCTGAGATGCCGTCATCAAAAAGACCAAAACCTTCAAGCTGATACTGGCGATTTGGATGATCAGCTTATGCGCCGTCGGATCGATCCTGCTTTTGAGCAGGATCTTTTTGATCAGCTTTTCCACCCACTTGATCAGCATCAAGCCGACCACTAAGATCACAATTGCCAGCAGCAGATGCGGACCTTTATCCAAAATAAAATCCCAAATCTTATCCATTATTTTTTCCATACTTTGAGTCAGGCTGTAACTGTTTCTCAAACAGCCTTTCCTCATTCACCGCCTTTTCTTTCTTGAATTTCCGCCATTGCTTCTTCCTGCTTTTTTTTGAGATAACGGGAAGGGGATACTCCCTTCAGCTTCTTAAAAACACGGGAGAAGTAAAGCTGATCATTATATCCTACCGAACTTGCAATCTCATTAATTTTCAGATTGCTGTTGCGAAGCAATCCGCACGCCTTATTGATACGGTATGCAGAGAGATACTCATTCGGAGAAATACCTACTTTTTTCATAAAAATCCGATATAAATGGCTGCGACTGATATTTGCGTATCTGGCAATGTCGTCTACACTGATTGGGTCGCAGTAATTGCCCTGAATATACCGCATCGCCTTTTCCAGATAAGAACGCTCGGTAGAATACTCTCCCATAGACAGCTCGGTGTTGCCTACCAATTCGCTCAAAAACAGATACAAAAAACCGATCATTTTCGTTTCATGAGAGGGATTGTTTCCGTGCGAGTTGTAAATATTGAGCAGCAGCCGCTTCAGATTGTCATGATTGGCAAAATGGAGCACCGGCGCAGAAGTATGAAAAGCGGTCAGCCCGATAATGCGCTCCGCTTCGGTGCCGTTAAAGCCGACCCAGCAATACTCCCACGGGTCATCCAAATCCGCGGTATACGACGCAACAATAGAAGGACGGATCAGGAACAAATCTCCCCGCCCGATATGATAGCAGGTATTATTAAGCACCAGTCTGCCCTTGCCGGAAATGACATAATGAAAAAGATAATGATCCCGGATGGCAGGTCCCCACGAATGTCCCTTCTGGCATTTTTCATAGCCGGTATTATAAACCGCCAAACTTAAATTTTCCCGCAGCGTATCCTTATAGGAATATTTAAAAAATTTCTGTTCCATAAAAGTGACCGTCCTTTTCGCTTTTGCGCGGTTTCGCCTGATCTGTTACCAACCAATATTATTTTAAAACAAAATCATTTAAATTGCAACATTAATCCATAAAATACACTCTTAAATGCTGGAAACCTTTTGGGTTTTGTAGTATACTATTTTCAAAAGCTGTCACCGGCAGTTCTTGAGCGTGTCGACAAAGTCGACAACGCTCTCGAAGGACAAACGCAATCACTGCGG
>CAUHFD010000101.1 GCA_959605275.1 uncultured Eubacteriales bacterium | reverse complement strand
CGCAGCA
Organism: uncultured Eubacteriales bacterium; assembly: GCA_959605275.1. GTDB lineage: Bacteria > Bacillota > Clostridia > Oscillospirales > Ruminococcaceae > HGM13222. The sequence continues at coordinate 9,431 of CAUHFD010000101.1, read as the reverse complement.
GTTTGACAATTTTTCCGCTGGTTGTTCCGCGGACAATGGAATCGTCTACCATAACGACCCGCTTTCCGGCAACGGTATTTTTGACCGCGTTCAGTTTGATTTTAACGGCATCTTCCCGTTCGTTTTGATTCGGTTTGATAAATGTCCTTCCGACGTAACGATTTTTAATGAAGCCGTTTCCGTACGGAATGCCTGATTGTTTTGCAAAGCCGAGCGCCGCTTCCATACCGGAGTCGGGACAGCCGATTACAACATCAGCCTGAACGGGATGCTCCAGTGCCAAAAAAGCGCCGGCGCGCTGACGGGCTTCCTGAACGCTTGCTCCGTCTATGGTTGAGTCGGGTCTTGCAAAGTATATAAATTCAAACACGCAGGTCGTGCTTTTTCCGCAGCAGTGCGTTTTAATGGAGGAAAGCTCGCCGTTTTTTACCACCACGATTTCCCCCGGCTCTATATCGCGAATAAACTCGGCGTTGATGCTGTCAAGTGCGCAGGTCTCCGAGGCGAACACAATTGCTCCGTCTGCACATTTTCCGATACAGAGCGGTCGAAATCCGTTCGGATCACGTGCCGCAATTAGTTTGGTCGGACTCATGACAATTAGGGAATATGCCCCTTTGATCTCATGCATTGCTCCTTCTACGGCTTCCTCGATCGACGCGGTTCTTAATCGGTTTTTGGTGATGGAGTAAGCAATGACCTCGGTGTCATTGGTACCGTGAAAAATAGCGCCTTCCAATTCAAACTTTTCTCTCAGTTCCTGCGCATTGGTCAGATTTCCGTTATGAGCCAATGACATTTGCCCTTTCACATGCCGGATTACCAGAGGCTGTGCATTGCTGCGAGAGGATTGTCCTGTGGTGGAATAACGCACATGACCGATGGCAATGTTGCCGAAGCCCAGTTTCTCCAATGCTTCATTGTTGAAAACATCGGGAACCAGTCCCAAATCTTTCCGGTATCTGATAATGCCGTCATCGTTTACCGCAATGCCGCAGCTTTCCTGTCCCCGATGCTGGAGCGCGTAAAGTGCAAAATAGGTTGATTTTGCCACATTGGCGGTTTTGTTTTCATAAATACCAAATACGCCGCATTCTTCATGAATGCTGTCTAAAAACATATCGTTGCCCCTTTCCAAGTAAAAAATTCAGACAAACGGCTGAATTGCTTCTCGTAGAATAATATACGCAAAGCGAAACCAACGCTTGGCAATATTTTTGATTAAAATAACATTGGTTTTGACAGGATATCCTGCCAAAACCAGCGTTAAAAAGATTGGTTAATGTGAAATCTTATTCACCCAGCAAACGCTTCATGACTTCTTTGTAAGCGTCTTCTTCTCCGCCCATATCTCTCCTGAAACGGTCTTTGTCTAATTTTTCATGGGTAACCGTATCCCAGAACCGACAGGTATCGGGAGAAATTTCATCCGCCAAAACAATTGTTCCGTCAGACAATTTACCGAATTCCAATTTGAAATCAATTAATTGAATGTTGACATCTTTCAGATAAGCAGAGAGTACTTCATTGATTTTCAGAGAGTATTTTGCAATTAAATCCAGCTCTTCTTTGGTGCACCAGTTCATCGCCATAATATGGTACTCGTTAACCATCGGATCGCCGAGAGCATCGTCTTTATAACAGTATTCCAGAACGGTTTTGCTCATGGGAGTGCCTTCGCTTAAGCCCAGCCGCTTTGCCAACGATCCGGCGGCAATGTTACGGACAATGACCTCTAAAGGAACAATGGAAACCTTTTTTACAATGGTTTCACGGTCGGAAATTTCTTCTACAAAGTGGGTGGGAACGCCGGCTTTTTCCAACAGCTTCATCAGGTGATTGGTCACCCGGTTATTGATGATTCCTTTGTCATGAATAGTTCCTTTTTTTGCGCCGTTTCCGGCTGTGGCATCATCCTTATAATCCACAATGTACAATTCCGGATTTTCGGTACTGTAAACCTTTTTTGCTTTGCCCTCATAAAGCATCTCTACTTTTTTCATATTGCTGCAACCTCCGCCTGTATTTTTTTATCTTTTTCCAAGACCTCGTCGGTCATTTTCTTTTTCATTTCGCTTAACTGCGCTGCAATCTCATCATCTGATACTGCAAGAATCTGTGCCGCAAGGATGGCGGCGTTATCTGCACCGTCAATAGCGACCGTTGCAACCGGAATACCTTTTGGCATCTGCACCGTTGCAAGAAGCGCGTCCAACCCGTCTAACGTAGAAGATTTTACCGGAATACCGATGACCGGCAAAGTGGTATGCGCGGCTAATACGCCTGCTAAATGCGCTGCTTTCCCTGCCGCTGCAATGATTACGCCAAAACCGTTTTCTTTCGCGTTCGCTGCAAATTCACACGCTTGTTCCGGAGTACGGTGCGCGCTGAATACATGAACCTCGGTTGTAATACCGAAACTTTTTAAGGTTTTTATTGCGCCTTTTACAATCGGCAAGTCACTGTCACTGCCCATAATAACCGCCGCTTTTTTGTTAGCCATATGATTACCGTTCCTTTCTGAGCTTTTGTGCCTTTGACGAAAAGGTACAAAAGCGGAGTTTGGAAGGAATGCAGTGCATTTCTTTCAAACTATTCGCTTCTTAATTTCCGCAAAATAAAACAAGCTACGGCTAAAAACCGCAGCTTGAGATACACTCATTGCGTGATATTTTTGGCAGGAGAAAACCCGCCCGGTTTCAGACATGCTTCTTTGATTGCGCGCGAAGAAACTCTCGGCGCAATAGTCCAAATGCTATCATGCACGCAACGGATAATCACGCGACGATTCGCAGATGCTGCTGTCTTTATGGCATTTTTATTGAAAGTCATATTTACACACAGCCTTTCCGGACGATATTTCATATCTGATTACTTTTGCTATAATACTATTTTATCTTATCTTTTCTCAAATTTCAACACCCAATTATCAACAATCTTCCTAATTAAAGCATTGCTTTATTGTCTATTCTGAATAAAGCAAGCCAAAGAATATTTTGCTTATGGGAACGATTCCCGCCAAGTAAAACCTCCCTCTTCTTTGCCGGTCATGACCGGTGTTATTTTTAATTTTCAGGTAATTTTTGCGGGTTCCGCTTCGTTACCATGACTTTGACGCCGTCGATAGACTCAATGGTAACTTTTTCGTCAACAGCAATAACGGTATCATCGCAGGAACGCGCCGCCCATTCCGCGCCGTTGACCGAAACGCGTCCTCTTGCACGCTGATTGTCAATCATTTCAATAACGATACCGATTTTCCCGATCAGACAATCCGCATTAGAACCCTCATAATTCTGATTGATAAATCTTTTGGTAAGTGGTCTGGTCAGCACCAGAAGCAGGAAAGAGCAAATGAAAAATACGACAATCTGCATCCAAAATGACATATCCATTAAAGCGGCAATAAATGCAGCAATGCTGCCGATTGCAAACCAGATAGCGATTAAACGCACACTGATTGCTTCCGATACGGCAAAAACAATAAATGCAGTGACCCAAAATATGAAATAACCGATTACGTCGCCCATACTGATATTCCTTCCCTTCAAATGAAATCGAAACAGCGGGATTTTTTCTTATTTTGGAGTAAAACAAACATTTTATAATCATATTGTAGCATTGAGCTGCCGCTAATACAATAACAAAAGAATTACAAATTATGTAATTGTGGTATTTAAGCCAAACATAGTACAAGCAACGCTTTTCATAAGTATATATGGAAGCGTTGATTAAGCTACGATTCCACGTCTACCTGTTGAAATCTTGATAAATTGTAAATAAGGGAGAGCGCACCGGAGTTTATGGCAGGTAATATTGGATAGCTCTTTATCTTTATGCGAAAGAAGCGGAGAAAAGTACTATGTATAAAGTTGTAAAACTTCGTTGGAAATTTTTCATAATCATTACTATTTTTTTGGTTGTTTGTATGATAGCATTATTGGTCGGCAGTACGGTAAATGCCGGAACACAAACAGAAGATTATATACACCTTTATCCGAATTTAAATGCCGAGGCAGAGGCGCCGGTCACGCAGAATGGGAAAAAAGCCTACATTACCTTTGATGACGGACCTTCCAAAGTAACGCCGGATATTTTGGATACATTGCAATCATTAGATGTCAAGGCTACTTTTTTTGTGATCGGTGCAACACAGGAACGAGATATTGACACCTTAAAACGAATACACAATGAAGGACACGCAATCGGGATCCATTCTTATTCTCATAAATATAATGAGATTTACCGCAGTGTAGAAAATTATCTGGAGGATTTTAATGAAATAGAGGATTGGATTTTTGAAATAACAGGGGAGCATACTCAGATTTTTCGGTTTCCCGGCGGAAGCAATAATGCTACGGCAAAAAAAGGAGTTATGACAAGTATTGCCACCGAAATGACGCGCAGAGGATATGTGTATTATGATTGGAACGTGATTGCCCGTGATGACAAAAAAACCGTTTATTCAGCTGATCGGCTGTTTGAAAATGTCAAAAGCAGTTCTAAGGGAAAATTAAATCGTGATTTAATTCTGTTGTTTCATGACAATGCTACTCGTAAAACAACAGTAGAGGTTTTGCCGAGAGTCATTTCTTATCTGAAAGAAAACGGGTATGATTTTGAAAAAATCACACCCGCTACAACGCCGATTCAGTTTAATAAGCCGCAATTACAAAAATAATATCTATATTGTCAAGGTGCCGTTTTCGTCAATTAACAGTATTAATATTTCTTCTTCTTCACCGGTGTTGGCATTAATATATACCAGGATATTTTCTCCGTCCTGACCGGTGCACAAAAATTCATAGCAAAGCTTTTCTGTTAATGATGTGGAAGGAATAATTGCTAGTTTTTCTTTTTTTATCGTGAGCTTTTGGCTGACCTTTTTTCGTGCCGCATCCAAAGATATTTTAGGAGCAGAGATGGTACGTTCGATATGATTGGTCAAATATCCCCTGGCGTCGAATCCCAGAATCTCTCCGTTATCCATAGCAACACTGACCTTTATCAGATCGGCATATACTGTAATATCATTCTGAAGATGGGCAAAATTAATGGTGATAATGTTGCCGGCAATTTCGTAGTAACTTTCAGTCAGAGAGCCGATTCCTATGGTTGTAAGATATTGCCTTGCCAGCTTTACAGCATTCTCCTTTGATATTTTTATATCATCAACATTTCGGTTTTTCAGCAGATAAACCGGCATGCCGCCTGCTTTGGTAACAGAGACTGATGTGCTTTCGGACATAAAATTATAAGTTGGCATGATGCCGTCGTCATCTCCGGCATCTTCCATTAAGTCTGCACGGATTTGCGCGATCTTAGCAGCGGCTTTACGGGCTTCTGTACGGGTAACATCGGATTTTCCTTTCAGCATAACCGATTTCTTTTGCATCAGATGATCGCTGAACGGACCATCATATATCAAAGAAGGAAACGAGGAAAAGCCTTCTTCATATTCCTTAAATCCATCCATTACCTGCAGCGATTTATTATTTGATAATTCTTCATTACTGAGCTGTTTGGTAATTTCCCGAAAGCTGACTGTGCCGGTTTGCACCGAGTCCTCTAATATCATAACCTGTTCCCGGAGTGATTTGCAGTATTGTCCCAGTGATTCCATGTTGTTGAGTTCTTCTTCTGTAATTTTTTCTCCGTTGGAAACTTTACGGGAAATACTGAGTGCATATTCGCCGAGCTGTGACAGAAATTGATAGGTGTGTTCTAAATTAAGTGCTTCGAGCGGAAGCTGTGAAATGTTATCTTTTGCTCCCTGCGTGTCTGATTTCAGCTTATTCGCCAGGGATTCCAACATGGTTGCGGTAGTGGCATATTTTCCTTTGGTCAATGTGCTGTCAATGCTGTTCATATGGTCATTTAGGTTTTCCACCGCACGCAAATAACTGTATTCCAGCTTCAGCTCCGCAGATTTTGCACGGTTATATGACACCAGAGACAGCGCTGCAAGTACAATGACTAATGCGGTAATAAACGAAATAATACGGACAAGACCGCGACGGCTGATCGTATTCATGGGATTACATTCCTTTCTGAAAGCATATTTCTACCAAATATACTGTCCCGAAAAAAGAAAAATATACCCAATAGTTTAGATTGTATCTGTGTGATAATGAAAACGTTTTTTAGTAAATTTTTTCCCTATGTCCGTGAAAGTCTTTCGCAAAATCTGATGATTTCCACTCATATGTACAGGATATCATACAAATTGCGGATAAAAAGGCTGCTGGATTGGGACAAGCCTTGTTTATGATAATTTGATCCATTTTTGTAATTGACAGGCAACAAGGGATGCTAAAATAATTTTTACTATATCGCCCGGCAAGAAAGGAAAGACGCAGGCAGTTAACGCCGGAAGCAGAGCTGTTTTCGTGGAAAATACATACCAGGCGGTTCCAAGTGTGTAGCATACGATTGTTCCGGCTGCCATTGCCAGTAAATAAACATAAAATTTCTTTTTTGTTTTTGACACTATCAGCCCGATGATCAGCGCCATCAGAATGTACCCGATAATATAACCTCCGGTCGGCCCGACGATCCTGCCCAAGCCTCCGCTGAAAGAAGCAAACACCGGTACACCGACTGCACCCAGCAAAACATAAACAAGCTGGCTGACCGCACCGCCGAAAGTGCCGAGCAATGCGCCGGACAGCATGACAGCAAAGGTGGCTAAGCTAAGCGGAACATCGCCGGGCAGCGGAATAGCGATTTGAGCACAGATCACTGTAAGAGCGGCAAACATAGCATAATAAGCTAATTTTTTTGTAGTCATTTTCATAAACATTTCTCCGATTGTAAACTTTAAATTTGATATCAGTTTACAATTATATCAGTTTCTTTTGATTTGTCAAGAGGCAATTCATGAAAGAAACCCGATAGGGACAAACCGCCCTATCGGGTTTCTTTCATCTGAAATCGGCAATCTATCAAATATTAAAGTATTACTTTTGTGATTATTTTTCCTTGCTATTTTTCATCGGAATATGGTAAAATAATCTTATGAGCTGCCTGATGGCAGTCTTTGTGCAATGATATGCGCATTGGAATCTCATACAAAGGTATCAAAGGAGAATTTATGGATATTTTACAGAAGTTGTCAGAAGAATTTCATTTAAAGCGGGGTCAGGTGGAAAACACGGTACAATTAATCGATGACGGGAATACGATACCTTTTATTGCCCGTTATCGAAAAGAGGTGACCGGCTCACTGGACGATCAGCTTTTGCGGGAATTGTTTGATCGATTAAACTATTTGCGGGGACTGGAAAAACGGAAACAGGAAATTATTGACAGTATCACCGAACAGGAATTAATGACCGAAGAATTGGCGGCGGCGATAGCAGCCGCACAGACTTTGGCAGAAATTGAAGATATTTATCGTCCTTATAAGCCAAAACGAAAAACGCGGGCTTCGGTGGCGAGAGCACGGGGTTTACAGCCGTTGGCAGAACTGATTTTCGCTCAGCAAAACGAAGTTGTTCCTTTAGAAGCGGCTTCCGGTTTTGTCAGTGAGGAAAACGAAATACTGACAGCGGAGGATGCTTTACAGGGCGCTATGGATATTATCGCCGAGGATATCTCTGACGATGCGGAGTTAAGAAAAAAACTGCGCGCCTATCTGTTTCGCACCGGAAAAATTGTTACAAAAGCTGCCGATCCCGAGCAGGAATCGGTATATACCATGTATTATGAATTTTCGGAGCCGGTGAATAAAATCCCGGGACACCGTGTGCTTGCCATTGACCGCGGCGAACGGGAGGAAATGCTGAAAGTCAGCGTAGAGATCAATCATGATGAGGCGGTATCGCTTATTTTAAAAGAGGTCATCATTGGGAACAATCCCTCAGCCGATGTTGTGACTGCCGCGGCGGAGGACGGCTTTGACCGATTGATTTTTCCTTCCTTGGAGCGGGAAATTCGCAACCAGTTGACCGAAACGGCGAGCGAGCAGGCAATCAAAGTGTTTTCGGTCAATTTGCGCCAGTTGCTGATGCAGCCGCCGGTCAAAGGAACCATCACGTTAGGGCTTGATCCGGCTTATCGTACCGGTTGTAAAATTGCGGTGGTGGATGACACCGGAAAGGTATTGGATACCACAGTTGTATATCCGACTCCGCCGCAGAAAAAGGTGGAAGAAGCGGCGGACAAGCTCACCAAATTGATTAAAAAATACGAGGTAACCACGATTGCAATCGGCAACGGTACTGCTTCCCGTGAAAGCGAAGCGTTTGTAGCGGATCTGATCAAAACATTGGATGTTCCGGTGGCGTATATGATCGTATCGGAAGCGGGTGCATCGGTTTATTCTGCTTCCAAGCTTGCGGCGGAGGAATTTCCGGAATATGATGTTTCTCTCAGGAGTGCCGTGTCTATTGCCCGCCGGCTGCAGGATCCGTTGGCAGAGCTGGTAAAGATTGACCCGAAAGCGATCGGCGTGGGACAATATCAACATGATATGCCGAAAAAACGGATGGATGAGGCGCTTGGCGGTGTTGTGGAAAGCTGTGTGAATGCAGTCGGAGTGGACTTAAATACGGCTTCGGTGCCGCTGCTTTCCAGAGTGGCGGGAGTGAACGCCGGCATTGCCAAAAACATATTGACATATCGGGAAGAAAACGGCGCGTTTTCTGATCGGAAACAGCTTTTAAAAGTACCTAAACTCGGCAAAAAAGCATACGAACAATGCGCGGGCTTTCTGCGGATCCCGGGGGCAAAGAATCTGTTGGATAACACCGGAGTACATCCGGAATCTTACAAAGCTTGTGAACTGCTTTTGCAGGAATGCGGATATGACAAAAAAGCCACTGCCGCCGATTTGACCGATATTCGTGATCGGGCAGAGCAGATCGGTATCGCGGTACTGGCAGAGAGAATAGGTGTGGGAGAACCTACCCTCAACGATATACTAAATGAGCTGACAAAACCCGGGCGCGATCCCAGAGACGAACTGCCAAAGCCTCTTTTGAGAAGCGATGTGTTGGAGATCAACGATCTGAAGCCGGGAATGGAACTCAAGGGGACGGTACGCAATGCAGTGGATTTCGGCGTATTCGTAGACATCGGTGTACACGAGGATGGCTTGGTGCATATATCCCAAATTTGCAATAAGTATATCAAGCATCCGCTGGAAGTGGTCAATGTCGGAGATGTGGTTACGGTTTGGGTGTTAGAGGTCGATTGCAAGCGCAAACGCATTTCTTTGACAATGAAACCGCCGGTTGCCGCACCCGAAACAAAATAATACTGTAATCGTTAACAAATTGTTTATTGCTATGTCGGTTTTCTATGTTATAATATTCTTAAAAGCACGTTGCGCTTTTAAGAATATTGAAACACTGCTCGCTTCGCTGCGCCAGTAGTTTATGTTATAATAAAAGATAGAATGGAACTGAAATCAGCCAAACGGTTGAAAT
>CAUHFD010000100.1 GCA_959605275.1 uncultured Eubacteriales bacterium | reverse complement strand
CTCCCCTACACCGGTAAAAACCGAAATGCCGCCGTGTTCCTTGGCGATATTGTTGATCAGCTCCATAATCAGGACGGTTTTTCCCACGCCGGCACCGCCGAACAGTCCGATTTTTCCGCCCTTCAGATAGGGCGCGATCAGGTCGACGACCTTGATGCCGGTTTCCAAAACTTCGCTGGAGGCTTCCTGTTCCTCATAGGATGGCGCAGGACGATGGATCGGCAGACGTTCTGTTGTCACTACCGGTCCTTTTTCATCAACCGGCTCACCCAGTAAGTTAAAGATTCTGCCCAGTGTTTCCTTGCCGACCGGAACGGTGATCGGAGAACCGGTATCGACCGCCTGCATCCCACGGACCAGACCGTCGGTCGAGCTCATGGCGATACAGCGTACCGTATCGTCGCCGATATGCTGCGCGACTTCTACTACCAGCTTTTTCCCTTTATTATCTATCTCGATTGCGTTAAGCAGATTGGGCAGACAACCTGCCTCAAACCGAATATCAAGCACCGGTCCGATGATTTGGATGACCGTGCCAATGTTTTGTTTTGCCATGCTTTTTGATTCCTTTCCCTTAACAAACGTCAGTTGGCGGCTTGTGCGCCTGAAACGATTTCGGTAATTTCCTGGGTAATCGCGCCTTGGCGCGCACGGTTATACCGGAGCGATAAATCGGAGATCATCGCGTCGGCATTATCGCTTGCCGCTTCCATGGCAGTGCGCCTTGCGCCCTGTTCCGAGGCAAAAGATTCAATCACTGCACCGAGAATCATTCCGCCCATATATTCCGGGATAATACTGTCAAATACCGCTTCGGCAGATGGCTCATAGATGACAAGCTCTCGGCTGCCAGGCAGATCTTCTCCTTCAAAGGAAAGCGGGAGCATCTTTAAAACGGTCGGCGTCTGTGTCAGCGCCGAAACAAACTGGGTGAATACGATAAAAACCTCGTCGATTTCCTTGGCGCGGAATTTTTCAATGACTTCGTCGGCAATTTGGTTTGCGGTGATAATGTCGATGTCCTCGGCAATACCGGGATAAGAGGACACGAGAGAAAAGCCGCTTCGCTCATAATGTTCCGCCGCTTTTTTGCCGATGGCTATGACAGAAACGTTTTTGCCGGCGCTTTCGGCGTTGACCAGTTTGAAAATATTCGAATTATAGCCGCCGGCAAGTCCGCGGTCGCCGGCGATGACAATATAAAGCGAGTTCTTCACCGGTCTTTCCCGGGTATAGATCGAGGAAAAATCGGTGTTATTGTTGGCGATTTCCGATATCGCCTCGTACAGCAGATTAAAATAGGGGCGGGAAGCCTCTGCACGTTCTTTCGCCCGCCGCAGCTTAGAAGAAGCGACCAGCTCCATTGCCTTGGTGATCTGCATGGTGCTTTCCACGCTCTTGATGCGGCGTTTGATATCCTTCATGCCGGACGCCATAAACCATCATTCCTTTCTGTTGCTTAGTAGATTGTTTTTTGCTGTGAATCCATTACTTTGCAGCAAGGAAGGTAGGAATAAATTCGTTTAAAGCTGTGTCCAGCGCGGTTTTGTTTTCATCGGTCAACTGCCCTGTTTCGGTGATGGAGGAAACGATTTCGGGATGTGTTTCATCAATATATTGGAGTAGATCCTGTTCAAACTCGGCAATATCCGATACCGCGATCTCTTTCAGGAAATTGTTGATAACGGCATAAATAATGATGACCTGATGCTCCACCCGCATGGGGGAGTTTTTATCCTGCTTGAGCACCTCCACGATCCGCTCGCCTTTGGCAAGGCGCTCTTTGGTATCCCGATCCAAGTCGGATCCGAACTGTGAGAAGGACTGCAATTCCCGATATTGAGAATAGGACAGCTTCAGAGAGCCGGCAACTTTTTTCATCGCTTTGATCTGGGCGTCGCCGCCGACACGGGATACCGAAATGCCGGGATTGATGGGAGGACGAACGCCGGCGTTAAACAGTTCGGTTTCCAGGAAGATCTGACCGTCGGTGATCGAAATTACGTTGGTGGGGATGTATGCCGATACATCTCCCGCCTGGGTTTCAATAATCGGCAATGCGGTCAGAGAGCCTCCACCGTATTGGGGACTGAGATTTGCCGCCCGCTCCAAAAGACGGGAGTGCAGGTAGAAAACGTCACCGGGATAAGCCTCACGGCCCGGTGGGCGCTTGAGCAGCAAGGACAGCGCACGGTAGGCAACTGCCTGCTTGGATAAATCGTCATAGACGCAAAGAACATCTTTGCCTTTATACATAAAATACTCGCCCATTGCACAGCCCGCATAGGGGGCAATGTACTGAAGCGGAGCAAGCTCGGAAGCCGTAGCCGACACGACGATGGTATAATCCATCGCGCCGTTTTTGGTCAGGGTGTCAACCACCGTTGCGACGGTGGAGTTTTTCTGCCCGATTGCGACATAAACGCAGATCACGTCTTTGTCTTTTTGATTGATAATGGTATCGAGAGCGATAGTTGTTTTTCCGGTTTGGCGGTCGCCGATAATCAGTTCCCGCTGTCCACGACCAATTGGGATCATGCTGTCGATTGCCTTGATTCCGGTTTGCAGCGGACGGTTGACCGATTTCCTTTGAATGATGCCGGGTGCTTCTGATTCAATGGGGCGAGTTTCGGTCGTTAGGATCGCTCCTTTGCCGTCTATCGGTTCGCCCAATGCGTTGACTACCCTGCCGAGCAGGGCTTCGCCAACCGGTACCGAAACGATTTGACCGGTACGTCTGACGGTATCTCCCTCTTTGATTTGAGCGTCTGAGCCCAGCATAACGGCGCCGACGAAGTCCTGCTCCAGATTGAGCGCCATCGCCTTGACACCGTTTTCAAATTCAAGCAGCTCGCCCAGCATACATTTTTCCAGTCCGTGCAGTCGGGCGATTCCGTCCCCGACCGTTACCACGGTACCGACGTCGTTGAGCGCGAGCTGATGAGAAAAGTTTTTAATTTGCTGTTTGATTAAGCCGCTGATTTCTTCGGGGCGTAATTCCACGAAAAAAACCTCCTTGGTTCCTCTGTTGCGGGCTTTGCCGCCGCGGAGTCAATCTAATACTAAAATCTAATGAAACGCTTTCCATCAGAGTCTAGTATCATCTGCTGAAAATTTTGCTGTCCGGCTGCCGGCAATCTGCCTGCACCGACAGGCTTAGATTACCTGTGTCTGTATCTGTCGTTTTAAGAGGGCGAGTTTTTCCCGCACCGTGCCGTCTATTTCGACATTGTCGTATTGCAGCAGCACACCGCCTAAAACCGATTTATCCACCTTTGCGGTAAGCTCGATATTCTTCTTGGTGATTGCCGCAAGCTTGTCCCGCAGCTTTTGCTGTAATGCAGACGGCATCTCCACCGCAGTGACCGCAGTGACCGCCAGGATATTTTTTTCCTTGTTCAAAAGGGTCTTAAATTCCTCGGCAATGCCTTTCAGACAGGCAAATCTGCCGTTTTGCGCCAACACCTTTAAAAAGTTTAAAAGGCAGCCGTCTGTTTTGCCGTCGAACACCTTGCCGATGAGGTCGATTTTGTCGGCTCTGGAAACGGCGGGAGAGGATAATAAACGGACGAAATCGCCGTTTTCGGACAAAATTTCCGAAACGGCGGCAAGCTCGCTGCCGATGACGTCCAGCTTGTCCAGTTCTGCCGCAACCTCAAAGAGAGATTTGGCGTAAGTGGTTTCAACAATTCCAGCCATGCCTGATGATTCCTTTCCGGGTTTTGTGGGCGGCGGGCGGCAATATTACCGTATTCGCCGTCATAAAAACCTTATCCGTTATTGCCGGTCTGACAGCTGCAGATCGTCGATATTGTCAATAAAGGATTCCATCAGCCGCTGGTGTTCCTTCGGATCCAGTTCCTTTTCCACGACCTGACCGGCAACCAAAAATGCCATATCCGAGATATCATTTTTGATTTCGTTGACCGCTTTTTTCTTTTCGTTTTCAATTTGTTCTTCTGCTTTTTTCAGGATACCGGCAGACTTCTGATGCGCCTCGGCAATAATTTCTTCTCCGCGGAGCTGTGCTTTTTTGGTTGCCGAACGAACCAGTTCGCCGGCTTCCTCTTTGGCGTTTTTGAGATGTGCTTCATATTCCGCCTGCATTGCCAGCGCAGAAGTTTTGGCTTCCTCGGCAGCCCGATAGGTTTCTTCCACCTCGGATTGTCTGTCCGCAAGCATTTTCTTTACCGGCTGATACAGAAAGTGCTTGATGATCAGGAACAGAATCAGCAGATTCCCCCAGGTAAAAAGCAACTGCCAGAAATCTATGCCGAAAAAGCCGGTGTATTCTCCGCCGGGAGAAAACAGCGACCCGAAAAAGCCGGTAATGGATTCCCACATATTATGATCATTCCTTTCGCTTTACCGTTCATTGCCGTTTGGACGAATTCGCTTACAGCATATTAATGAGCGGGTTAACGAACAGGAGGATGATTGCAATAACCAAGCCGTAAATACCGGTAGATTCCGCAACCGCACAACCGACCAGCATCGTTTTCATGATATCGCCCTGCGCTTCGGGCTGTCTGCCGACTGCTTCCGCCGCTTTACCTGCCGCGAAGCCTTGTCCGATACCGGGGCCGATACCTGCGATCATTGCTAATCCTGCGCCGATGGCGGATGCTGCTAAAATAATTGCTCTTTCCATAGTAAAAACCTCCAAGTTTTGAATTGCGTAAATAGGGGTGCTCTTGTTTTTCTGTATTTATTATCTTTTAATCCGATGCCGCGTTGGAGATGAAAACCATCGTCAGCATGCAGAAGATAAACGCCTGTAAAAATCCGGTGAACAAATCAAAGTAGATGGACAAGAATGCCGGAAGTCCCAACTGCAAAATCGGGATGCTGATGTGAAACAGCGTTGTCGACAAAGCTGCCAATCCGCTGTAAATCAGGGTGGTGATAACGACGCCCGCCGCCACGTTGCCGAAGTGACGGAAACTCATGGAAATCGGCGTGGCGACCTCGCTGATGAGGTTTAACGGAAGCATGAACGGCAGCGGCTGTGCGAAGCCTTTGAGATAGCCGCCCAGCTTGTGCGCCCGGATATTGTTGTATTGGATTAAAACAAAGGTGACAAGCGACCAGCCCAGGGTGGTATTAAAGTCCGCGGTGACCGGACGGACGCCCAGCAGACTGATCAGACTGCCGCAGACCGAAAAGATCATCAGCGCCAGAATAAAAGGCGCGTACCCCATAAATTTCTTGCCCATGGTGCTTTCCACCAGGCTGTCAATCATGGTGACGATTTTTTCCGCGACGAGCTGGGTTTTTCTCGTCGGAATTTTACTGAGCTTGCGGGTCAGTATCTTCGACACGATAAATACCGCCAATATAATGCACCAGGACGCAACGATGGTGTCGGTAACGTTGATTCCGCCCAGAAGATTGATGCGGAACAGGATTTTTGGGCCTTCCAAAGGATCGCCCTCCTTGCAAAAAAATAGTCAAATTTTCCCGAAAAAGGAAGAAAAAAGCTTGTCCGGCGGGGGAATTCCCCGTTTTCTTGTAAAATCAGTCCTGTTTCTGTTTTTTGCCTCTTCCGGTAATGGTTTCAAAGATTGCCCATCCGAAAAAGGTGATTTTCGGGGCAAACAACGGCAGAATTACCCCGACCGGATTGAGATAAGGCAGTTCAAAGGAAGCAATGATTACCACCGCCGCCAATAATAATCGAATGGTATAATTAACGATCATAAACCGTTTCGCATGTAAAGGGTGCTTGGTGCAGGCTTTTTGACAAAGACTGCCCAGCAGCATGAAGTTTGCCAGTGTAAACAGACTGCCAAACAGCAGTGAAATCAGCATGGTGAGTGGATTTACACGGCATAGCAGTCCTCCGGCGAAAATCAGTACATCCATTCCCGCCAAGGTCAGTGCAACTTTTTTCAGTTCTTTCAGAATGATTTCCATTTCGCTCACTCCTTGCTTTTTTTGTTTCGGTTGGGGTTGGAATCTTTTAAAATACCACAGATAAATCGGTAAAAGGTAATGCCCATTGTCCCAAGACCCAGTCCCAGTCCGACCAGCAGCATCCAGTTGCCTAGATGAAACCGGCGCTGCAGCCAGCCCGCTGTCCAAAGACAAAGCAAAAGCGGAACAACAAGGGATAATCCGAGTTGGGTAAACTGCACGGCGATTTTGAGCAACCGAAACCACTCTCCGCGTTTGTTCTGTTGTTTCAAAGCAAACTCCTTTACAATCAATACCGTGATACTGCTTTACTTTTTATTTTAACTCCAAAGCCGGAAAATTTCCAGACCTTTTCTTTAACATTATATTTGGATTTATGAACATTATGAACAAAAAGAAACCGTCTTAAACCAGGCGCTTCTTTTTAAATACCGCGGCAGTCAGGAAATAAAGAAGAACGCTTGCGGCAAGGGTGATCGCAATCGTCAGCCAGTATTCCCAATCCACAGAGCCGGTATAATCCGAGGCGTACCGCATCAGTGCAAGGGGACTGATGCGGTTTGCCTGTATCATCGTCAGAAATACCGAAACAAAATAAATGACGATATAAACGATAATCGCGCTGATTCCGGCTTTCCCGGTCATGCAGCCGACCGACAGCATCAGTACGGCAGCGAACGCCATAAACAAACCAAACGCCGCGACCGCCGGCAGGGTGTCTAAAACATGCACGCGGTCCGAAAATAAAAATCCGGAATAGAGAAAAGCCAGACAAAAGCTTAGGAAAGCGCTGATAAAAGCGATAGCGGGATAGACGAGAAATTTTGACAGAATGTAGACAGGACGGGAAAAACCGTTGCAGATCGGAATGACACAGCTGTGATTTTTTTGATCTCCGCCCGCTGTCCGCATCATGGATAAAACCAACGCCAACAGTCCCATATTCATAAAGTCGGCAGAAAAAGTTTGCAGTGCCATTGCCTGATTCGCCTGTATCTGACTGCTCAGAGCCTCCATACCCGGAAGAGAGGACATGGATTCGAGGATCAGCGGTGTAATCAATATCATGATCGGGTCTGCGAGGATAAAAAACAGAGCCGGCAGGAAAAAGGCAAGCCAGCGTTTTGTGCCGAAATACTCCATCCATTCTTTTTTAAAACCGAATTTTAACTGCATCAGAAACCGCCTCCTTGTTGTGCCGCAGCTTGCGCAGAGGATCGAGCAGCCACACGGTAACATACTTGCATATAAATTTGCTCCAAAGAGGTCGTTTGAGATTCGAAGCGGACAACGGTTTCGGGCTGTTCGGCAAGGAATCGGAACAACCGGGGAGCGCTTTGCGCGATATCGCCCTTGAGCTGGACGTGAAAGATCTTCTGATCCGAGCGGAAGGAAGCCACAAAGTCGGTTTGCAGCAGCTTTTCACAAAGCGGCTGTGAAAAATCGGACAATTCAAAGCTAACGGTGTCGCTTGCATATTTGCGGTAAAGCTCAGACAATGTGCCGGATTCCGCAATGACGCCGTCGTTCAGGATTCCCACCCGGTCGGCTACCCGTTCGACGTCGGTTAAAATGTGGGTGGAAAGCAGTACGGTTTTTCCCATCTGTTTCAGGGTTTCGATAATCTGCATCACCTCCGCGCGTCCCTGTGGGTCGAGCGCCGAGGTGGGTTCATCCAATATAACGATATCATAATTGGCATAAATGGCGGCGCCGATGCCGACCCGCTGTTTCATGCCGCGGGAGTATCCGCCGATTTTCCGGTCGGCACTGTCCTGCAGACCGATGATCCGGATGACTTCTTCGGTGCGCCGGTACAGATCGCCGGCATAACGGCATGCTGCCCCAATGTAATTGAGATATTGGCGGCAGTTCATGTATTC
The DNA here is from genome assembly GCA_959605275.1 of uncultured Eubacteriales bacterium. GTDB lineage: Bacteria > Bacillota > Clostridia > Oscillospirales > Ruminococcaceae > HGM13222. The sequence goes on along the minus strand of CAUHFD010000100.1, from coordinate 1,684 downwards.
GAACAGAGCAGGCGCTTCCGGCAGATATCCGACTTGTACCCGTCCTGCCGTAATGACTTCCTCGCCTCCGATGCGGACACTGCCGGCATCTTTGGCAAGCAGTCCGGTGATGATATTCATAGTGGTGGACTTGCCGCACCCGTTTTTGCCGATAAATCCGAATACTTCTCCCTTGCCGACAAACAGATCAACGCCCTTGAGCACGGCAAAGTTTTTATATTTTTTCTGCAACCCTTTGATTTCAATCATTTTTATGACCGCTCCTTTCTGAGCTTTTGTCCAGGTTTCGGTCAAATGGAATGCAGACCGAAATTTCAGCGTCCTATTTGCCGAAAAGGCACAAAAGCGGAGTTTAAAAGGAATGCGGTGCATTTCCTTTAAACTTTACCCCTTCCGGATTTACAACATTGACCGGAGCCCCCTCCAGATAGGCACGAAGATTGGAAACGACCGTATCCAGCAACCGCTGTCTGGTTTCCAGTGCCGCCCACGCAATATGGGGTGTGATCACGCAGTTTTTGGCGTGCAGCAGCGGGTTATCGACCGTCATCGGTTCCACATCGACCACGTCCAGCCCTGCACCGCCGATAACACCTTTGTTCAGTGCCTCTGCCAAGTCGGATTGATTGACAATCGGACCTCTTGCCGTGTTAATCAGGATCGCAGAGGACTTCATTTTTGCCAGTGATTCGGCGTTGATCATCCCTCGGGTTTCTTCAAAAAGCGGGCAGTGGAGCGAAATGAAATCACTTTGAGAAAGGAGGGTATCAAAGTCGGCGTAGCGAATGTCCATTTCGGGAGGAAGCGGTTTTTCAGTCCGGGTATAAACCAGTATTTTCATGTTGAAAGCCGCGGCGATACGGGCGACCTGATGCCCGATACTGCCGAATCCGACCAGCCCGATCGTTTTGCCTGCCAGCTCGGTCAGCTTTTCATAAAAGCAAAAATCCTTAGAGGAAGTCCATTCTCCGTCCTGAACTCGGCTGTTATGTTCTGCGACTCGATTGGTGAATCGGAGAATCAGCGCAAAAACATGCTGCGCGACTGCGTTTGTGGAGTAATTCGGAATGTTGGTGACGGTGATCCCTTTTTCGGCAGCGCAGTGGATATCAACGACATTGTATCCGGTGGAGAACAGCCCGATATACTTCAGATTGGGGCAGGATTCTATAATGCTGCGGTCAATCAGCGTTTTGTTGGAAAAAGCGATTTCTGCGTCACCGATTCGCTCGGCTGTGAGTTGGGTAGGCGTCCTGTCATAGTATGAAAGATTGCCGAATTCTTTCAATGCCTCAAAAGACAGGTCGCCGGGATTCAGTGTATGCCCATCCAGTATTACCATTTTCATAAAACATCCACGTCTTTCCGGTTTTGCGATCCGTCGGAAACGCAAAGCCTTCGTAAAACACGATTATCGAACGGAAACGACCGGCCTTTTCCCATTTGCCGGTCGTTTGTTTTTTTAGGAGAGATTATTCCTTGTCGGAATCGGAATTTTCTTCCGATGGTGCATCAGCAGGAGCTTCGGCGGTTTCTGCATCTGCGGTGCTGTTATCGGCTGTTTCGCTTGCATCATCGGTATTGTCCGGTGTTTCTGCATCGTCGGAGACAGTCGCATTATCCGCATCGTCAGCGTCTGAAGCATCAGTTGTTTCAGCACCGAAAGCATCTAGTTGATCAAGGG
>CAUHFD010000099.1 GCA_959605275.1 uncultured Eubacteriales bacterium | reverse complement strand
GAGGCGGACACATCAAAAATGTGTCCGCCGAATTTTGCTATTTGTTGATTGCGGCAATGAGTTCTACTTCGACCAGAACATCCTTGGGGAGTTCCTTTGCGGCAACGCAGGAACGTGCGGGCTTGCTGGTGAAATACTGTCCGTAAATGCCGTTAAATGCAGCAAAATCGGACATATTTTTCAGGAAGCATGTTGTTTTAATCACATTTTCAAAGGAAGTGCCGGCTTCGCTCAAAATGGCACTTAAATTTTTCATCACCTGTTCGGTCTGTCCTTCAATCGTATCGGATTCGACATTTCCGGTTTGCGGATTGATTGCGATCTGCCCCGAGGTAAATAATGTGTCGTTGTATACAATTGCCTGGGAATAGGGTCCGATTGCCTCGGGCGCATTGGAAGTATGTAATTTTTTTAACATGGTAAAATCTCCTCTCTAAATAATTATGCCAATTTATATCCCGCATCTGTCAGCGCGGATTTAATCTGATTAATATGATCGAAATTGCGGGTTTCCAATACCACACGGAGAAAACATCCGTTAATGTCGGACATTTCATTTGCACGTTCGTGGTGAATGGAAATAACATTGCCTCCGAGATCTGCAATAATACGGGACACTGCTTTTAACTGTCCCGGTTTGTCCAGCAGCTCAATATTCAAGGAACAGGAGCGACCGGATTTCAGCAAACCGCGTTTAATGACTCTGGAGAGAATGGTTACATCGATATTGCCGCCTGATACCAAACAAACAACCTTTTTTCCTTTGACCGGAATTTTATTAAAGAGTACCGCAGCAACCGATACGGCGCCTGCACCTTCCGCAATCAGCTTTTGATGTTCGATCATGGTTAAAATAGCGGTGGAGATCTCATCTTCGCTTACCGTGACGATACCATCCACATATTTACTGCAAAGATCAAAGGTATGTTCGCCGGGCTCTTTGACCGCGATGCCGTCGGCAATTGTCGCAACGGTATCCAGCTTTTCGATCTGATGATGTTCCAGAGAAACCGCCATACTCGGAGCGCCGCTCGCCTGTACACCGTATACTTTGATATTCGGGTTTAAAGATTTAATCGCAAATGCAACGCCGGAAATCAAACCGCCGCCGCCGACAGGAACAACAACGGCATCGGCATCAGGAAGCTGGTCGAGAATTTCCAGTCCGATGGTACCTTGTCCGGCAATGACGTTTTCATCATCAAACGGATGAATCAAGGTGTAACCTTTTTCGTCCCGCAGCTGCAATGCTTTTTGATAAGCATCGTCATAGACGCCCTCTACCAAACAGACGTCGGCGCCGTAACCTTTTGTTGCTTCTACTTTTGAAATCGGCGCACCGTCCGGCAGGCAAATCAAAGACTTAATATTATTCTTTGTCGCTGCCAAAGCGACTCCTTGCGCATGGTTTCCAGCAGAACAGGCAATGACACCTTTGGCTTTTTCTTCTTCGCTCAGTTGGGATATTTTATAGTAAGCGCCCCGCACCTTAAAGGAGCCGGTTACCTGTAAATTTTCGGTTTTTAAATATACTTCGCAGTCGGGATTAATATGATGAGCCCGAATTAAGTCGGTGGGTCGAATGACATTTTTTAACACGAAAGACGCATGATAGATTTTATCCAATGACAGCATAATAATCCCCATTCCTTTTTTCCGGATTTTAAAATTCAGTTTCTGATTTTTGTTTTCTTAAGTAACAAAAATGACAGAAAAACCTTTTTTCAAAAATACGCTTTTTTGCCTAAAAAGTCAAGGCGTTTTTATTAAAATTTGCCGATATTCAGATGAAATCGGTTGAACAGATAAAAAAATAAGGAAAATACAGTCGCTTTTTAGCACATTAAAGCTATAAAATGCCTTTGTAAATATCACCTTTTTTCCAACCGGTTTCTTTGGCGGCTTCCCTTGCGGCGTCGGAGGGTTTCACACCGTCGGCAATCAGCTGGCGTGCAACGGCAATGGCTTCCTCTAATGTAAATATTGTTCTTTCTTGTTCCTTTGCACCTTCAATAATCAACACAAATTCGCCTTTCGGAGTGACATCGGTGTATTTTGCCACAGCTTCTGAAATGGTGGTGCGGATAACCTCCTGATGCACTTTGGTAAGTTCCCGGGCGATGGCAATATTGCGGTTGCCTAAAGAGGATTCCAAATCTTGCAGAGTAGCCAGGAGCTTATGCGGTGCCTCATAAAAAATCAAGGTATGGGGATCGTTCTTGATTTGATTTAAGTGTTCCATACGGCTGTTTTTATTTGTACTTAAAAATCCTTCAAAACTAAATCTTGAGGTGGATAATCCGCTTAAGCAAAGGGCGGAAACAGCAGCACTCGGTCCGGGTATAACAATGGTTTCCACGTTGTGCAAAGCCGCCAGCCGTACCAAATCTTCTCCCGGATCGGAAATACAGGGCATTCCTGCATCCGAAACAATCGCGCAGTTTTCTCCGTCAAGAATTCTGCCGATCAGATATTCTCCCTTTTCTCGTAGATTGTGTTCATGATAGCTGATCATCGGTTTTTTGATATGAAAATGATTCAGCAGTTTAACCGTTACCCTGGTGTCTTCCGCTGCAATGAAGTCCACTTCTTGCAGCGTTTCAACAGCGCGCGGGCTGAAATCCGAAAGATTTCCGATTGGAGTGCCGACCACGTATAATTTCCCTGACATATTACAAAGCAGTCCTTTCTGCGTTTTGTCTTATACAATATGCTTATCATATCAAATATTATCTGAAAAAGCAAGAAAAGAAACGTTGCTTTTCGGGAGGCGGTATGGTATATTGTTTGAGTGAAATACTGAAATAATCTGCTTTTCAAAAAGGAGGATAAGCTATGCAGAGAAAAATACGGCGTATGGCTTTAAAAGCCGTCTTGACCGCTATCGGTATCATAATGCTTGCAAACGCATTTGTTTTAATGATGATTTCAAACATGCATACCGGGCTGATACTGACTTTTGTGCTGGGATTCCTCTTTTTGCTTTATGGTATTTTTCTTGAAAAAATCATTCAAAAGTTTCCCAAATGGATACAGTGCCTCTTTTTTGCCGGCGTTATCGGCATAATGTTTTTCAGCTTGTTTTTATCAATATATGGAAATACTGACAATGTTACCTATCACGAAAATGCCATTATTGTGTTGGGCAGCGGTATTCGTGGCGAACAACTGAACGAATCTCTTGTTCGCAGGCTTGACAGCGCCATTGATTATTACCGAAAAAATTCTGACGCTGTTATTGTACTCAGCGGAGGGCAGGGACCGCAGGAAACGATTACGGAAAGTTTGGCAATGGAACGGTATATGCTGAGTCAGGGAATCCCACAGGATAAAATTCTGAAAGAGGATTGTGCAACCAGTACATATCAAAACTTTGTATACTCCAAACAACTTTTAGATGATTATTTTGATGACACTTATCATGTTGCGTTTGTGACCAGTGATTATCATATATACCGAGCCGCCAATATAGCCAAAACCGCCGGGTTTGATCATGTAACCCATTGCCACGGTGAAACTCCATGGTATATGTCTTTTTCAAGCTATCTGCGGGAGTGTGTTGCAGTTTTAAAATTTTGGGTATTCAACAAATAGTCGGCTGTAAAGAATAAAGTTGAAGCGAACGAACGTTACGAGTTCATTAACATGCTAAGAAGCAAATAACCGTCTACCCGCATAGCGGGTAGACGGTTATTTGCTTCGCTTTGTTCTAATGGCTTTCAAATCCGTAAATTTTTAACAGCTCTTCCGAAAATCCATTTTCACTTTGCACGACCAGTAATGGTTCAACCTTTAGAAAAGGCTTACTATGTTTTTTCCCTTCTATTAAAAATAACCATGGCGCAGTACTGCTGTTTTTCGCCACAAACCGAAGCCGCTTTGGTTCAATATTTGCGTTTTTCATCGCTGTGATGACGTCGGCAAGTCTTTCCGGACGCTGGCACAAACAGAGTCTGCCGCCGTATTTTAATAGTTTTCCGGCAGCTTTGCAAACATCATCTATGGTGCAAAGCACCTCGTGACGGGCAATTTGTTCGGCGGTTAATTCAGATAAAATACCGGTATTTCCGGCTTTATAAGGAGGATTGCAAGTGACAACATCAAAGCTTTGGGGCGTGAGTGAAGCACTGTTCACTTCGACAATGTCTTTTAAATCGGCATGTATTGCCGTGATACTTTCTTCCAAATCGGAATGTTCGATGGAAAGCTGAAACTGTTCAATCGCTTGCTGCTGAATATCTACACCGACGATTTGTTTGGGCTGGTAACTTTTTGCCAGCGCCATCGGGATGATACCGCATCCGGTCCCTAAATCGCATACAATATCTTTATGGCGGGGGGCTGCGAAATTTGCCAGTAAAAAGGCGTCTGTTCCGAAACGATGTTCCGGAGAAACACAAACCTTAATGGAGTCAGACAGAGATTCAAAACGGTAGCTGGGGTTCATAAAAACATTCATTCCTTTTTTATTTTTCATTTTCACCATTTGGTTAGGTTGATTTTCATGAATGTTACGGCGTTTGCTGTGAAATTACCGAGGAGATTGTCTCACTCGATGTCACAGAGACAGAAGAACTTCCAAAACTGCTTGTAATGAGATCGGAGGAAGGAATGCGGGATGACGCCGGCGGCATAGAATTTGCGGAAGAAACGTCGGGAATGACTTTGCTGCTGACCGAAGGCAACGAGGTAGAAGAAATCACAGAAATATGCTGTTGAAAAGAGCTTGTTTCAGGTTTGGGTGAATAGGTGCGGTGCTGCGCAGGATGTTTGATATTGCTGACGGTATCAAATGAATATCCTTTCGATCGCAGCCATTCGATTATTTCCGGTAAAGCTTCCAATGTGCCTTGGTTGCGTTCTACATCATGCATCAGAATAACCGGCTCGTCAAATTTTAACGCTTCTTTTTTTATGTTTTCCAGGATGTTTTCTTTGCTTTGCGCTTTGCTGTTGGCGTCGCCGGAGGAAACATTCCAGTCATGATGGGTAATGCCTTTATCATGCAAGGAGGAAAGAATTCCGTTTAGTACCGGCTTGCTCAAATATTTTTTGCCGATGCTGCTGCCGCCCGGAAAGCGAAGTTGTTTTGTTCTTTGACCCGTGACTGACTCAATCCATTGATCGACCTTTTCAAAGTCTTCCATAAAAGAGCTGACGCTGCGGTAAACTTGTTTGTAATTATGGCAGTAGCTGTGCGCGGCAATCTCATTTCCTTCGTCGGAAGCTAACTTCATATAGCTTTCCAACTTTTGACTGCTTTTATATACAACAAAAAAGGTTGCTTTCACCTGATGTTGTTTTAATGTTTCAATGATTTTCGGCGTCATTTCTGTCGGTCCGTCATCAAAAGTAAGGTAAGCAACCTTATTGACATCGTCTGACACAGAATCCGTACCCGAAGGCAGCTTGTCTTTTAGGTCTGTCTTAGAGACGGTTTCTGAGCTTACTTGAGAATCGGAAACTGATGAGGATACAGGCGCAACAACGCGCTGACCGGTATCATGGCATCCTGATAACAGGGAAACCGATAGAAATAAAGGTGTTAAGATAAATGATAATTTTCGAAGTGAAGACATGATTTATTACCGCCGATTTTATGAAATAAAATTCACATAAAAACTGTTTAGATCGATTAAAAAATATGATTTTGAGCAGATTAAAAGTTTATAATATTATTATAAAATATACTGCTTATGAAGTCAATGAGAGAAACAATATTGTGTTAAAACTGTAATTTCTGTTATTGTTTTGTAATATACACGGTTTTGATGAATGAAATGCAAAAAATAAGATCATACTAGGGCAAAGGTGAGTGAAATCAATCGCCTGTATCAAGAAAGGAATGAATTGATATGGAATTAAAAGGCAGCAGAACAGAGGCAAATTTAATGGCGGCAATCGCAGGAGAAAGCCAAGCTAGAAACAAGTACATTTATTACGCCCAACAGGCACGCAAAGACGGATTTGAACAAATAGCAGACATTTTTGAGGAGACAGCGTTAAATGAGCAAACGCATGCTTATCTTTGGACACTTCATGTTCGGGGAGGCTCTTTGCCAAAGACAGAAGATGCTTTAAAGGATGCAGCGGGCGGGGAGCATTATGAATGGTCCGAGATGTATAAAACTTTTGCCGAAGAAGCAAAGCAAGAAGGCTTTACCGATATTGCATTTCAATTTGAAAAAGTGGCTGCAATTGAGCGGACGCATGAAGAACGCTTTAATAAATTAACCCAGAATATTGCGGAGCAAAAAGTGTTTAAAAAGGATCAACCGCAAAAGTGGATTTGCCGTTTCTGCGGAAATGTGCATGAGGGACAGGAAGCTCCCGGAATTTGTCCGGTATGCAAAAAGCCGCAGGCATATTTTGAAGTGAAAGCAGAAAACTATTAAAGAGATCTCGTCAGGCATGAGGTGTACTATCGCGGTAAAAGAAAAAGAGAATGATTTTTATGCAAAACAACCGAGTACAGGGATTTTCTGTTCTCGGTTGTTATTTATTTGACAAAATATGAAAAAAATTAAATTACACATTGACTATTAGAAAATAAAAACCTATAATATATATAAATAGGCATTTGCCAAATATAAAAGATAGACTTATATGGGAGGAAACTTTTTATGAGCAGAGTTTACAACTTCAGTGCAGGACCATCTATGCTGCCGGAATCCGTTTTAAAAAAAGCCGCGGGAGAAATGCTGGAATACGAGAGCACCGGACAATCCGTCATGGAAATGTCACACCGCTCCAAAGCATATGAAGCGATTATTACCGGATGCGAGGCACTTTTACGTGAAGTGATGGCGATTCCCGATAACTATAAAGTATTGTTTTTACAGGGCGGTGCATCCTCTCAATTTGCAATGATTCCTTTAAACCTGATGAATAAATCCGGAAAAGCAGATTATGTTATTACCGGTCAATGGGCAAAAAAATCATATCAGGAGGGTTCCAGATACGGAGAATGCAAAGCGGTTGCTTCTTCTGCAGATAAGACCTTTACATATATTCCGGAACTTGACAGCAGCACATTTACTAAAGATGCTGACTATTTCCATATCTGCCAAAACAACACCATTTATGGTACCCGTTATGTAGAACTGCCCCAGACCGGAGATGTTCCGTTGGTTGCTGACTGCAGTTCCTGCATTTTATCCGAGCCGATCGATGTCACCAAATACGGCATGATTTACGCCGGCGCGCAGAAAAACATGGGACCTGCCGGTTTGACGGTGGTGATCATCCGTGAAGATCTGATCGGTCATGCGCAGGACATTACACCAACCATGTTCAACTATCAAACACATGCGGATAACGGTTCGATGTTTAACACTCCTCCTACCTATGCGATTTATATTTGCAAGCTGGTGTTAGAGTGGCTGAAAAACGATATCGGCGGCTTGGAAAATATGAAGAAGATCAACGAAGAAAAAGCAGCGCTTTTGTATGATTTCTTGGATTCTTCCGAAATGTTTAAGGGCACCGTTGAGAAAAAGTATCGTTCCTTGATGAACATTCCGTTTGTGACCGGCGATGACGAGCTTGATAAGAAGTTTGTCAAAGAGGCTGCTGATGCCGGATTTGTCAACCTGAAAGGTCACCGCAGTGTGGGCGGTATGCGTGCTTCTATTTATAACGCTATGCCGGTAGAAGGCGTCAAGAAGCTGGTTGAATTTATGAAAAAGTTTGAGGCGGAAAACAAATAATAAATCTTTGGAAAGGGTTTGATATTTATGTTTAATATTAAAACGCTGAATAAAATTTCTCCGGTTGGATTGGATAACTTTGACCGTTCCAAATATATGTGGGGAGACGATATAGAAAATCCGGATGCTATTTTGGTTCGCTCCGCTTCGATGCATGATATGGAGATGCCGAAAAGCCTGGCGGCAATCGCCAGAGCCGGAGCAGGCGTCAATAATATTCCGATCGACAAATGCGCGGAGGAAGGTATTGTTGTTTTCAACACACCCGGTGCAAACGCTAATGCGGTAAAAGAGCTGGTATTGTTGGGAATGCTGATTTCTTCCAGAAAAGTGGTTCCTGCGTTGGAATGGGTTAAAACCTTACAGGGTCAAGGCGCCGAAGTCGGCAAACTGGTAGAAAAAGGCAAGGGACAGTTTGCAGGTCCGGAAATTGCGGGAAAAACATTGGGCGTTATCGGTTTGGGCGCAATTGGCGTGAAGGTGGCAAATGCGGCGACTCATCTTGGAATGAAAGTATATGGCTATGATCCTTACATATCTGTTGACGGCGCGTGGGAACTTTCCCGTTCAGTATATCATGCTAAAACTTTGAAAGAGATTTTTGAAGCATGCGATTATATTACGATTCATGTTCCGTGCAACGGAGATACCAAAGGAATGATCAATTCCGAGTCGATCGCCACCATGAAGAGCGGTGTTCGGATATTGAATTTTGCCCGCGGAGAGTTGGTTGTAAGCGAAGATGTGTTGGCGGCATTGGCAAGCGGCAAAGTAGCTGCTTATGTAACGGATTTCCCGTCTGACGATTTGATCGGTCAAAACGGCGTGATTGCAATTCCGCATCTTGGCGCGTCTACTCCGGAATCGGAGGATAATTGTGCGAAAATGGCTGTACTGGAAGTCATCGATTATCTGGAAAACGGAAACATCAAGAACTCGGTCAATATGCCGGCAGTAGAGATGCCGCGAAGCGGTAAGGCAAGAGTTTGTATTATTCATAAGAATATTCCGGCAATGGTTTCTCAGATTGCAACGGTTCTTTCTAATAACGGTTTAAATATTGAGAACATGCAGGATAAGTCCAGAAAAGAGATGGCATATACTTTGCTGGATGTAGCTGAAAATGTGGATTGCAAAATTGTTGATCAGTTGATGGCAATTGACGGCGTAATTAAAGTCAGAATTGTATAATATTGTTTTATGCAACAAGGCGGGATTTCCCGCCTTGTTTTTTTTATTCATAAAATGTTTGGTATTTACTAATTGATGTATAAGGAAATGTTCTTTATAATATCAATATACATTGTAAGGAAATAATTGTAAGCCGAAGCAATGATGATTTTGGTTACGATCTTGCCAAGAGGGGGAACAAGCAGAATGCTTGAATTAAAAAATATAAAAAAGACCTATCACGTCGGAGACATTGAAACGAAGGCGCTGGATGGAATTTCGGTTGCTTTTCGGGAAAAGGAGTTTGTAGCTATCCTGGGAACCAGCGGTTCTGGAAAGACAACCTGTTTAAATATTATCGGCGGTTTGGACCGGTATGATTCCGGTGAAATGAGCATCAAGGGAAAGAAAACTTCCGATTTTAAAGATAAGGACTGGGATGCGTACCGCAATAATTCGGTCGGATTCGTATTCCAGAGCTATAATTTAATCATGCATCTGAGCATTGTAGCCAATGTGGAATTGGGTATGACACTCAGCGGAGTATCCGCGGAGGAAAAGCATCGGCGTGCATTGGAAGTTTTGGAGCAGGTGGGTTTGAAAGATCATCTGCATAAGAAGCCCAATCAGCTTTCGGGCGGTCAGATGCAGCGTGTTGCAATTGCGCGAGCCTTGGCAAACAATCCCGAGATTCTTC
>CAUHFD010000098.1 GCA_959605275.1 uncultured Eubacteriales bacterium | reverse complement strand
GCTTTTCCCGCCTGTTCTGTTCGATCACCAGCGACAACGGCAGTGAATTTGCGCGGCTGGCCGAGCAATTACCGGAAACAGCAATCTACTATACGCACCCGTACAGTGCTTGGGAACGCGGTACGAATGAGAAGCAGAATTCACTCATCCGCCGCTTCTTTCCCAAGGGAACGAACTTTGACAATATCCCGGATTGCGCGATTGCACGCGTGGAGGTCTGGATCAACAATCTTCCCCGCAAAATCTTCGCTTATCGCTCGTCTGATGAAATTTTCCATTCTGTCCGATTTGATATTGCAATTTAGAAAAAGAGAATTTTTCAAAAAAACCGCTGTTTTGGCTTGAAATATACGGAAAATATGTTATAATAATCTTAAAGCACGTTGCGCTTTAAGATTATTGAAACACTGCTTCGCTTTGCTGCGCATGAGGTGTGTGTTTGAATAAAAGTAAGCAGATGCTATGCATCTGCGCGCCGCATATTATGCGGCTAACAGTGCAACGCACTGTTGCTTTACTATTGCAACAATAAATTGTGCTGCAATGCAGCACTTCCGCCGAAGGCGGACATCAAAACACTGTTTTGATGAATTTAAGTTATAATAATCTTAAAGCACGTTGCGATTAAAAATAATAAAGCACTGCTAGGGAATATTACAGCATTTTGGAAAACACGGTATTCCGGAAAAGGAAAAGGTGTTTTGTTATATAACCATGTGAGCATAGGTAAAGTAAAATATTTTTCGTTGCAGAGGCTGTACGAAACATAAATAATCTTCGGAAACAACCTGGCTTAGGGCCTGTTCCATTACGGGTCCTGAATTTTTTGTCGCTTTTACAAGGCTTGTTCCGAAAAAAGAAGGAGGTTTCGCGTTGAGCAAGGTCATTTCAATCGCCAATCAAAAGGGCGGTGTCGGAAAAACAACATCTGCGGTTAATATTGCGGCGGCGTTGGGTCAGCAGAAGAAAAAAGTGCTGCTGATTGATCTGGATCCGCAGGGGAATGCCACCAGCGGTATGGGACTCAATAAACGGAATAATAAAAAAACAGTGTATGACATCATTCTCCAGGATGAGAAAGCAGAGGATGTCATTATTTCATCTGCTTATAAAAACGTAGATATGATCCCCGGCAGTATTATGCTTGCGGGAGGGGAAATTGAACTGGTCGACATGGAAGACCGTGTCTATCGGCTGAAACTGGCACTGACGATGGTGAAAGAAAAATATGACTTTATTCTGATCGACTGTCCGCCTTCTTTGGGACTGCTGACTTTGAATGCGCTTGCCGCCAGTCATTCGTTCATTATTCCGATCCAGTGCGAATATTATGCCCTTGAGGGATTATCACAGCTGATGGAAACGGTGCGAAACGTGAAGCGGCTTTATAATTGCTGTCTGGAAATTGAAGGCGTTTTGCTGACAATGTATGACGGCAGATTAAATTTGACCTTGCAGGTAGTAGATGAAGTGAAAAAATACTTCCCACAGAAGGTTTATAAAACAGTAGTACCGAGAAATGTCCGGCTTTCGGAAGCTCCCAGTTTCGGACAGCCGATTCAGTATTATGATAAGGGCTCTAAAGGAACAAAGGCTTATAATGACCTCGCCAAGGAAATTATCAAGCAAAATCGTTAAAGGCCATTCTCAGAGCGATCAAAATTATAGGAAGGGAATGATAGAATGGCGAGAAAAAGTGGATTAGGAAAAGGGTTGGATGCCCTTTTTGTGGATAACAGCACCGATCATGCCAACGGAGTAGTAACTTTACGCATCAGCGAAATTGAGCCGAATAAAAATCAGCCGCGTAAGGATTTTGATGAAAATGCGTTGGCACAATTGGCAGATTCTATTGCGGAGCATGGCGTGCTTCAGCCGTTGCTGGTTCGTCCGATGACCAACGGCGGATATCAGCTGGTTGCCGGAGAACGGCGTTGGAGAGCCAGCAAAATGGCAGGATTGAGCGAGGTGCCGGTGGTAGTACAGGAAATGACCGACACCGAGGCAATGGAAATCGGATTGATCGAAAATCTTCAGCGGGAAGATTTGAATCCGATTGAAGAAGCGCTTGGTTATCGAGAATTAATTGACGCACACCAGATGACCCAGGATATGGTTGCACAGCGGGTCGGAAAATCCAGACCCGTCGTTGCAAATGCACTCCGTTTGCTCAATTTACCCGACGGCGTAGTGAAAATGGTTCGGAGCGGAGCCCTTTCCGCCGGACATGCACGTGCGTTATTGTCGATTGATGATCCCGAAGAACAGAATTTGATGGCAAAAAAGGCTGCCGACGGATTACTGACGGTACGGGATATTGAAAAATGCGGTAAAAAGAACAATCAGCCGGCTAAAACGGCAAAAACGGGAAAAACTACCTCAAAAGACAGCTTTTACGACGAGATGGAGATTGCGCTGAAACAGGAATTGGGGAAAAAAGTGAAAATCACCATGAACGGCAACAAGGGCAAGCTGGAAATTGAGTTTTACAGCAAAGAGGAGCTTTCCGCCCTGGCGGAAAGTCTCACTCGCCAATCCTAAGCAGGGGATAATCCCCTGCACCCTAAATCGCGATAAAGTAAGTATAAGGAATGAGAACAAGTTCGCGGCAGGGGACTGCATGTATGAATGCGGGAATAAAAGCGATTAACCCGTACTAAATCGGAGCGCAAAATAAGTCCAGGCATTATGCCTGGCAGGGGATAATCCCCTGTACCCTAAATCGCGACGAAGTAAGCAAAATAATTAGGATTTCTACTCGCGGAATAAGACTGGTGTAAACGTGAGGGTTAAAGTGTAATTACTACATCAACTCGGTGCGCGAATTAGGGTTAGTATAACCGTGGTAAAATGTGAAAAATTATTACAGAAGGGAACAATAGATTTTATGTTGGACATAAAGTTGATTCGGACAAATCCGGAATTAGTAAAAGAAAACATTAAAAAGAAATTTCAGGATCAGAAATTGGTTTTGGTCGATGAGGTTGTCGCGATGGATCAGGAATACCGCGATGCCAAGTCCCGCTGTGATGAGCTGCGCGGACAGCGCAACACCATCAGCAAGCAGATCGGCGGTTTTATGTCCAAAGGACAGAAAGAAGAAGCGGAGGCTGCCAAACAGCAGGTTGCCGCGATTGCCAAAGAGCTGGCTGAGCTGGAACAGAAAGAGGAAACCCTGTCCGCCGAAATCAGAGAGCGGATGCTGGTGATCCCGAATATTATCGACGAATCGGTGCCGATCGGCAAAGATGACAGCGAAAACGTAGAAGTAGAGCGGTTCGGCGAGCCGGTTGTCCCGGAATACGAAGTGCCGTATCATGTGGATATCATGGAAAAGTTGAACGGTATTGATCTGGACAGCGCCAGAAAAACCAGCGGAAACGGCTTTTATTATCTTTGCGGCGATATCGCACGGCTGCATTCCGCAATTTTGTCTTATGCAAGAGATTTTATGATCGACCGCGGGTTTACCTATTATATTCCGCCTTTTATGATCCGCAGCAATGTGGTGACCGGCGTCATGAGCTTTGCCGAGATGGAAAACATGATGTATAAAATCGAGGGGGAGGATCTTTATCTGATCGGTACCAGCGAGCACTCGATGATCGGTAAATTTATCGACACTATTTTGGAGGAGGACAAGCTTCCTCAAACGCTGACCAGCTATTCTCCCTGCTTCCGGAAAGAAGTAGGCGCGCACGGAATCGAGGAACGAGGCGTTTACCGTATCCACCAGTTTGAAAAGCAGGAGATGGTGGTTGTCTGCAAACCGGAGGACAGCCCGATGTGGTTTGAAAAGCTATATCACAATACGGTTGACTTCTTCCGTACGTTGGATATTCCGGTACGGACGCTGGAATGCTGTTCCGGCGACTTGGCTGACCTGAAAGTGAAGAGCATTGACGTAGAAGCATGGTCTCCGCGTCAGCAGAAGTATTTTGAGGTAGGAAGCTGCTCCAATCTGGGCGATGCACAGGCGCGCAGATTAGGCATCCGTGTGAAAAACAAGGAAACCGGCAATTATTTTCCGCACACCCTCAACAACACCGTTGTGGCACCGCCTCGGATGTTGATTGCATTTTTGGAAAACAATTACAATGAAGACGGCTCGATCCGTATTCCCGAGGCGCTTCGGATGTACATGGGCGGAAAAGAAATTTTAAAATAGGCACAAATGAGGTTGACGGTCGGTTTGCGATTGTCAACCTCTGATTTTATCAAAGGTTTGGAGGAGTTTTCGATGCCCGAACGAAAAGACGGCATTTTTTATTACAATATTTATCTGCATTTCTACGACTGCGATCCCAAAGAGCAGGCAAAGCTATCGACGATACTGAAATATGCCGCGGATATCGCCGGGATTGATTACACCTTAAAGGGATACAGTCACCAATATTTATGGGACAACGGAATGGTGTTTTTATTATCGCGTTCCAGCTTTCGGGTTCATCGGATGCCGCGTACCTATGAGGAAATCGTTGTTTCCACCTGGGAACACGGAATCAAAGGCTCGCAATTTTTAAGGGATTTTGAATATTTCAGCAAGGAGGGCGAGCTGCTGGTTTCAGCATCAACGGCATGGCTATTGGTGAATCCTGTCAGCCGAAAAATTTTACGACCGAGTGAGTTTATCGGAGAGATGCAGAAACTGCCTGAGAAAAAGCCGGACTGCATTGAGGCAGGGAAGCTGCGGATGCCGGAACAACGTGAGTTTATCGGCAAGCGTAAAATACGGTATTCCGATCTGGACGGAAACGGGCATGTTTACAATGCGGTATACGGAGATATTGTCTCTGATTTTCTGCCGGAGGAGCTGATGCAGCGCCAAATCGACGGATTTCAGATCAACTATCAGACCGAGGCAGTTCTGGGCGAGGAACTGGATATTTTCCTGGCGCCGGATCCGATTGATAAAAACGGTTGGTATATTGAGGGCAGGAACGCCGCCGGCGGAAACTGCTTTATCAGCAGGGTTGAGTTTGCGGCAGAGGATTGAGTGAGAATGAATTTTTACGAGAAAGTATACGAAGTTGTCAAGCAGATTCCCAAAGGGAAAGTTGCTACTTACGGGCAGATTGCACTGCTTTGCGGAAATCCGCGTGCAGCCCGTGCCGTAGGTTATGCGCTGCACTGCAATCCGGAACCGGGAGTCATTCCCTGCCATCGGGTGGTAAACCGCGAAGGAAGAACAGCGCCGGGATTCGCGTTCGGAGGCCCCAACATACAGCGGGAAATGTTGGAGAGTGAAGGAGTTGTTTTCGACGACGAGGGGAAAGTCTTGTTGAAAACCTTCCTCTGTCCAAGCATAATGCTTGGAATTCATTCGCGGGAAAGTGAGTAAAAGAAATAAGAACGAATTGGCGAAAGGGGATAATCCCCTGCTTAGCACCTCGAGCGGTTGCCGCAATAAGCGGCAATGCGGCGGCATATTTGCCGCAAGGGAAGAGGTGACAGTAAAAACAATTCGGTGAATTGTTTTTACAAAAGGAGGATATGATTTAAAATGCAGATTACTTTTTTGGGAACCGGTGCAGCAGATACACCTGTGGTGCTTCCGCAGCAGTATCAGACTGCTTTTTCAAAGGAAATACGCCGCAACAGCAGCATCTTGGTGCAGGATTGGCTGATGATTGATTGCGGTCCGCATGCGCTCAATTCATTGGAGTTGCTCCATGCTGATTTATCAAAGATTACGGATTTGTGCGTGACCCATACTCACGCTGATCACATCGATCCTGCCGCTGTTGCCGAATTGGCGGCAAAGCGGAAAAAGCCGCTGCGCATATGGTGCGATGCCGGCGCGGCGCCGGTTTTTTCAAAGTTTGCGAATGTTGACCTTCATCCTCTGCGGGCAGGGCAGGAAATGAACATAGGAGAATGCTCTGTTATTCCACTATCAGCAAATCACTTGGTGGAAAACTCCGCCGAGCAGCCACTGCATTATCTGTTGGAATATCAGGGAAAACGGATGTTTTACGGCTGCGACGGAGCCTGGATTCAGGCGAGCAGTTTTTTGATCTTGCAACAGCATCGTCCGCTTGATTTGATGATCTTTGATGCTACCGTCGGCAGGCAGGATGAGGGGATTCGGCTGGGGTCTCACAATTCACTGGCAATGCTGGAGTTAATGCTGCCGCTTTTAAAGCGGTGCGGAATGGTAGAGGAACAAACAAAGATTGTTCTTTCTCATATGGCAATTACCCTTCATCAGCCGTACGACAGCATTGTTAAGGAAATGGAGCCGAAAGGTTTTACAGTCGCTCGTGACGGTCTGACCATTTCTTTTTGATGCTCGTTAAACTAGCTAAAAATCCGTCCTCCTTTTGAATAAATTAACAACTAAGGGTAAAAATGATATACATATAGTATATAAAATCAGATAAAATCCAATTGGTTGTTATATTCGCGTATTCTTTGGTTGAAAAAGCGTTACAAAAGTGGTATAATAAAAAACAAAGCAGAGGCTTTTGCCTCTGCTCGCCGCATATTATGCGGCTTAGCGGCGCGGCGCACCGCAGTTTTTATATTGCAACAGTAAATTGCGCTGCTTTGCAGCGCTACCGCCTGCGGCGGTTATCAAAACGGTGTTTTGATAAAATTTATGTTATAATAGTTCAAATTATATTTTAGCGAAGAAAAAGGAAATGATTGAAAGGATGTGCCGATATGTTGGAAACTGCTTTTGAAAAAAAGTTTGGCAAAGAGGGTTTGACCTTTGACGATGTTCTGCTGATTCCCGCAGAATCCGATATTCTCCCTGCTGATATTGACGTAAAAACCAGATTGGCAAAGGATATTATGCTGAATACCCCCATTATTACTGCGGCGATGGATACCGTTACCGAGTTTCGTATGGCAATTGCCATAGCGAGAGAGGGTGGTATCGGTATCATCCATAAGAATATGTCGATCGAGGATCAGGCGGATCAGGTCGATAAGGTAAAACGTTCCGAAAACGGCGTTATTGTGAATCCTTTCTTTTTAAGCCCGGACCACTATGTATTCGATGCTAATGAGCTGATGGGAAAATACCGGATTTCCGGCGTTCCGATCGTAGAGGACGGAAAGCTTGTCGGCATTTTGACCAACCGCGACCTGCGTTTTTTAACTGATTTCAACATCAAAATCAAGGAAGTTATGACCAAAGAAAACTTGGTTACTGCCGCTGTGGGTACCACCCTTTCTGAAGCACAGGAAATTCTTCGCCAGCATAAAATCGAAAAATTGCCGTTGGTAGACGAAAACGGCATGCTGAAAGGTTTAATTACCATTAAGGATATTGAAAAAGCAGTGCAGTATCCGAATTCTGCCCGCGATAAAAGCGGCAGACTGCTTTGCGGAGCGGCAATTGGCGTTACCGCCGACGTGCTTGACCGTGCCAAAGCTCTGGTTGACGCACAGGTTGATGTCCTTTGCTTAGATTCGGCACACGGTCACAGCAAGGGGATTCTGGACTGCGTTCGCAAGGTAAAGGCAGCTTTCCCCGATGTTGCCCTGATCGCCGGAAATGTAGCAACAGCGGAAGGTGCCGAGGCGCTGATTAAAGCAGGCGCTGACTGCGTTAAGGTCGGTATCGGTCCCGGTTCTATCTGTACCACCCGTGTGGTATCCGGTATCGGTGTTCCCCAAATCACTGCGGTTTATGACGCTTGCTGTGTTGCGGCAAAATATGATATTCCGGTGATCGCGGACGGCGGTATCAAATACTCCGGCGATATCGTCAAGGCTTTGGCAGCGGGTGCCAGCACTGTGATGCTCGGCAGCTTGCTCGCAGGCTGTGAGGAATCTCCGGGCGAGAGCGAAATCTTCCAGGGCAGACAGTTCAAGGTTTATCGCGGCATGGGCAGCCTCGGCGCAATGGCAAAGGGCAGCAGCGACCGCTACTTCCAGCAGAACAACAAAAAGCTGGTTCCCGAAGGAGTAGAAGGACGGGTTCCTTACAAAGGAAATGTTTCTGAATCAGTTTATCAATTGATCGGGGGCTTACGCTCCGGTATGGGATATTGCGGCTGTGCCAATATTACCGAGCTGCATGAGAAATCCAGATTTGTCCGGATCACCGGCGCCGGTCTGAAAGAATCTCATCCGCATGATATTTATATTACCAAAGAAGCACCTAACTATTCGGTTCAAGTGTAAATTTCGGTGGATTGAACAAGTATTAATTATACAAAACGGAAACCTCCATGCAAAAACTACTTTTAGTAGTAATTGCGCGGAGGTTTTTCCTTGCCATTCTATGAGAAAACGCCTGACAATAGCTGGACTTTTCACAGCCTTTATGATATGCTTTGTGGTAGAAGGAACATTCGTGTATCGATTCTGTTTGTATGACACTAACGCTTTTTAAAGAGGGTATAAGCAATGACAACATTTCGAAAAGTAATGTCTATTGTGTTTACAATACTGGCGCTTTTATGGGGCAACATTTTATTACGGGCTTTTCTCTATGAGATATCTTGGATAAAAATTGGCACTGTTGGTATAACCATTGACGCGGACATATCGGCTTTCCTGCTTTCTCTTAGAAAAAACGGACCGGTTATATTGTGTCTGCTGGCATGGACGGTTTCAACAATTGTATTTGCGGTTTTGAATATCATCAAAACTTTTAAGCGGACCGAGTCAAAAACGTTGAATGTGGCTGTTGTTGTTTCTTTTGTGATCATGGTGATCAATGCCATTGTGACACCGCCACAAACATATGCTGTGAGCATCTATACCGTTTTCCGATTTTTGATCGTCAATGGTGCCACTTGGGTGATCTGGAGCTTTTATGTCGTCAGCGGAATTGTCTTGATTTTAACGGGACTTTCCCTGCTGCCGCTGAAGCGAACGAATCGTTGAATGATATCAGAGAGAAATAAACTGGTCGATTATACAAAAAGGAAACCTCTACGCGAAAACTACTTTAAGTAGTAAATGCGCAGAGGTTTTTCATTGCCATTCTGTATTTATGTTGCAGTTGCTATACCAAAGGGAATGGCAATATATTGCTGTCCTACCTGCTTCACAATCCGATAACTGCCGTCTGATAATGTTCCGTATAACCATTCCCAATCTATTACAAATTTAACCTGATCATGATCGTCCACCAAATAACCAATCTCATTAAATCCGTAGTTATCAATCTTCGTTTCTAATTCGACCCATTTCCCGTTCTCTTCTTTTTCTATCTGATACCATTCTCCATAAGTATACGGCTCTTTATTTTTATCGGTGATTACAATGGTTGCGCCGGTAGGTGAAATATCATCAATCGTTGCACTCACATTTTCAACCTCGGTTATCAGGTAAGAGGATTCAGCCTGTTTAGACTGTTTTTTGGTTTTGCTGTTACAGCCTGACAACGCGCCGAGAATCAAGGCGGCAATCAGGAAAAGGAAAAGGGATTTTTTCACAAGTCGTTACCTCCGACAAACTTATATTCGGACCAACAGGGCAGTCAAAAGGGAAGCGGCAAAAATTAATGCCAATGCCGAAACGGTTAAAAAGATACTGAGTTTTTTCATGGTTACTACATCCCTTCGTTTTGATTCGGTCACAAAAAAAACAGCCTTATATTATATAAGACTGTTTAAGCGTGTCGACAAGGTCGACAACGCTTTCGAAGGACAAACACAATCACTGCGGCAAAGCCTTGTTCTGCGTACGACTTGCTACGCAAGACGATCCCCCATGATACCCCCTTTTCGACGAAAACCAGCTCC
>CAUHFD010000097.1 GCA_959605275.1 uncultured Eubacteriales bacterium | reverse complement strand
GCTTTTGATCTTTGCCTACATTAAACGGTTATATGGGACTTTACTATTACAGTATACAATCGCATCCAGTAAATATACTGCAATAATCAGGGTTTTTATGATTATACTCATTCCTGTTCCCATACGCTGTCACATCCTCATTGTATTTTTATAGTCCTAAGAAAAATGCATTGCTGAACCATTCAAACCTCATATTATTAAACGGCTCCCGTCTTTTCAAAACCGAAGACTGATTTGCTATGCGTCTTTTAGTCGGTTTATCACTCATATTGCTTTCTGTTTTTACATTTCCTATATATCAAAATTGCCATACAATATGTTCCTAAACAGAAGAAATATAGCCCTTACAAGGGCGAAATTTCTCCTGAAGTGCCAAATTTGCTTCAACGGAATTTTCATGCAGAAGGATTAAATCAAAAGTGGATAACAGACATTACAGAATTTCATATGCCTGCAGGAAAAGTATATTTGTCTTCCTTGCTATGTCCTTTTGCTGCTGAACCTGCGTAAGCTCCAAAGGCTTTTGCATGCCTTTTTTCGCTGGTGGTTTTGTGTAGGAAAATGCCGTTTGTTCAGTAGATATTAAGTATGGAACAAATTGAATAACTGGAAGCAGAGCGTAAAGAAAGCAAGAATGGTGAAAAACGAATAAAAGTTTATTACTTTCTCGTTGAGACTATAATTTCAATCAGTGTTATTTCCAACATTCGGCAAAAGCATCTTTACAGGCTTGGTAATTTTCATCTTTCATGCCAATCGAGGAATATTCTTCTACATAACCAATGAATCCACCCTTCAAAGAGCCTAGATTGTCATACAGTTGCTTGGCATCCCGGAAAATATCTTCTCGAGTACCAGTCAAGGAAGTAGTCTGATAGCTGACCGGGCAAATAAAGCACACCTTGCCACCAAAGCCCTTTCCAAGCTGTTCAATGTCAAACAGATTCGGCTGACTGATATTTAGAATATCCACACCGATTTCGATAAAATCGCCGATAATCTCATAAATATACCCACAGCAATGGAAATATACGTCCAATCCTAATTCATGACAGAGTGCAAATTGTTTTTGATAGCGAGGTTTAAAGAAGCTACGCCACATTGCAGCACTGATAATCAGATCGTTTTGTGTCCCCCAGTCATCAAAGAATGCAATGGCAGAAAATCCTTTGTCCGCACTCTGGCGGATGACCTCTTCTTCAAAGCTGAATACCTTGTCGGCAAGTTTTGCAAGATTCTCTGGCTCGGTGTACAAATCGACCAAAGTGTTTTCAAAACCTCTCAGAAAAGTCATTACCGTGAAGCCAGACAGGGATAGACCTGCAATATAATACTTGTCATCCCCATACTGCTTCATCATACGCAGGGCATCATCAAACCGTCCCGCTGCCATAGGATCAGGAAATTGATATCGATCAAAATCCTCCCATTCATTGATCAGGCATTCTTTCGGTTGTCCCATTGTTCCGTCATGGGTTTTCCATACAAAACCAAATTCGGAAGTGTCATTGTTCTTCCCCTCAAAATGCTTGACAACATCAAGAATCATCAAATCGGACTCTTCAAAATCCTTATTGAACATTAGTACGGGCGGGCGATCGGGATTGTTAAAATGAATTGCGCGGTTAGCGCGTTCTTTGCAGGTCATAATTGTATTTATCCCTTTCTATAAATAATCTATCAGTGAGCTGTCCAAAAACGAAACCTAGGCGCACCATTTTAATGAACTTCAGACTGCTCGACATCTATCAACACTAAACACCGTAATATTCATGTGCAGCTTCGTAAACAGCAAGCAGCTTGTGTGCAGCTACATCGGGCTGAATACAGTGTGCCGGCGATAAAATATATCCACCATCGCGGTCGAAAATACCGCAAATTCGTTTTACCTCGGCATATATCTGTTCCACAGACTGATTGACCAGTAGATCCTGTGTATCAATACCGCCCCAGAAGGTGATTTTATCACCATATGCTTCTTTCAGCCGTTCCGGTTCCATCTGATATACTCCTGGCTGGATTGGATTGAGAATATCAACACCGCAATCGATAATAGAAGGAATGAGAGAAAAAACAGAACCGCAAGTATGATGTTTATAAAAGGCATCAGTAAATTTTTTCGTATAAGATACCCGTTCCTTCAAATACGGCTTGATCATCTCGTTGAACATATTTACCGAGCAAAACGGTGCTTTCTGGGTCCCAAAATCATCTCCTGAAGTAGTGGCATCAATATATTTGCCAAGCGCACCGTAATATTTTTCAATCACCTTTTTTTGATACCGCAAAATTCGTTCAGAAAATGCATGTACCGTTTCAGGCTCAGCAGCAAGCCGATACAAATAATCGTCAAATCCGAACATCCAACAACCGATTTCGAAAACACCTAGAACCGGATGCTCCGCAATTACCGCATAATCGGTTTTTTCATGCAGATATTTTGCCTTTTCCGCCCATGCTTCAATTTGAGATACGTCAATATTATCCGCATCCGGCAGTTCATAAGCCATCACTTCATCCAAGGTTTTATCCTTTAAGGGGTTGTCGCAAATTTCCATATGGTCGTTTACTTGCCGATATCCTATGCCAAAGCTATCATAGTGGACACCGTTTTCAACCCGATTATGAGAAGTTGGCGGAGTAGGCATGCCGCCACAAATACGGGTATCCACATCCAAACAGCTTAAAATGAACTCATCCGTATCCAGTCCTTTTGGATTGGGATGTGTTTTAGCAAGTAGCTTTGCCATTTCCAGTTTAACAGCTGGACTGTCAATCTGTGTCTGCGGTGAGCCAAGAATATCAAACACAGCTCTGTCAACGGGGTGATGGGTAACAGCAGCAAAAAATCGTTCTCTGTGTGTCATATTAATCACTGTTCCTTTTTAATGTTGTTGTGCTTTTACGATAAAGTCCATATGTTCTTCGATCAGTGGAAACTCGGTTCCCGAATTTCCGCTTCAGCTTTCGATTTAAAACAGTTCCGGTTGATTAAAATTCAACATATCAACACTAACCTTGATCCGGACGAGGCAATACAAATCTACTCGCAACTGTGAACTACACCTTTATATTCCAAATATATCCGTCTATTAAAACCTTTTCCCGCATTTCCTTTAAAACACTCCGACTGAAGCATCAGCATTCTTTATGCTGTCTCTATGTTCTTAAATCCTATCATCAAGCTGAACCTACCAAATTTTTAAGATTTCCTCTTGCTTCATCTTCTCAAGTGTCGGATTATCCGGTAATACAAAGTCGACTGGATGCATATAATTTTCCCAGTTGTGCATTATCTTTTCTCCCACTGTTTCTGTAACCGGCGCAGAAGCGTCAGCTCGGTTCAGACACACTACTGTTTGAGCTGCAATCCGTTTAGTTGGATATTCGGCAATGATACCGCCCTCTTCAGCCAGTGTTTTCCAACGTTCGCCCCAAGAATTAAGTACAAAGTCCTCAGTCATCGGGCAAGAACTATCCTGCATATCTTGGTAAGAACTCCCAAATTGCCAAAGCATAAAACCAGATACATGCCCAGCCAATTCCTCTACAAGTTTAACAGTTTCCGTATAAGACTCTTCCATATCACAAGAGGCATGACCAAATTCTTCCACTATAATTGGTCTATCACGATAAATGAACCGACAATAAAGCTGGCATTCTCGGCGGCGACGCGCAATTTCCGCTTTACTTGTTTGGAAAGCAGCCACGATTCCGGCAAAAGTAGGCGGCAAAAGTGGTCGTTCAATAAGATAGGCAAGATTGGTATATAGATGTATAGTTACATAATCAAAAATATCATATTCTTTATTGTTGATGCCACCTATTTTCCATCCTCCGCCTTTTGGTGCCATTCCGATCTGGTCAGGATGAAGTCCAGCGGTAATCATATGATCGCTGTCTATGCTACGAATGGCATCGCATTGGTTTTTAAAAAAGAAATAGTTGACGCATTCCTTGAAATCATTATAATCCTCCAGGAATTCCCTAGACACGTTATAACCTTCCAAATAAGGATTCCAACTCAGTTCCTCCGGCAGTCTAACCTCCTGAAATGAGGAATATTCGGTATGGTAGCGTTCGTTCATTTCATTGATATTCTGATATCGGTGCCTTAGCCAAGCATGAAACGCAGGCGCGCCAAGCTCATCAGTAAACATAGTGGTTCCAGGCTTTACCCCGCCCCAATTATCGGAGGGAAGATAGAACTCGACTGAAAGGTTGTAAGAAAACAGGGCATTTTTATCTTTACAAAACCGCGCAATTTCTTTCCAAAAATCCGCCAGCACAGTATAACTGTCCATACCGTTTTTTTCTTGAGAGCCGAAAAATCCTCCCCCATCCCAAAACCATTTCAGACTGTGAACACCCCATTCTGCAAGCGCCAATGAAAGATAGATATCTGTTTCCTCTGCCAATTGAAATAAATACTCCAGCCGTTCCCAAATACTGGGCTCTAGGTTGCAAAAACGAATCGTTCCTACATTTTGAGGATCCGGTAGCATTTCCGGCAAAGGAAGAAATATCTTCATAACATTAAAATGCAGTTGTTGTGCACACAAAAAGGCTTTTCGGATCTCTTCAGGTCGCCAAACTGGGTTGGTCATGATGTCTAGGCTCCGTATCATACGGGTTTTATCTCCGTTATCAGCAAAGTCAAAAACAAAATTGGTTCCAAACGGTACAAACCGTTTGCCGGTCGTTGCTTCCTCAAAGTTCCATTTATCTGATGCTATCCGTATTCTATCCATGGAGCATTCCCCTTTCTAATTCCGTCAGTCTAATTGCAGAACCGCGGTGTTTTCTTTTGTTTCCAACCGTATTTCGCTCGACATGCTCTTCAATATACAGCAACAGCCATCCCAATGTACCGTATAAGAAAAGCCCTCATAGCAAAGCAACCATTTCCTATCCTCTAATTTGATAAACGGCAGTTGCTCCGCTTCGGCACACAGCCACAGGACAAGTTGTTCACTACCGGTATACCAAAAAGACAATGCATGTTCCCTAAAATCCAGAATCAAGTCGCCGCCAACTCCAATAATTTCTGCGTGTAAGCTACCGTCCCCAGGATAGGATACGCGAAGATCCTTCACCCGCAGTTCCTGCTCTGTTCCGCTTTTATCCCGTAGCATAAAATACAACCCTGCACGCGTCTTGCCTCGACTCCAACGATTTCCATCCACTAGCGGTAGGTTGTCATACTGCATACTTGCCTTAGTGCAAGGGGCGTTCAAGTAACGTTCCTCATAATCTTCTCGAAACAGATGGATATCCCGAAGCCAAATCCGATCATTCTCTCGGTAAATGTTTGCACGGTAAAACCGGCAGTTATACCAAACAGTTTGATGACCCTTGCTGTTCCAGTCGGTAAAAGCAGTCATCGAGCTAGCTGCTGTCACCGGGAACTGCTCTCGATACCACTTACCGAGATCCTGCAGAGTGATTAACGTAATTTTTCCTTCTTGCTCCATAACTGCCAACCGTTCAAACTGGATACGCAGCCCATTCTTCATCAAATCCCAACCAAAAGAATTCTCCTGCCCCACCTGTGTATAATTAAAGCTCAGCGTATCCGGGCAAAAATTCTCTTTAAAATACCAATCCACCCATTCCGGTGCGCCGCCACCAGAGCCGTTACAGTTATAAACTGGTTCCAGCGTTACTACACCCTGATCTTCGGATGGCAATAGACTGTCCTCTTGCTGCAGTCCAAAATCGTATTGATAAATCGGATCACTCCCCAACATTCGAAACACCGGAATCGGAATCTGATTTCCTGCAGTCTGAGCAGGGCAGAACACGTTTTTTTTGCTTGGATAATAGCCCTGTCCATAATAGCCGCCCCAAAGGGTATAACCGTCTGTTCCCCACTGATCCCGACAGTTGCAGGAAGCTTCCACGCCGTACTGACGCTGCATATAGTCCAGTGTATAAGAATCTATCAGCCAGGAGCCCATGCTTTTAGGGTATTCACCCATGATGCTACGGTAGTCCTCCATATAAACATCCACCAGGCGTTGACGTTCCTCCTGTGTGTATCCGACTGAAAATCCAACATGAGCGTGCCAGTCCCAAGGGAAGCCTTTTCGTCCTCGCCACACAAGACCGGCTTTTTCCACTAACGGCTGTACCACCTCAAACCAGCCGCCAACCTCACAATTTTGTGGCAACGACCGAACTATTTCCTGATAATCCGATGAAGTGAGGCTGTCGTACTCCAACAGAAACGTTGCCGGGAAACCATACTCCCGAACCAGTTCCACTTGTCTGCGAAAGGTATCCAGCAAATCCAACTGCGGGTCTCGCGGCTCAACATACCGGACAAAAAAAATAATATTTGCAAACTGTTTCTTATTTTGATCCATCATAACTGTTTTACGATACAAATTCTGGTGTGAGAATATCCGCTGGGCAGCTATCCGATTTACAAACCAACGTCAACGTATCTTTCCACCCGGTATCGTTCCTTTCGTCTGATTTTTATAACAATTTCTTATTCCCCTCAATTTTACCGTTATCCAGTATTCTATTATTTCAAAAAAGCAGATTACTAAAACTTTCGGCCATCCTGTTTTAAGGAAGGCCGAAAGTTCAGCTGAATCATTTACCAGCCATTTAGCATCTATTTTAACGCATCTGTTTTATAAACCTTTATTGCATTGTCAATTTTTGGAGAAAGTTCCTCTGCCACCTTAGACCATGACTCACCAGCTAGTGGGCGGTTATAAATGTCCCCAAAATACTGACCGAGTTTAAAATAAGTCCAAACTAGCGATACCGGCGTTGTTTTACTGTTAATAAGTTCCTCCATCTCTGAGGCTTCCTTGCTCCATCCACCTGCTTCCAGCGTTTCCTTTAGACCTTCCTCTTTTGCCTGAGAATCTGTGTTCAGAAAACGTTGTACAGTTAAAAATGCAATTGCCGCATTTGGATTCTTTGCTCCTTTGGGCAAATAGAAGCCCGGTGTTTCCTCTGCAACATAATAAGCAGAAGCCTGGGGATCCTTCGGAATCGGTGCAAACATCATTTCGCCGGTTTCCATCTGCTTTGTAAAATAGCTCTTGACCCATTTTTCTGAAGCAATCATAGCAATCTTCCCTTTAGCAAACGCTTCGTGTGCGTCAGAACCGGTATAAAGCTTATTTTCTTTGTTTAAGTCTATGTACATTTGCATCGCGCGGGCAACTTCATTGGATTTAATCATGTTTTTCGGTTGCCCACTGACAAACTTAACAAAATCAGTTCCAGTGGTGTAAAGGAACGAACTTGGAGTCACAATCGAAAGTCCGTACTGTTCCGGCGTCC
Organism: uncultured Eubacteriales bacterium; assembly: GCA_959605275.1. Lineage (GTDB taxonomy): Bacteria > Bacillota > Clostridia > Oscillospirales > Ruminococcaceae > HGM13222. The sequence goes on along the minus strand of CAUHFD010000097.1, from coordinate 2,497 downwards.
CGTCATTGTTTTTATCTACAGTTAGTTCTTGAACCAATTTTTTAAACGTTGTCCAATTCCATTTGCCTTCTTTAAATAGCTTAGCTGGGTCATCCAGATTTTTGGCCTTGAACAAATTGCGATTAAAGTAAACAACATTCTGTCGACCCGGGTCTGTAATCGCATAGTAATACTTTCCTCCGACTTTCCAGTTATCGTTACTGGCTTTTACATCTTTCCAATATTGGGAGCTAAAGTCGATTTTTCCATCCCAAGGTGTTACATATTGCTTAGCGATCAGCTGTGGATTATAGTCGCCCCAAAGTAGATCAGGAGACTGATTAGAATTGACCATGGTCACAAACCGGGTGATAAGCGTTTCGCCGCTGACTTGTATCGTATCGATTTTAACACCATATTTGCTTTCCAAAAGTTTTGGCGTTTTAAATTTGGCATGTGATAAAATGGTCAGGGTTTTATTGTCAATTTGAATATTCGGCAGGCTGTCACCCAGAGCACCAGTTCCGGTATGAATGTCAACGCTGCTGGTTTTTCCTGAGGATTGGCTGGAGTTCTTCCCTGGCGTCGTCGTTTGAGCGGAAGAACCTGTACCTACAGAAGATATGCCAGAGGTTTCCTCGCTGGCAACATTTTCGGAGGAAGTATCATCACCGAAAATATTATCGGTATTAAAAATCCCATCGTCTTCCGAAGAGACTTCTGCAGTTGTTGTATCTGAACTCGGAGTCGATTCCTTTTGGCATCCCGGCAGCAATGCAGTCAAACCGCAGATCAGCATTGCCAGAACGATCGCCAGCCACTTTTTTTTCATAATTATAGCCTTTCCTTTCTTCATATAAGTTTCCATGCCGGCAACGTTTCATATCAGCTATATAAGCTGGTCTTTGCTGTCTGCCGGCGAAAAACACAAAATTTTCTGACTGTTGGATTTTGCAGACGCCACCTATTAGGTAGCGTCTGCACGCAAAAGATTTATCGGTTCACTTTTTTCTTCATGAATACCAGTGCTCCCGCAGAAAGAACCAAAAGAACAACTACGGTCACTGGGAATACGGAGGCAGTTGTTTTTTCGTTATCTTCTTTTGGAACATCGGTCTTATCGTTGTCGGTGTTGTCATCGCCGGTGTTGTCATCGCCGGTGTTGTCATCGCCGGTGTTGTCATCGCCGGTGTTGTCATCGCCGGTGTTCCCATTGTCAGGCTCCTCATAGAAATTAGCAGGAAGTAGTTCAAAATCGGTAAAGTATGCTGTTCCAGCGCTATCACGAACTGTGCCGTACAAGAATAAGTCAACGGTATCAGCTGGCATGGTGAATTTTACATACAAGTCTGTCCAATCTGTATTTCCATTGGCAGCTTTAGACAGGACTTCCTTTCCATCTAATTCCCAAACAACAGATTTATCCTCTTTCAAAAAGGCAACGCCTACAACAGCACCTTCACCGGTCAGATTCTCCGTTTTAACCTGGGCACGCAGGACATATTCCATTTGACCGTCTAAATTTTCGATAATTTGTCGAATTTGATAATTGGTTCCTGATTGTGCATTGATTTTCGCGGATTTTGTAAAGCCATCAGGAGCGGTATCAGAAACAGAAAACGCATCGGTAAATGACTGTTCTGCCGGAGAACCATCTGTGGATTTTCCATACCATGCACCCCAGGTGTAACGAATTGCATCACCATTTGAACCTTGCGGGGTATCATTGCGAACAAAGCTCTCCACTCCATCAAAATCAGGTTTTTCGACTACCGGCTCAGAGGGCAGAGGTGCCGCTTCTTTGAATTCAATATCATCAAAGTATGCTTTGCCGGTGCATTCTGTCATACTGGGAGCTAGCAATGCACGTGTAACGCCTTCCGGAGCAGTAAATCGGTAAACAATCTGGGTCCAATCCTGAGTACCGTTTAATGCATTGGGGGATTTCATGTCCGGGCTTGGCCGAAGAATATCTTGAGCATCGGCGCCATTTGTGCTCTTATCCTTATAAAAAACCACCTGTATATAGGCTCCCATATCGGTTCCGTCCGCATTTCTTCTTACCACGTTTTCGGTTTTGACCCATGCGCTGAATTCATAGTCCTTACCAGGTGTCAGTTTAACCAAGCTGCCATACTTTAAATTGACAACAACACCGGTTTTATCAAGATCAATACAGAGAGAATGTTCACCGGTGTGACCGATATCTGCCAGACTAACCAGCGTGGACCATGGTCTTTCTGCTGTAAATGGATAATTTGACCATGCGCCCCATTTTTCACCGTCTGGCGCGCTCGGCATACCAGCGTCTGTTACAAACTCGGAGGCAAAATTAGTAAATTCTTCAAATCCACCGTTTTTGATGGTAAAATATTGATCAGCAGGACGGATCGTGAAACGGGTAATATTAGCGATACCGGTAGAATTATTCATTTTTGCACCGATTCGAACAGTAGACACTCCTTCTTTGACTGTAAAGGGCATCTCCATAATTTCCCACCCATCTGTTGTACCAGTC
>CAUHFD010000096.1 GCA_959605275.1 uncultured Eubacteriales bacterium | reverse complement strand
TTGCTCATCTGCAAGCATGTCATAAGCTTCCTGCAAAGAGGCTTCTTTCTCATGGAGATATTCAAATGTAAAAAGCTCTGTTCCGACAACCGGCACATCGGGAGCATATAATTCCCGTTCCTCTGCGATACGACAAATTTTCCCACGCAATTCATCGGTAAATGCCGCAAAAGCAAGCACAACAATGCAATCGGGATAAGCTTCACATGCCTGCCCATAGGTCATGACCCGAAAGCCGCGAAAAGAATGTCCACGCACAAATTCATCGCTTGCAAATATCCCGCTGCAGACGATACCGTAATCGGAAAATACCCTCAAAATCTTGTCAGCGCCGTCCCCCATCCCGTACAACAAAATCGGTTTTTCGGTTCGGCTTAAATATTCCCACACCGTTTGTTTTTCGGTTACCAACTCCAACATTTCAGTGTTGCTCTATCCTCTCTGAAAGCCAATTGCTTAATAAGATAAACTGCTCCATTGTCAGTTCTTCCGCCCGTACAGTCGGCTTGATATCCAATTTCTCTAATGCTTCCCGAACGGTTTCCTTGCTGATTCCCAGACCGGAAGACACCGGATTTACCAGTGTTTTTCTGCGCTGTGAGAAACCGGCACGAACCAAACGGAAAAAGAATTTTTCATCCCGAACCTGCTCGGGAGTGTTCTCCTTTACGTCCAAACGAATAACACAGCTATCCACATTAGGTGCCGGCATGAAACTGCCCCTGGACACATGGAACAGCAGCTTTGGCGTGCTGAAATACCGCACCGCCAGACTCACCGCACCGACATCACGGGTTCCCGGCTCGGCGCAGATGCGAACCGCAGCCTCTTTTTGTACCATCACCGTAATGCTTTTGATCGGAAGACGCGCCTCCAGCAAACTCATGATAATCGGCGACGTGATATAATAAGGCAGATTCGCACAAACCGCAACCTCTAAACCTGCAAATTCCTGCGCAATCAACTCTCTCAAATCCACCTTCAATACATCCTGATAAATAACCTGTACATTAGAAAACTCCGCCAGTGTTTCTTTCAGTACCGGCTCCAGTCGGGTGTCAATCTCAACAGCAACCACCTTATCGGCGCGCTTGGCAAGTTCGGCTGTCAGCACACCGATTCCGGTACCGATTTCAATAATGCCGAATCCTTTTCTTGCATTGCCCTCCTCTGCGATACGAGGGCATACCGAGGGGTTAATCAAAAAATTTTGTCCCAGCGATTTAGAGAATGCAAAACCATGCCGATTTAATATATCCTTGATGGTTCCGATATTGGAAAGATTGTCCATCCGTGTCCGCCCTTCTGTATTTTACTCCAATTAGTATTGATATGCGCAAAGCCGTGCGGTTATTTCGCACGGCTTTGCAGATTTATGCTTTGTTACTGTCTTTCAGTGCACGTTCCAACCAAATATCCGCTAATTCCAAAGCCGGATACAACCCCTTTTTTTCTCCGCGTTTAATAATGCTTTCCAACGGATTTAAATTCGGATCGGTTGCCATCAGCTGAATGGACACGTCTCCTGCCATATCCATATCGAACGCCTTTTCCGTGTTGTGAATATTCAGCATTACAACATATGCATCCGACATATCGCCATAGTAAATCGTATCGCCTTTTCGAACTAAAGGCTTCCCTTTATATGAAAAAAATTCTTCCGCCATCTGTCCTCTTTCCTTTCCTTGTATCACGTGATGATTTATCTGATGCCAAACATAAATCATCATCTCGCCGCCATCTAAAGTCGTTACTCAGACCCCGACGGCAATCCACAAGATTAGTATATCACAAAAAAGGGGCAATGTAAACAAATTACGGGAAATTAACAAGCATCATTCTGCTCGGCAACTGTTCCGCCCAAGGTCGGTTGCGCCATGTGAATACATTTTACCGGACAAGCCTCTACACAGGCGCCGCAGCTAACGCATTTTTCATAATCGATCTGTGCCAGCTTGTCAACCACATGAATGGCGTCATATTGGCAGGTGCGCTCACATTTGCCGCAGGCGATGCAGCCGTTTTTGCAGATCGCACGAGCCGTTTTGCCGTCCTGATGATTTGCACACACCACATCTACCGTTCCGGTCAGCCGATGCCGCAGAATCAAATGCTTGGGACATTTGCTGACGCAGATGCCGCAACCGGTACAGATATTCCGGTCGATCACCGCAATTCCGTCCCGAATCGAAATCGCCCCGTAAGGACAGGAGTTGACGCAATCCCCGAATCCCAAACAGCCATAGGCACAATCTCCGTTTCCCGCAAACAAGGTATTGCATGCCGTACAGGATGGCGTGCCGTGATAATCATACTTTTTGCCTGTCACGTTGCAGTTTCCGGTACAGCAAACCACCGCAACCTGCTCTTCGACGTCGCTGTAACCGGTGCCCAGTATTTCGCTGACTTTCTTTGACACGGGATCGCCGCCCGGCGCACAAAGATTGGTTTTTACACTTCCGTCTTTTCCGCCCTTTGCCAGTGCCGCCGCATACGCACTGCATCCGCTGTAACCGCAGGCGCCGCAATTGACTCCCGGCAGCGCCTCGGTCAATTCTGCTACCGTTTCGTCGGTCTTTACGTTCATGACCGCGGAAGCGATTGCCAAAAGCAATCCCGCAAGCAGTCCCAGACCCGCTAATATTAAAATAGGTATCAGTATTTCCTGCATACTCTTTTCACCTTTCCCGCATTCTCAATCTGTTCTCTATACCATAAAAAGGAAAGTTATTTAAAGATTCCTTCCACAATTCCACCGAATCCGACAAAGGTCATTGACACAATACTCGCAGCAATTAAGGTAATCGGCACGCCTTCAAACACTTTCGGCACATTGCAGGTATTAAGCTTCTGACGCACACCGGAAAACAGCATCAATGCAAGCATAAATCCCAAACCGGCGCCTAACGCGTGTACCATAGATTGCCCGAAGCTATAATCCTTTTCGATATTTAACAAGGTCACGCCCAGCACCGCGCAGTTTGTCGTAATCAAAGGAAGATAAACGCCCAACGCTTTATATAAAGATGGAACATACCGTTTCAGCACAATTTCAACCAACTGTACGAACAGTGCAATGACTAAAATAAACACCACTGTCTGCATATATTCCAGATGATTCGGCGCAAGCAACAGGCTGTAAATCGGATAAGTTACCGCGGTTGCCATCAGCATAACAAAAGTAACCGCCACACTCATGCCAAAAGCAGAACTGACCTTTTTGGATACACCCAAAAACGGACAGCAGCCCATAAATTTGGAGAGTACAAAATTATCTACCAAAATGGCGCTGAGCAAAATGATCAACATTTCTTTCATGAATCAGATTCCATTCCTTTCTGTAATGAATCGGAAGATTCGCTTTTTCTCACAATTATGCCTGCTTGCCGGCAGCGCAGCCTTCGCAGCCGCCCTGGCAGCTCTCACAACCGAATTCTTTTTTACTAAGTCTGCATTTAGACAACAGATTCACCAGTGCAACCATGATTGCAAACACAAAAAATCCGCCTGCCGGTGTAATAAAGAAAGTCATCGGCTCAATCAATCCTTTTGTGATCGGCAGCCCAAACCAGGTCCCGAGCCCTAAAATTTCTCTCACCGTGCTGATTGCCACCAAAGCTAGTGTAAAGCCCAGTCCCATCCCCAAAGCGTCGCAGATGGAAGCGCGGATATTATTCTTGCTGGCAAACACTTCAGCACGGGCTAAAATAATACAGTTTACCACAATCAGCGACAAAAACACACCCAATGCCTGATACAAATCAGGCAGATATTTCTGCATGAAAAAGCTGATAATCGTAACAAATCCCGCAATGATAACGATAAAAGAAGGCAGCCGCACCTCTTTCGGTATGACGTTTTTCAGCAACGAAATCACGATATTAGAGCCAAGCAGAACAAAAGTTGCAGCCAACCCCATGCCGATTCCGTTTTGAACCAGTGTTGTCACCGCAAGAGAAGGACATAATCCCAACAACATTACCAACGTCGGATTTTCCTTAATCAAGCCCTTTGTGAAGGTCTTCATGTAACTCATTTCGATAATTCCCCCTTTACCGCCTCAAATGCAAGCCGTGCCTGATTTACTCCGGTGCACATTGCTTTGGAAGAAATCGTCGCACCGGTAATAGCGTCAATTTCATTGGCATCTCCGGTTTTCACGCCAACATCTCCGGTTTTTCCGATAAAGCGGTCGGTAAACTCTTTCGTTTCAATATTTCCGCCGAGTCCAGGCGTTTCGGTATGAGACAACACCTTAATGCCGGTAATGGCACCTTGTGCGTCAAAGCCAATCAAGAAGCTGATCGGTCCGTCATACCCCGAGGTTTCTCCCTGAATCAAAATACCCGCGCCATTGTCCGCACGGAACATATAGACTGCTCCCTCTGCTGTCTGATCAAGCTGTGTAAACCCGTCCGCCTCCGGCATAGCCTCTTTGCCGGCTGTCCCTATCAGTTCCATATCAGGTCCGGCGGTGCCTTCTTCCGGCTTGGTAAGCTGATAAGTCAGCGCCAATGCCGCTGACACCACTAACGTAATCACTACCAGAACCACAACCGGTCTTATGATATCTCTTACAATTTTCATTTATCCATTCACATGCCGTACCCGAAGCGGCAATTCCTTTCCAAACATAGTGATACTGTGCTCCCGCTATTCCTGTTTCGCCGGTTTTGGCTGTTTTTTTCCGCCCACCGGTCTGGAAACAGTTGCCTTATCAATATAAGGCACCAATATATTCATAAACAAAATAGAAAATGATACGCCTTCGGGATAAGAACCGAACACCCGGATCATCACTGTGATAAAACCACAGCCAAAACCGAAAATTATTTTTCCCCATTCCGTAATCGGCGAGGTACTGTAATCAGTCGCCATAAAAATAGCTCCCAGCATTAAACCGCCTGACAGTAATTGATATACCGGCTGTGCACCAAACAACGCGGAGAACACAAAGACCGTTCCGATAAATACAAGCGGTATCGTGGGACTGATCACCCGTTTTACGATCAGATATACGCCACCTATCAGCAAAGCCAGTCCGCTGACTTCGCCGATACATCCTCCCTTGGCGCCGAGAAACATCTCCAGCAGTGAGGGCAGCTTGTCCGGAGTAGTTATCAGAGTAAGCGGCGTTGCTGTTGTTATCGCATCCACACCTGAATTTTGATAAAAAAACGGCTGTGCCCAATGAGTCATCTGGGTTGTAAATGAAATCATTAATACAATGCGGGCTGTAATGGCAGGATTGGCAAAATTCTGCCCGATTCCGCCAAAAAGCTGTTTTACAATCACGATGGCAATAAAACAGCCGATAACTGCCATCCACAACGGAATGGTAACCGGAAGATTAAACGCAAGCAGCATTCCCGTAACCACCGCACTCAAATCGCCGATTGTATTATCCCGCTTCATCACAAGCCGAGACAAATACTCAAACACAATACAAGACAGGATACAGACTGCAACGACCAACAAAGCGCGCCATCCGAATACGATTGCGCCGGCAATCAGTGCAGGACAGAGCGCAATAATCACATCCAGCATAATTTTTGCAGTGGAATTTCCGCTTCGGAAATGGGGCGACGCGGCAACAGTTAATTGACTCAAAATGTATTCACCCTTTTTATGAAAATTACAGGACTATCCCTGTGAGCAAAAAGCAAAGTTATCCTTTTTTCTCCCGCAGCATTGCCTTGGCAAGCTGATTTTTTGCTGCAAGATCCCGTTTGGCGGGACAAATATAAGAACAGCATCCGCAATTAATACACAAATTCACTTTCAAACTCTTTAATGCCTCAGAATTGCGGTTATCATATGCCCGTTCCAATGCGGCCGGCATCAGTTTCACCGGACAAACACGCGTACACTTCCCACATCGAATGCATGCGGTTGTTTTGGTGTAGGACAATTGGCTGTTCTTAAATGCCAAAATGGCATTGTTGTTTTTAATAATCGGCAAATCCACATCCGGAACCGAAATACCCATCATCGGTCCGCCCATTAAAATTTCCCTGCAATCCTCGGGATTGCAGCCGCAAAACTCCAATACATCCCGAATCGAAACACCCAACGGTACTTCAATATTTTTTGGTTGAGACACCGCATCTCCATCCACGGTTAACCGTCTGGAAATGAGCGGCATCCCTGTTTTAAAATACTTTGACAAAGCGGAAACGGTAGAAATATTCATGACAATCACGCCGCAATCTGCCGGCAGTTGTCCCTCTTCAATCACTTTTCCGGTTGCGCTGTAAACCAATACCTTTTCCGCTCCCTGCGGATAACGACTTTTCAGAGGCATTACCGATACGCCGCTCATCGAATCGGTTACTTCGGACAATAAAGCAATTGCTTTCGGCTTGTTATTCTCAATACCAATAACACATTTTGTCAGCGAAAGATAACTCATCACAAGTTTAATTCCGTCCGCAATGTCCTGGGGATGCTCCATACATTCCCGATAATCGGAAGTAATATAGGGCTCACACTCCGCTCCGTTGATAATCAAGGTGTCCACCTGATCAATATTTTTGTAATCAAGTTTCATATGAGTCGGGAAGCCGGCGCCGCCCAAACCGGACAAACCGCTTTCCCGTACTGCCGCGATAAATTCTGCCCGATTGGATACCTGAGGCGGAGCAAGTTCCGGGAAAGGTGTCTGTTTTCCGTCCGTTTCAATGACAACCGCCTTAACAAACTTTCCTCCGGAGGTTAAACAATCTTCGATTCTTTTTACTGTGCCGGACACACTCGAATGCATCGGAATCCCCATTTGAGCAGTACTGTCACCGATTTTCTGTCCCACATAAACCGTATCGCCTACCGATACAGTCGGAATAGATTCCTGTCCCATGTGCTGCTGCATTGGAATTCGGACAAACTGCGGTAGCGGCAATGGTACCGTATTTAATTCCGACGTGTTTTTAGCATGCTTTAAATGCACTCCCGGCAGTACCTTTCTGCTTTTTATAATCGCCATGCTCTATGTTCACCTTTCTATCTGTTCATTCAAATTTATGACCGTATCTTTAAAGTTCCATCCTATAATTTGTTAATGCTTGACCACGACGTATCACCGTTTGTTCTCTAACCGTTCGATATCCGCGCTTTTCAAAAAACGGTTTTGCTGTAATAGAAGCATCGGTAGTAATCACCGGTATTCTGCAATCTGCCGCGTACTGTTCCAGATGGTCGGCAATCGCGGTTCCGACTCCCATCCGCTGATAATCTTTATGAACATACAGCCGATCCAGATATCCCGTCAAGATGATATCTCCGAAACCTATAATGATACCTTTATATTCTACCACAATACTGTGATGTATCGCAAGTGAATTTTCCCACTGTTTCAATGCCATCGTTTTTGGTGCCCATGCATCTAATTGCTGCTCACTGTAATCTGCCCGATTAACAGTGTGCACAGTATCCCAAAACAACTGCATAATTTCACGGACATCCGATCTTTGATAAGCTCTGATTTTCCAATCCACAAGTAAATATTTTCCTTTCCCTCACTTCATGTTCCGTTTTTGGATAAATTCAATTTGCCGATTGCCGGCAAAACTGTTTTCATCACAATTCCTGTTACCGTTCCCATTAATACTCCGGAAATCAACAGAATCGGCAGATAAGCAAATGCCGCAAAACTGCCAATTAGCACTGCTGCCACAGCGAGCTGTCCTAAATTATGACAAACAGCTCCGGAAACACTCATTAAAAAAACGGAAACCGGATACCGTTTCGGTAACAGCAGGACCATCATTACCGTAACCGCAGCCAAGCCGCCGCAAAAGCTCATAAAAAAAGCTGTTGCACCTCTGGTAATGAATACAAAAGTTGACTTGAGCACCACCACCGCATAAGCAGAACCGACTCCTAAATATAACAGACAATACATTGTAACAATATTGGAAAGCCCCAGTTTAACGCCCGGGGGCAGAAAAGGCATGGGAGGAAGCAATCCCTCCAGGGCCGAGAGCACCAATGCCAATGCAAAAAAAAGCCCCATTGTCGTAATATATTGTATCTTCTTCATCACTGGCGCCCGCCTTTCCGGAAAGCATTTTCTTGATATGCAGCTCTATCCGGCAATTCCGTCTACACCGGTTTCATTTCCGTTTCCGCCGGTGATTTTGACTACAATGCGGTTGGGCAGACAAACTGCCGATTGTCCAACCTTGCTGATAAAACCGGTTCTAACACAAATTTTATCAGGACAATCTGTTTCTAAAAAGCGAATTTTATTATCCTTCAATTCCAGCTTAACATGCTCATCCTCACCGAGTGCAATGATATCGTCATCAGCAGGGAGTGCAATCGTGTCAGTCAATTTTCCGTCGCAAATAATCTCAATTTTTTTTGCTTCCGACTGCGGGGCAAACATCCCCCATCCCCAGATACCTAATGCAGTAAACAGTATGATTACCACTACTGCAATATCCGACCTGCGGAAAAAGACACGGCCGTCAAGACGGTCCTCTTTCTTCATTGTCATTCCTCGTTTGCGTTTCCTTTCGACAGGATTATTCTGCCAGCTGATAGGTTTCTTTATTCGTCAACTGGAAATTACGCTTCATTCCCTCTGAAACATAAACCTTCATTTCTTTGTCCACTGCAATCATATCAAATTTATCATTATCAAGATTCTTCAGCACTGCTTCCTTGCCCGCTATAAAGAAAGTGGTGGAAAGGAAGTCCGCCAAAGCCCCTTCTTCGGCAATAATGGTCACCGCTATCAAATCTGTTTGGGCCGGATATCCGGTTTTCGGATCCAGTACATGATGATATCGTTTTCCGTTCTGCTCAAAATACCGCTCATAATCTCCGGTTGTTGCAACCACCTTGCCGGGAGCAGTCAGATTTCCCATTAAATCATTATCTTCGCCTCTGGGATCACGCAGTCCGATAATAAAAGCGGTACCATCCGGCTTTGTTCCGAAAGAATAAATATTTCCGCCCAAAGAAATCAAGCCCGAATCCAAACCCAGCTCCTGATATTTTTTCTTTGCTAAATCACAGGCATATCCTTTCGCAATTCCGCCTAAATCGATTTCCATATACGGATTAGTAAGCTTTGCCGTTTTTTTCTCATCATTCAGCGACAGCTTTGAGATGCCCACCCGTTTCAAATAGTTCTTAATTTCAGAATCCTCCGGTACACGCGGAGAATCCGATGTAATCCCCCAAAGTTTTACCAAGGGACCGATCGTAATATCAAAAATCCCGTTTGACTGCAGGCTTAGCTCTTTACTGCGTTTGAGCAACTGATAAGTTTCATCTGATACCGCTACCGCCGATACACCGGCGCTGTGATTGACCTTTGAAATTTCGGAATCAGACAAGTGCATCGAGACTTTTTTCTCAAATTCGGTCAGATAGGAAAACATGTCTTCCAGCTTCTGTTTCGCATCCGCCGATTGGTCATAAGTAGTTTGTTTTACAAAAGTATCCATCATAAATTTTTCAGCGGAAACCGCAGTATACTCCACTTTTTTCGGTTGATTTTCCGGCTTTTTCAAGGCAATTATGGTTGCGATAGCAGCCACAGCTAATAATACGAAAAGGATCGTTATCAGATACACATATTTGTTTTTTGATTTTGACATAATTACTTTATAATCCTTTCAGTTTTATTGTCTCATGAATTACCGCGCATATCATGCAAGTTTTCACACAAACTAATATCGCGACAACGCGTTTTTACAATAAAATATCACATCTATTGACAATACAATACTATTTTATCACAGAAATGCAATATAATGCAATAACAAGAAATGATTTCTAAGGCTTTATTTTACCGTCTAAATTGCAATATCAAATCGGACAGAATAAAAAATGTCATTAGACGAGCGAT
>CAUHFD010000095.1 GCA_959605275.1 uncultured Eubacteriales bacterium | reverse complement strand
CCCTCTTTTTCGCATATGCAAAAGAAATCAACCTGCTCTGAGGATAGTAGATCAAACCGCTTACCTTACTATTGAACACAAAATAATCTCGCTGATAATATAACGGCATAAACACACCGTCATTGATCAAAAGCTGTTCTGCCTTCTTAAAATAATCTGCAGACTGTGCCATATCAAAAGATTTCAAACCGTTAGACAGATACGTATCGTAATTTTTATTACTGTATCCGGCATAGTTATTGCTCCGTCCTGTAACAAATCCAGTCATAATACTATCCGGACTGTTATACGCGCCGCTTAACGACACAATAGCACAATCAAACTGTTTGGTGTCTAGTTTTTTCTCCATATCGGATATGGAAATAGGCTCCACTTTAATATAAAAGTTCAGCTCTCGCTGCCACACCTGTGATATATAGCCGAAAATCTCCTGTTGAATGCTGTTCTCAGGCACCAGGATGGTCACATTCTCTGCTAAATCGAGATTCAGTTCCGCCATGCCTTTTTGAAAGTACTTTTTCGCTTGTACAACATCATTTTTCGGCATAATACTATCTCCGGCATAATCACGATAATTCTGATTCAGCAGGGTAATATTATGCGGAACGATTGCTTTTGCAGTGATGCTGTCCTGCGGCAATAGGGCAGAATAAACATTGCCGTCCGATAAAAGAAACAGCGCCTTGCGTATATTGGCATTGGAAAAAAAGCTGCTGTTTTGGTTAAACAAAATTCCCCATGTGGTATTTTCATAGCTATCGCTCTGATAGCCCTTCCCAGAAAGCTGTGAAAAAATTGTGCCGTCCACAATCACAGCATCGGTTTTATCGTTCAGAAAGCGTTCTGTTTTATTTTGATCAAAGGTAATAGGCAGACTGCTTTCATTATCGCTCTCAGAAGGGTCAAAAACACTAAAATTCACCCCAAATGCAGCTACTTTAGCTTTTCCCTTGTAAAAATCATTGCGACGAAGCTTCAAATAGCTGTCATGCGACCATGACTGCAAATAAAAAGGTCCGTTGCTTGCAGTCAGGTATACACTGGTATCCTTATCTATCTTTATTTTTGACTCTAAACCGTATTTTCCTTTGGTATTATTAAAAAATTTCTCGTTGCAAGGCATTGCCGGAGCAGTAGTCAGCAACTGCAAAAACATGACATTAGGATAGGAAAGTTCAAATATTAACTGATAATCACTTTGCGCAGTAACACCAATCTCTTTTGTGGATTTTTTTCCGTTATAAGCATCTTGCGCATTTTTAATACAAAAAAAATCGGAGGCTTTCGGAGCTTGGGTCTTCGGATCAAACAGCCGCCGAAATGCAAACACAAAATCATTCGCCGTCACCGGTTCTCCATCAAACCATTTTGCATCCTTACGAAGAGAAAACGTATACTGCAAACCGTTATCACTCCGGCTCCAATCTGTGGCAACGCCCTCGCCTAAGGTACCGTCTTCATTCACGGTCAACAGTCCCTCAAAAATATTTTGTATCACCAGCAAGGAAGGATAATCCTCAGCAGACTGCGGATCTAAATTCAAAGGATCCGTTTCAATGTCGTATTTCAATAAGCTGCCCTGTTCGGTATGATTACACGCAGTAATCGATACACAAAAAAGCAGGATCAGAAACATTGATAAAAAACGCTTTAAAATGAAAATCCCTCCTAACCCTAAAAATTCACAGCCGAAAGAAGCGCTGATAGCTTCCGCTCCGTACAACCGGCATCCTGATATCAGCGCTTCTTTCCATATTTTATCATCTTTTTCGGATTTTTACAATTCAATTTCTATTGCTTTTTGAAATTTAAGACTTTCTTTACAATTTAATATTCGTTGATTGGAACTCCCTTTAAATTTCAATAACATACTTTTCTTCTCTTGTTCAAATCTACCGTCCACTAAAACATCTGCCTCTTTCAATAAAGCCATTGCATTTTCTACACTGCCGGACAGCAGTTGTTCAAAGGTATATCCGGTATATACCATGACATCCTTACCACATTCGTGAGCGGCGTGTGCAAGCTCTGCCGCCGCTAACGGTTGGCAAAACGGTTCTCCGCCGCTGATTGTAATTCCTTTCAAAAGCGGATTGGTCCTGATCTGTGATATCAGTTTGTCAGTGTCGGTAACGGTTCCCCCATCAAAAGAATGGGTCTGCGGATTATGGCAGCCGGGGCAGTGATGCGGACATCCTTGTGTAAATACGACATATCGGATACCGGGACCATCCACAATAGATTCCCCGATTGTTCCTGCTATTCTAATATCCATTTGACGATAATCCTTTCCAATGTTGATCGATTCAGATTGCAAAAGCGGGCAGACAATAACGTCTGCCCGCGAGCTTGTCCTATTCGGCTGTGCAAGCTTTCCATAAAACAAACGACTAATTTAAACCGTGCTTCACCCGATCGCGTTCTTCTGCACGTTTGGCATTATTAAACCGATCTACTGTTCCAACTAAATATCCGGTTATTCTGCGAATGCGCTCAAATCCCGGCTTGCCGTCCGCTTCCGTTCTTCCGCATTTCGGGCAAACATCATCAATAATGCCGGAATAACCGCAAACGGGATCACGATCGACCGGATGATTGATCGAACCGTATCCGATACCCGATTCCTTCATGCACCGAATAATTTGTTCAAAAGCTTCCAAGTTATTGGAAGGATCTCCGTCCAACTCAATATAACTAATATGTCCGCCGTTGGTCAAATTATGATAAGGAGCCTCTATTCTGATTTTTTCAAATGCACTGATCGGATAATATACCGGCACATGGAAAGAGTTTGTATAGTATTCGCGGTCAGTTACCCCTTCAATGACACCGTATTTTTCCTTATCCATGCGGACAAAACGACCGGATAATCCTTCAGCAGGAGTTGCAATCAGCGTATAATTAAATCCGGTTTTCTGCGTTTCCTGATCCATTCTCTCCCGCATATGGGAAACAATCTTTAAGCCAAGCTGTCTTGCCTCTTCGCTTTCCCCGTGATGCGCGCCAATCAACGCTTTGAGTGTTTCCGCCAGACCGATAAAACCAATGGTCAGTGAGCCGTGTTTTAATACTTCGCCGACCTCATCATCGATATCCAATTTTTCGGAATCCAGCCAAATTCCCTGCCCCATCAGGAAAGGATAGTTTCTAACCTTTTTCTGTGCCTGTATTTTATAACGATGCATCAACTGGTCAACCACTAAATCCATCTTCTCATCTAACGAAGCGAAGAATTTATCAATATCTCCCTTGGCTTCAATGCCCAATCGAGGCAGATTAATGGAAGTAAAACTGAGATTTCCCCTGCCGCAAATTACTTCTCTGGATTTATCATATTGATTAGACGCAACTCTGGTACGGCAACCCATATATGCCACTTCGGAATTGTAGTCACCTTTTTTATAAAACGGAAGATTAAACGGTGCATCAATAAAGGAAAAATTAGGGAACAAACGCTTCGCTGAAACACGGCAAGCAAGCTGGAACAAATCATAGTTTGGTTCACCGGGATTATAATTGATACCGTCTTTGACTTTAAATATGTGAATCGGGAAAATAGCGGTTTCGCCGTTACCCAAACCTTTCTCGGTTGCAAGTAAAACATTACGTATTACCATTCTGCCCTCAGGTGATGTATCCAGACCATAGTTAATAGAAGAAAATGGTATTTGCGCTCCCGCTCTGGAGTGCATGGTGTTCAGATTGTGCACCAGCGCTTCCATTGCCTGATAAGTAGCTTTATCGGTTTCCTTTTCCGCATATTTCCGCGCAAACTTCTGTACCTTCTCTGCCATATCCTTCGGCAGTTTTGCCTGCAAAACCGTAAGTTCCGCTTCCTGATATCCATTATCATTTGCCAAAACAGGGACCAGACCTGTTTGCTCAGATACCGTCTGAACCACTTCATTTGCAAACGTCATAGCATCGTCCAATTCAGCAATCAGTTCACAAGCTTTGCCCAAATTTTCCGAATACAATTTTCGATAAGTTTTTGCTACTCCCGGAGCCATTCCGTATTCAAAATTGGGAATAGACTGACCGCCATGCTGGTCATTTTGATTAGACTGAATGGCAATACACGCCAGCGCAGAATAACTGCGAATATCATTCGGTTCCCGTAAAAAACCATGTCCGGTACAAAAACCGCCCTGAAACAGCTTCACGATATCAATCTGGCAGCAGGTTGTCGTCAAAGTCAAAAAGTCAAGGTCATGAATATGGATATCTCCGTTTTCATGTGCCGCCGCATGCTTTGGATCCAACACATACATTTCGTAAAACTGCTTTGCGCCCTCAGAACCATATTTTAACATAGTTCCCATTGCGGTATCACCGTCAATATTTGCATTTTCACGCTTAATATCATTATCTTTAGCCGGTTTAAAGGTTAATTCTTCATATACCTTCATCAATTTGGTATTCATTTCTCTGACTTTAGTGCGTTCTGAACGATACAAAATGTATTTTTTCGCCGTTTTAGCATGACCGGATTCTACCAAAACCTTTTCAACCGCGTCCTGCACCTGCTCTACCGTCGGGACTTCATTTTGATATTGTTCTTCTAAATATGTACAAACCTGATATGCAAGCTCCAACGATTCCTCATAGTTGTTGCCGCCTACTGACTGCGCTGCTTTAAAAATAGCGTTAGCTATTTTTTCAACATTAAAAGGTACTTCTCTTCCATCTCTTTTTCTGATTTTTGTAATCATTCTTTATCGCGCTCCCGGTAGTGTTTTATATGTAAACACAATATATTGTGTTTTTTAAGTTCGAATATAAGTATATAATGTATCTCAGTATTTGTCAAGAGGATTTTTAAAAATAGGTATACTTTTTTTGTATACAATTGTTGCTTTCTGTTAATTCTTATCTATAATCCCATTTTCATACCCCCTTGACATAAAAAATAAACACCCATCCCGACGCACATCGTATCGGAACAGGTGTCCACTTTGATAATGGGAGATAAAAAGATGAGTCCCCTGCTTTTTGGAAAAATGTGAACTCTCGAAAGCATGACTATACTCACAATAGATGGTTAAGCCCTTTCACCTGTTTGGGCATTATATTTTATAAATTCCAATTCCTTTTTGCTTTCATATTCATATTTTTTAAAAACTATATATTTATCATTTTGATTGTAAATCATCTCATAAACAACTCTCATACCATTTTCTATTTTTTCACATTTTCCGATCCAATAAGGATAATTTGGAAGGTCCTTACCTGGCACTTTATTCGAAACTTCAACCGAAACACCTCTGTCAGTAAGTAAAATATGGTCGAAATCTTTATATTTAAGGATTTGTGCAGAACGTCCAATTGATCTTAGATAATCTTTTGCATATTTTTCCTCTTGAAAGGTTAGATTTCTGTCATCTTCATTCGTATATTTAATGAGATTACGATATTTTGAAGGAAACATTTCATTTAACGATTTTTGATGAAGCGCTCCGTCTTCCGGATATTTAAAATTAGTGCAAATATAGTTATTGTCTTTTTCCTCAAAATCCAAAACTGCCGGTATCACACCACTACCTGATATTTTAGTGAAAATATCATTTTGAAAACCATATTCGCCATACATGGTAAGTGCATATACGATAGTGTTATCCCCCTTTTTGTCAACTCCTAATACAATATGTCCCTCACCAACACATTCGCCCTCTTCGTATCTTCCTTTGTTTTCGGCAATAATCGCATTGGCAACAGCTTTATCAATTTCAGCTGTAACAGGAATTTTATTATCGCTGCAAGCATATAACATATTTCCAAAAATAAAAATGATTAATAGCAAAGGTATATTCTTTTTCATCATTTCCCCTCCCAAGTTAATATAACGTATTGTTAAGTTAAATGAAAATTGAGGCACCGAGCCAAACAGTGGTATAATGTTTCTGCAAAGAAAACACAACACTGAAAGGACGATGCCTCATGCAGAAAATTATACACGTAAAATGCCCGAAATGCAACAATAAAACACTTTCATAAGTTTGGCAAAGATAAATTTGGAAACCAAAAGTATCGTTGCCTTGATTGTGGTTACCAGTTTGCTCCTGATTTTCAGCCGAAAACAAGAATGAGAAAATATCCTCCCTGCCCTGTGTGCGGAAAATCATCTTTTTTGCACCACGATTATCGTGATTATTCTAACTATCGTTGCTGTGATAAAAAGTGTAATCACTCATTTTTTGCTCCCAAACCAACAGCTGCACTACCTACTTCTGTTTCAGCTTTGTTTGGAAAAACTGACCTTAAAAGAATGCGTCACTCACCATTTTTAATCATCACCGTTCTGTATCAGTTTTTCATCGGTAAAAGTTCTACAAGAAACATTTCTCTTATGCTCCATCAACTTTATAACATCAAACTCTCTCATGTTACGATCGCCGACTGGTGCAAGAAATTTGCTCCCATTTTGAACAGCATTTCTTTAAAACTAATACCAATGATGGATTTTAACTCCGATGAGTGGCACGCTGATGAAACAGTAGTTAAAATTAACGGTTAAAAACATTACATCTGGTTTATTATAGACAGTGAAACGCGCTTTGTTTTGGGGTTTCACCTATCTCCCTATCGGGATAGCTCTCAAGCTCATTCCTTATTCAGCTACGTTGCACCTATGGGCAATCCACAGTTTATTGTCAGTGATCGTTACTCTGCTTACAAAGTGCCTGCCAAATGTTTCTTTCCAAACGCCAAGCACATTCGGGTAGAGAGTTTTAAAGATGATATCAGCAACAACCTCATTGAATCCTTTAACAACCGCTTTAAGGCTTGGTACAAAACAAAGCGTGGCTTTCATTCTTTTGAGTCTGCCAATGCTACCATATCGGTCTTTGTTTTCTTCTTCAACTTCATCAGACCTCATCAGGGACTTGGTGGACTTACTCCTGCTCAGGTTGCCGGTGCTAACTACAATCCCAATCCCAAAAACCTGTTTTCTTTAGCTAACTCTTGAATTCCTTAGTTATTTTGCGGATTCATTTGCTATTTTTTCATTTTTACTTAACAGTGCCTAATATAAATGACCGCACTTGTTTTGTTTCAAGGACATTCCTTCTGCAAACATTATAACATATTTGATCAAATATTGCTACGCAATATGAATAATGTTCTTGCAGTCAGTGTGAAACAAATCCACTAAGTGGATTTGTGAGCGTGTCGACAAAGTCGACAACGCTCTGGGAGAGGGGACTTTCCCCTCTCCCAGCCTCACCCCACAATCCGCGTTGCGACGCGGATTGTCGAGGTCGAAACCGATGCGCATGTCCTCGGTTTCTCCATTAAAAATGGTTATAACTTATAGTTTTTCGACAGGCTGACAAATCCACTAAGTGGATTTGTTTCATTAAAAAAGACGATTGCAAAAGTAATCGTCTTTTTTAATGCGAAAGAGCGACCAAACGGTGTATAAGTGGGGGTAAAAACGACCAAAAGTAGTGTGCTATTTCGCTGCTACCCACCAGCCCGCGCCATCGCGGTATCCGTTGCGCTCCATAAACGGTTTGATAATATAGTGCAGCCCTATCCCGCTGGTTGCATAAGCAGTACCTTTCGTCTGATTTTCTTCTTCCAAACGACGAATGATTTCTGCGTATAGTTCTTTCTCCAGTGCCCACCACGCATCGTGTTCCGCTTTGATGCGGGAGTTGGTTTCTTCGTCATTATCCGGGTCATCTATATCATGTCCGAGCCAACCAGTCTTATTGGCAACCGCCGCCATTATGGATGCTATTGCATCGTCTGTATTGTATCGCGTGAGCATTTCTCGCATAGTGTCTGGAGTGTAACCTTTAAGCGGCTCGGACGCCATAATGGCGATTTCTGCATAGTTATCTGGTAATTTGATCTCGGCCATTGCTATTAACCCTTCAAAAATTCCGATGCCCAGCGCACATCGACCAAAGCGTCTTTGTCGCCCACGGCCTCAAGCCGTTCTGCGAAATCGCGCTTGATTTCTTCGTACATCTCTACCGGCACTTCTGCGCTCAACGGCTTGTCACCGATGAACTCCAGAATGTATTTGCCGCCTGCCACCAAGAAATACACCGCGCTAATGTTTGCGTCTGGCACCTGCTTACTGGCGTTGAAGTAGTAAATCAGCTTGATGATCTCAATTACACGGTCGTCCAGCTTTTGATCGAAGATAATGGCCTTCTCTCGCAATGCGTTCTGATCGGTGACGATGCGCTTGCGGTATCCGGGCATCTCCAGACTGATCTTCTTTTCTGCCTCGTTCATGGTCGCCAGTGTTTCTTCCACGGATTCCTCATCTACGAAATAGACCATCACTTGGTTGGTCATGTCGTGGTAAAGCATTCCATAATTTACATTGCTTTCGTGACCGCAGTTGCTGCATTCAAATCGGAACAGCGTTCCGTCCAACAGTTGCTGTTTAGCATCGGGATCTATATCGCCGTTAAGGGAATGCCAGACAATGAAATCCTGCGTCTGTCCACACTCGGGACATGTGACTGTTTCTTTTCGTTCCATTGACATTGTGAATTCCTCCTTACAGTGTGAAGCTGCCTGTTTCCTTGCCGTCGATGGCAAGGGCGAACAGCGTACCCTTGTTGATTGCTGCGAAGTAACCGGTGCGCTCGAACTCATCTTCGTAGTGCTTGCCGATCAGTTCCAGCGTTTCCTTCAGCTGCAGCATAGCTGCGAATTCGTGCTTGCAGTTGTAGCTGCAGAAGCAGGAGCAGATGAGACCGCTGATCTGGCCGTTGCGGTATTCGAACTCGACCTCGTATGCTTCACTGCCTTCGACGATGGCGTAGCCCTTGGTGCCGTCGATGCTGATATATCTGACCTTATTTTCGATGTAGTAATCGTGGCCGCGCTCTGCAATCGCAGGGCTGACCTTCATACCACCAAGGTCTTCCAGACTGAATGTGGTATCGTCGCTTCCACTGACGAATTCATCGTCATCCTTCACCGGTGCCTTGAACCATGTAACCGCTTTGCTGCTCGGCAGTGCTTCACGGTCGAATGTTACGAAGTGGCTGCCTGCCATAAAGAACTGACCGTTGACGGTTGTGTCCACCACAGCGATGACGCGCTTGTAATCGGACACCTTGATCTTGAAGTTATAGTTGACCTCGGTGACGCGGCCGCGCATGCCTTCAAGCTTGCCGTCCACATATACCATGTCGCCACGCTTCAGATCGAACTGGTCGTTGTAGTAAGCCAGAGTCATATTGCGTCCTGCAAAGTACACCTGCACCACGGACTTGCGGGGTGCTGCCTGCACCTGCTGTGCGGTGTATGTAGCCGTTGCGGGCTTATTTTCGGGATGTTCTGCTGCAAAACCAATCTTGAATGCCATATCTATTTCCTCCAATCAAAACGCTTCTTGTTTCTTTCTGACTCTATTCTACACGCTCATATGTCCCATAAGCTGGACTTTACGAATACATTATAGCATAAAAACAGCAGTTTGCGACACCAAATTTGCTGCTCGCGTTCAGTTGTCGTATATTTGCGACACCTAATCAAAACCACCGGTTCAACCGGTGGTTTGCTCCACCCCTATAAGGGGTTAATGCTGGCTTAGCCCCTAAAAGGGGCACTGAAAGTTTAGCACCGCATTACATTCTCAGGCAGCCGCTCACGTGCGGCTGTCTTTTTTGCCTACTGTTTCTTGTTACCCGTAAACGGGTCGATATATTCTTTTATACTAATTTGGTCTGCTGCGTAATCTTCTTCTAACTGATTTCTTATGTATTCTGCTATCACTTTTTTATTTCGACCAACCGTAGCTACATAATATCCTCTACACCAAAAACTTCGACTTCCATATTTGTATTTTAAATTCGCGTGTCGGTCGAAAATCATCAGCGAACTTTTTCCCTTGAGATATCCCATAAACTGTGCTATACTTATATGCGGTGGGATGCTCACCAGCA
>CAUHFD010000094.1 GCA_959605275.1 uncultured Eubacteriales bacterium | reverse complement strand
ATCGAGCAGAATGCTTTTTTATCTGGTCCATGCGATTTGTCAGCATGGAGATAGGTTATTCGGGAAAGATGTTTTATTTTAATATTTGCTCTCTTCCCTCAACCCACATTTTACCTAGTCCTAAATATACACCAATTGGATTTTCGTCATCCGTAATCTCTATCGAATACACATCACCTTCCATTGTAGTAAATGATATGGCAGATGTTAATGTGCTTGAATCATCTATACAATAGGCGGTAAAAACATCACCGGGTGGACTTATTGCAATTTGATATTGCATACTATATTTATCCGATATCGACTTTGGTAAAAGCGCATATTCGTAATACTTTCCTTCAATAAAGAAGGCGATGGTTTTACTTTGATAATCAATAAAAAAAGTGTCTCTGTTATATCCACTATTTAACATACCGTCACCCAGTACGTTATTATCACCGTATGATACGATCGCATCTGACTTTTTTGCCATTTCGTTTACACTGATAAGCGTCTGTGCAGCTCGTTGTTTCATGTTTTCATTAAACATGAATTTTTGTACTTGGTTTGATATTATCACAGCTGCAACAATAATAATATTAATTAACGCAATACCAGCAGTAATGATCAATGTTTTTTTCATTATCTTTTTATTTTCTTTTTTTGTTTTGGAAAGGTAAGTAATTTGATAAATAAGACAAGCAAAAAAAGCCGGAAAGAGCACAAACCCGGAAATAAACAGTGCGTATAAAAATCCTTCCACTCCATAAATAATGTGAGAAGTAAAAAGAAAAGTATATCGGATACCAACGGTTGCATGATAAACAGAATATAGAAGGATAATCGCTAATGGAATAAATGATATGTAAAAATAGACGCTATAAAAACGTTTTTTCATAATCATCCTCTCCCCTATATCAATAATCTCTATTTCAAATCCTGCTATCAGGTTCTTTTATTGATATTATATCATCCGGCAAGGAAATGCGCAAGGGTACTGATTACAGTTCTATACGATGCAGCATATTTAAATCGGCGGCAGGCATTTTGCCCGCCGCCGAAAGCTGTTGTTTTGCTTTGTGTATCTGAGAAAAAATATCATTCTGTTTTTCGGAGGTTTTGGAAGAATGCTGACAGTAAAGCGGCAGATTCCTGTTCCAAGACGCCGCTTTTTAAAATCGGACGATGGTTGAAGTCCATCTCGAAAAGATTTGCAACCGATCCGCAGGCGCCTGCCTTGTTGTCTTTGGCACCGTAAACAACTCGCTTGATCCGCGCATTGATAATGGCGCCGGCACACATTGGACAAGGCTCCAAAGTAACATAAAGGATGCAGTTTTGCAATCGCCAGCCACCCAGTTTTCGGCAGGCTTCTTCAATGGCAAGTAATTCTGCGTGTGCGGTGGCGGCGCGATCGACCTCCCGTCGGTTGCAGGCGGCAGAAATGATTTCATTATCCCGGACAATCACGGCTCCGACCGGTACTTCTCCCAATAGGGCGGCTTTTTTTGCCCATTTTAACGCCTCTTGCATATAAAGCTCATCTTCCCGAATACCCATTCTTATGACCATTCCTTTCAAACTATGTAATATCTCGGGATTCTCCACAAAATTGCGGAGTGACTGTGAAATGATAAACATCTTTCAAGGTTGGTTCAGATATTCCTAATGAAATATCTGAATCAATTGCACAAAACGATAGAGAAATACCAGCGAGAAGAGAATAAACGCTGGATTGCAAAGCGCGGTCTTGAAACGGGTGGACAAGGTCAAGGCGGAATCTGTGGCGTTCTCGGTAACGGAGAAGGGATTTTTTTCTTTTTTGATAAATCGAACGACCGCGAATATCGAAACAATGATCATAATCAGAAACAAAGTGATTTGTGTAATCATTGCGACGCCGGATTCCAACGTAGAAGTGAAAATAGAGAGAATAACAACAATAATATTCTGAAATATATGCATTAATATGCCGGTAAAAATGGAGCGGGAGTGTAGCACAAAATAGCCGATCACGATGCCGAATAGAAAAGTAGAGATAAAACTGGTATAGGTTTCTTCTGCCATGGTATAAAAAAGGGCAGAGATAATCAGCGCGAAAAGATCACCGAACCGGCGGAAAATATGCAGGATGATACCGCGAAACAAAAGTTCCTCCAAAACCGGCACGATCACGACGTAGTTCATCAGAAACAAAAGCAACGGAAAAAAGCCATCCGGGATCAGAATATCCGATTTCAGCAATTTTATTTGAAATAAACCTAAAAAGTTGTTGCTGATATCGGTGAACAGAGTTCCGATCGTCAGCACACCAAGGGCAATGGCGATCGCATGGAGCATTCCGGTTTCGTTCGGACGGTGCAGAACGGAACGGAAGGAGAAAGTGTTCTTTGACATTGTGTATAGGGTAAACAAAGGCACTCCGAATCCAATAATGTTGACAATCCCAGAGGAAAATTGCGTTGAGATTGGAAGGATCGGCAGAGCAGTTGATTGCTGTACTGCTTGGTTGAACCGGAAAAGCAAAGTCCCGGTAAGTTGATATAAAATCGTACCCGACAGAAGGGCGAGTATTGTCGTTACAACCAGATACCGAATATCTTGTAATAATTTTTTATCGGACTGCAAAGAATCCGGCTCAAGAGGTTCATAGGCAGAGGACATAAAGCTCAACACCTTTCTGCAAGTGTTTGCTCGAGCACTTTTGATTCAGCTTGGGCAACGGGGTGGTAGCTTACAATTTTGCCGCGGTAAATCACCTTAGCGTTCGGTAAATCCATAAAATAAGCCGGCTGAATCAATCGGCAGTCTTTGCCGAAGGAATAGATACCGCTTTTCTCCAATGCTTCCGAGATAAACTGCGAACAAAAATAGGTGTTTTTGGAAGCAAAAGGAATCGACAATCCGCATAGAATTAATCCGATGAAATTAAATTTGTAATGTAACGGGTTGGTTACAAAAGGAGCTAAGTAGTTTTGCAAGCGGTGCCATTGCAGATCCGAAACGGTTAATTCATAGATAATACAGGTTGTATCATTAAAATAGTGGTAGAAACCTTTTGGAATATCCTCCCGAACAAAGCCTGCATAAAACGGATTTTTCGGTTTGCGTCTGCCGAAACTGTATAGATAATCAAGTCGGTCATCCAGCGCGAGGGAAATATGATTGTATGTACGTTTCGTAAAAAAACGAATGGCTTTGGATAAATTGGTATTGGTATGCGTCAGTACCAAATAAAGTTTCGGCATGTTTACGCCTCCTTCGATCGAGATACGGCGAAAGGATATTCTACTCTTTAGCCCGAAATAAATAATATGCTGTCATTATGATATTCATACATGTGGAATCATATAGTCAAGGAACCTGAAAAACAGCTTTCTGCTTTGTAGATTGACCTGATTGTTTTCGCAAATCCGAAATCACTTTTCAAGTTCATTGGCTATACGCACAAACAAAGTACCCATCCGACGTTTGATACAGCCGGATGGGTAAAACAAACAGGAATCAGACAACAGGCTAATTCGCGTCTACTTCTTTGTTTTGGATAATCAGCAAAGTATCTTCCATCGCTTTTTTAACAGTCGAATATCTTGCTGTAAAATTAGCATCCCCATTCAGACTGATAATAATTGCCCCGGCTCCGTTGTCGTAGTACTCCAGCTTATCGGATTTTCTGGAGCTGTCATGGTAATCATACTGCAGTGTCATGACAGGCGACCCCGAGACCTTTTTGGTATTCAGCCCTGATTGTGTAATGCTTAACAGCACCTGATAATAGCTCTTGAAATAATCTTCTGTCAATGTGGTCCCGTTATACTTCGGGATAATAATGTCGTTGTCATCTTCATCTTTATTGGTGCTTAGGTTAAAGACGTATTTGTTGCTGCCAATGGTTACCGTAACCGTTTTAACATCAACAATGTTCGGAATGACCACAAAGACGCTCATGTAATCTTTTGCTTCCATGGTCAGCCAAGGAAGACTGGCTGACGAAACATAATAAATCAGGTCTTTTCCGTCCAGCATTACATTGTATCCCATGATAGTATGGGTGTGCCCGGATTCCAGGGAATCCTTGTCTTCATCCGCTTCACAGGTAATTGCATTACCGATGCGGAGGGTGTAATCCTTGCCGTCATATTTGACCTTGATGACGGCGGTAGGATCGTTAAAGCCTCGCGCTTTTTTTTCTGCCGCTGAAGGTTTCAGCACCTCTACCGAACTGCCGGACAGTGTTAAAAATCCGGTAAGGTTGGTGCCGAGCTTTTCGTCATCCGCCGTTACGGATAATGGGCTGGTGATTTGGTAGGTACCCAGTGAAATGCCGCTGGAATCATCAGTGCTGTTCTCCAGTTTTTGGAAAATGAGCGGCTTGTCGAGATCCTTGCGTTGGATTTCGAACCGTTCGATCATTACTTCTTCGGTTGCTTCTCCGGAAGAGGTTGTGGAGGAGGACGTGGAAGAGGTATTATCGGTGCCCAGATTCAGAATCGTGGCATCCAGATAGTCATAAGGCTTCTTTTCAAATGAAGACGCAGAATAAGAATCGTAAATATAAATCGGGTCTTTGCCATCCACTGTCATATATCTGCCGCTACCGTCCGGGGTTTCGGAACCGAGGTTCATTTTAAATACCGTATTGTCGGTATAGGTGATCGTGATAACAGATGGCTTATCCAATCCGTATTCGGCAAGATTTTCCTGTTTATCAAGCAAAATTTTGGTTGCCGAAATATCAGCGGCGGCAGTAGTCACTGAAGTATACATTGTATCCAATTGGTCAAAGCCTTTGAGTGCAGCGATTTCCCATTTTTTATCGCCGACGGAAGCAATATCATAGCTTTCATTTTGGGTTTTGATATTGATGTTTTTTACGTTCTTCTGCTCTTTGTCGATCAAGACAATTGAAGTATCGCTTGATGTAGCATCAGCTGAGGAACTATCGGCTGAACCGGAATCATTTGGCAGTAAAAGCAGTAATGTCAGGACGCCGCCGAGTACCACCAGGATAATGGCAGCTAAAATCAAAGATTTTACCTTTTTACTCATTTTCGCCATGTTATCTGTGTCTCCTTCTGAACCAAATGATCAAACCGGTTGCAAGTACCGCAATCGGAACGACAATTACAAAGATAATCTGGAATACTTTCACCGTTGCTTCGGTAATATCAAGCGTTTCGGAACTATCGGATTTCGGAACGATGTTCAACGTGTTATCCTCTTTGCCGACTAAATCATTGCACATATTTACCGTAAAATCACCGTTGTTAAAAGTGTCCATCTGCAAGGCGCCGGAAACAAAGAAGTCTAGGCTGCCGAACGCAACGACGGTGGATTCCAACGGTTCATTGGTGTCGGAATCGTATTTGGTACGGGTACAAGATACAGCGGTCGTAAAGGCTTGTTTTGTTTCATTATCGGGCGACCATTTTTCATCGGCGTCCATCGGCTGCAATACGCAGGTGTCGGCCGAGGTGATCAAGGTAGTGGTCTTCATTTCGCTCTTTGACTCGAAAGCAGCGGTTACCGGACGGGAAGCGCTCATGTAGACCGGAAGCGTATTGTCTGCCAGTCCGTCAACATATCCGTTGCCGGTCAGCGTGTTGAGGGTATTGTAGTAGTAATACTTACCGTAAACATTGGAAGCGTTGGTTTCCCAGATGACGCCGCTGCCGACTTTAATGCCCCAGTCGGTTTCCAGATAACCCTCTAAAACAGGCAGCTCGCCTTGCTGATAAGAAGCAAGATAGAGTAGTTTTTTACCGTTCTTGCCACCGTTGGTCAGATAGGTTTCGAGCTTGTCGATTTCTTTTTGGGTATAATCCTTTGTGGGTGCCGGAATAATGACCATGCTTACCGAATCAGGAATGTCTTCGGTCAGAATGTTGACGGTCTTAAAGCTGTAATTGTTGCTTTCCAGCAGGGACTGAAGACCGCTGTAACCGCCCTGCACCTCGGAGAATCCGGTGAGTAAAGCAACCTCGGTCGGATTGGTTTCGGACACAAACATAATGCCGCTGAGCATGACCTGCTCTGCTTTGGAGGAGGTGATTTGGGGATTGGTCTGATAATAATCGGTACTGGAATAGGAAACTTCAAACAGATCGTCTATGCTTACGATCTTATACCGCAGGTCGGATTCGATGATAATATCACCGGCTTGCAGGCTCTCGGAATATTTTCCGCTGCCGTAAGTCGGATTTTTCTCCAGATTGATAAAGTCCAGAGAAACCTTGCCGGAATATTGGGTGCACTGTTTCATGGTGTTGAGTGCGTGGGTGTAATAGAAGTTACCGGCTTGATTAAAGGTGGATTCCTCCGCAAGCACGTGAATCTTTACTTCTTTGTCCAGTTTTTTTAGAAAGTCTTTGGAGTCCTCCGCCATGGACATGGACTGTTCTTTTGTAAGGTCGATATTCAGCGGAAATTTATCCAGTAAGATCGTCGCGATAATATTCACAAGTACAACTGCTGCGATAAAGACGACGGTGATAACCGTTGCGAGCGTACCATGTTTAAAGCGACGGCTTTTGAAAATATTGGTTTTCATTATAACGAATCATTCCTTTCTGGGAATTTTACTGCGGTTTTTTTCCCGCATCAAAGAAAAACAAAGCCGTGTTGCACTGAGGTACAGCGTTTCCTGCATGTACGCCAAGTGCGGTTTCGCAAAAATCAGTTCCAGCGTCTTTTTTCAAGAATACGTACCGTAATAAAGTTAAATACTACCACAATACTGACAAAGAAAATTACGTTTGAGATATCTAATATTCCGCTGGTGAAATCGTTGTAGCGCTGGGAGATTGAAATGCTGTTTGCAAAGTCGGAAGACACAGTGATGCCAAACAAGGACATCAGCGAGCTGATTGCAGAAGCGAGCATATCCATCATCAGCAGGAACAGGGAAACTGCCAGCGTCAGAATAATAGCGACGATCTGGCTTTCGGTGAGACTGGAAATCAAGAGACCGATTGCAATAATGGCAGCGCCAATCAGAAGCAATCCGAGGATGTTTCCGATAATAACCATCCAGTCAACCGAATTAAACGCCGCAAGGATCAGAGAAAACACTAGAGTGATTCCCACACCGATTCCGTAGATGAAGAAAGTAGCAAAAAATTTACCGTAAACGAGGCTTGTCAGCGTAACCGGTGAGGTCAGCAGAAGCTGATCGGTTTTTTGCTTCTTCTCGTCGCTGAACAATTTCATTGTAAGAATCGGCAGTAAAATACAAGAAGCATAAAATAAATAATAGAACATAAAACTGGTTTGTGTGGTATAGCTTGCTACTGTTACGTAGAAAAGGAATCCTGCAATCAGGTAATATGCCGCTAAGAAAACATATCCGATCGGGGATTTAAAGAAGGAGGAAAACTCCCGTCTTAATACTGCGCCCATTATTGTTCGCCTCCGTTATCTTTTTTATCTTGCTCGTCCGCTTCTTCTTCGGATGAGTCGGCAGTTTCTTCCGTTACTGCTTCTTCTGCGGATTCTTCCTCGCTGCTTTCGGTTTCGTCCGTAACGTCGTCCTCTTTTTTCTCTGCTTGTTCTTCCCAGAAATTGTCAAAGCCTTCTTCCAGTTCTTCTTCCTGTTCACCGAGCACAGATTCCGCAACCTTCTTTTTGGTTTCGGCAGAGGTAACCGGAACAGAGATATCAGAGGAGGTAAGTTTCAGGAAGATATCCTCTAATGTCAGTTCGGTACTCTTGAGCCCCATAATCGGCCAGTTGCGGCTAGACATCCGTTTGAACAGTTCGCGGCGGATATCGGTGCCCTCTTTTGCTTCCAGAGAATATTCAAACATACCGTTGCCGCGGTTGCCGAGGGTGGTGACCTCAACCATTCCCGGAATGGTTGATAAAGTTTTGTAAACCTCGTTTTCGGGACCTTCAATAATTGCAAGATGGCGGTGGTCAGTGCTCATGGCGGCAGACAGATTTTCCGCAGTGTCGTCAGCTACGATTCTGCCGCGGTTAATAATGATAACCCGGTCGCAGACCGCCTGAATTTCAGGCAGAATGTGAGAGGAGAGAATAACCGTATGTTTTTTGCCGAGGTCTTTGATCAGTTTGCGGATATCAATGATCTGCTTAGGATCAAGTCCGACTGTCGGCTCGTCGAGGATTAGCACTTCGGGATTTCCAACCAGTGCCTGTGCCAATCCCACACGCTGTTTATAACCTTTGGAAAGGTTTTTAATGATGCGGTTGTAGACATCGGTGATTTTTACGGTTTTGCAAATTTCATCAATGTGGCGTTTGCGCGGGATCTTGACCTTCTTTAAGTCATAGACAAAATCTAGATATTCCTTTACGGTCATGTCCATGTACAGGGGTGGATTTTCGGGTAAGTAGCCAATCTTTGATTTTGCTTTCATAGGGTCTTCCAAAATATCGTATCCGTCGATTTTGACCGAGCCGATATTGGAGGATAAATATCCGGTTAAGATATTCATCGTCGTGGATTTTCCGGCGCCGTTCGGACCGAGAAAGCCGAGAATTTCGCCTTTGTTTACGGTAAATGAAATATCATCCACCGCAACCTTGCTGCCGTAACGCTTGGTAAGGCCTTGTACTTCAATCATGCGTTAATCCCTCCGTATTTTTTTCAGAATTCTTCTGTTCGTCACAAAAAATAAATAAAGCCGGTCAGTGCAGTTGAAACAGAAACACAACACTTTTTTATCAACCTGTTTAAAATTGCACAAACAGACTCTAATCAGCTTTTTAATCATACCAAAAAAATAAGGTAGATTTGTAAACAAATATTAAATATATCAATAACCCAAGGTGTTGGTTGGGTGAACATTCCGGCGTATTTTAGCAGGGTTTACAAAGCAAGTCTTCCCTTTTTGTGAATATTGGTGTTTCCGAAAACGTCGTCGTTTTTCTCCGGAATAAAACAGGAATGCAATAAGTACATTCCTGTTTACGATCTGATACTATGTAAAAAGGAAACTCAATCCTCGTCGGATTCTTCCCAACCTTTGCAGACATCAACCCATCCCTGGCTGTCTGCGATTTCGAACAGCTCGTCGCAGTTTAGGCGAATAGCCGAATTGCTGCTGCCGCAAGCGGGATAAACCGTATCAAAACGCCGCAGGGAAATGTCGGTATAAGTTTTTACCGTAGGGTCCGCCACTGCAAAAGGGCAGACGCCTCCAACCGCGTGCCCGACGAATTTCAAAACATCTTCGGGGACAAGCATTTTTGCTTTGGTTTCAAACTGTGCTTTGAATTTTTTGTTGTCAATTTTCGCATCGCCTGCGGTTACAATTAAAATCGCACTGTCTTCATACTGTAAGGAGATGGTTTTTGCAATCCGTTCCGGTTCCACACCCAATGCCTGCGCGGCGAGTTCCACCGTTGCGCTGGAAGTATCAAATTCCAGGACATCATCTTGCTTGTCCCATTTTCTTAAATATTTTTTTACTGCATCAACTGACATATCTACTTCAGACTGCCGGTGGTTCTGTATCGTTTTCTGCCGGCAAAATGTCTTCAACCGCCTTTCAATCAAAAATGAGTCAACCCTATTTTAGCATTGTTATGCTGAAAAAACAAGAGAAAAAGGAAAAAAGAAAAATTATTTTGAGAAGGGCGATATTTGACAAGATACGCGGCTTTGTATAAAATAAAGATAAATGCGATTATAATAGAAAGCAAAAAGAAAAATGATAGGGTGATGATCTATATTATATAGATAATCACAATGCCAATGCCGCATCGAATTTTAATTAAAAAAAGAGTTTTTGTCGATTTTGTAAGTTATGCACAAAAAAATCATTGAAATTTCTCAAAATTCTTTTCTCAAAAGCTTGCATTTTATAGGTTGTTATTGTATAATAAACAAGCGTGACTGCGACAGATATGCGTTGAAGCGGGAGGTTGCAGAACAACTTCGGTTGTTTTGGTTTTTCCGTGGAGTATGTCCGATTTTAAACCGGGCGACAAAAGCTGAATA
>CAUHFD010000093.1 GCA_959605275.1 uncultured Eubacteriales bacterium | reverse complement strand
CTTCCGGACGGTCTACCAATTCTAATTTAGCTTCTTCTACTGCAGAAGCCAACGCGGACGGATACAAATCATTGACA
Source organism: uncultured Eubacteriales bacterium (assembly GCA_959605275.1). Lineage (GTDB taxonomy): Bacteria > Bacillota > Clostridia > Oscillospirales > Ruminococcaceae > HGM13222. The sequence continues at coordinate 10,000 of CAUHFD010000093.1, read as the reverse complement.
GCATCCTCAAAGAAAACGCCTTCGCCATATAATTTTTCAATCATTTTTCTGGGCGCTTTTCCCGGACGGAAACCCGGAACCGAGATTTTTTTCACGCTTTTGCGATATGCTTTTTCGACCGCTGCCTCAAAAGCATCCGCGTCAATCGTAACGATTAATTCATATTTGTTTGTTTCAACTTTATTTGAAGAAACCAGACCCATTTTAAATTCCTCCTGAAATATTTTAGGTAGACTTATTACAAGGCTACAAATCTTTTCTATTATATCATAAATAAAACTACGTGACTATACCTTTTTTTCTTTTTTACTATTTGGCAACAAAACGTTTACTAACACCGGATCAAATTGGACATAATCACAAGAAATTAACTGATAATAGATACCATCATACCAACCGTTAACCGCATTTTCACAAGATTTACCATGCAGATGCCCGTAATAGCAGGTAGTAACGCCGTATTCTTGCATAACCTCCAGTAACTCCTCTGAATGAGCGTTTGCTGACACCGGCGGATAATGAAGAAATACAACCGGAGGTTTTCCGATGCTCCTGCCGGCTTCCAAAGACAGCCTGAGCCTTCCCGCCTCTCTAAGCATTACCTTCTTGTCCGCTGCGGCACCCGGCTCATTAATCCATCCCCGCGTACCGCAGATTACACAGTTATCATACTCGTAAGCATTATTAAAAAGAATCCGTATGGTAGATAGACCGTGCTGGTACAAAGCGTTTTCAACCTTGCTTTTGGTGGAAAACCAGTAATCATGATTTCCTTTTAAAATTATCTTGTTTCCGTTTAGCCGATCGATAAAGCGAAAATCTTCCAACGCTTCCTCCATGGTCATCCCCCATGAAATGTCACCCGCAATTACCACTGTATCTTCCGGTTTCACCTTGTTCTGCCAGTTTTCCTCGAGACGTTCTACATAATTCGTCCAGCCTGAGAAAATATCCATTGGTTTGTCTGTGCCAAATGACAAATGCAAATCGCCTATCACATAAAGACTCACAGGCAAGCACCTTTTTCTTTTTATTTTATTGCAAGATTCTCAAGTACCGTTTGCGGCATTTTGTCTGCCGGAATAGAAGCGGTGAAGCGAATTTCCTTGCTTTCCAATTCTGCAAGCTGCTTCGGCACTTCCATGCCGGAGATTTCCCCTAAGGTTTGTATCTGTTTAAACTCATCTTCATTGGACTTTTCACCGGTAACGGCTTCCAGCACGCTACCCGCAAACTTAAACGGGCTGGCAGTAGAAGCAATAATCGTTTTTGTCTGATCACCGGTCTGTGCTTTGTAGTCCTCATAAACCTTTACCGCAACCGCTGTATGGCTGTCGCAAAGATAAGAATATTTATCAAAGATTTTCTTAATAGTGGCTTTGGTCTGCTCATCATCACAATAACCACCGAAAAATTCCTCGTTGAGTTTTGCTTTCACGGCATCGTTTACTTCATACTTTCCATCCCTTGCAAGCTGTGCAAACCAACTTTGAATGGTTTCGGTATCTCCGTCCACCATGTCATAGAGCAGCCGTTCCAGATTACTGGAAATCAAGATATCCATTGAAGGAGAGATCGTGGTTTTGAAATCGCGGTTTTTATCATATACACCGGTTTTGATAAAGTCCGTCAAAACATTGTTGGCATTGGACGCGCAAATCAGCTTGCCGATCGGCAATCCCATCTTTTTGGCATAATATGCCGCTAAAATGTTTCCGAAATTACCGGTCGGAACAACCACGTTGACAATATCTCCATTATTGATTTCTTCATTCTTTACTAATTCACAATAGGTAGAAATATAGTAGACAATCTGTGGCACCAGACGTCCCCAGTTGATCGAATTCGCAGAGGAGAACATTATATTGTGATTCGCCAACGCCTGTGCAATTTCCGGATTGCCGAAAATCTGTTTCACACCGGTCTGCGCATCATCAAAATTCCCTTTGATTGCCGCAACACAAACATTTTTTCCTTCTTGGGTGGTCATCTGTCTTTTTTGCACCTTACTGACGCCGTCTTCAGGATAAAAGACAATAATTTTCGTCTTGTCGACATCTTTGAACCCTTCTAATGCAGCTTTTCCGGTATCGCCTGAAGTTGCAACCAAAATAACGATTTCTTTATCGGAAGCTACTTTTTTGGCAGAGGTAGTCAGCAAATACGGGAGCAACTGCAAAGCCATATCCTTAAAAGCACAGGTAGGACCATGCCAAAGTTCCAACATATAAGTACCATCATAAAGATGGGATATTTCCGCAATGTTATCGCTGCTGAATTTGGTCGTGTTGTATGCGTTTTCGACGCAATGGTTTAATTCTGATTCCGTAAAATCGGTCAGAAATCCGGACAGTACAAATTTCGCCCGCTCTACATAAGATTTTCCGGCGAGTAACTCCAAATCAGCCGCACTCAGCTTCGGAAAACTTTCCGGTACGTAAAGTCCTCCTTCTTTTGAAATTCCGTTTGTAATGACATCGGCAGACTTTAGCCGCATATCACTTCTTGTACTCGTATAATACATTTATTTCATTCCTTTCCCGCCGACGAAACACAGCGGAATATATTTCACTGCTTCATCCTCGTTTTCTCACAAACAGCCCTGCTTTTGTCGATGGGCATTCAAGCGGAGAAAAAACGAGCGGCATTCTCAAAAAATATCTGCCGTGATATCTGTTCTCCAAAGTATTTTACCACATTTTGAAACAGTATTTCAAGACTTTCAATCCCTTTTATCCACTTTGGCATCTTTGCCCCATCAAAATCAGTACCTATCGCCAAATTTTGTTCGACCCCGCAGGATAAAAAATATTCAATATGCCGAATAAAATCCTCCATTTTACAATCCTTTTCCGAAGAAAGAAAGTCGCAAAACAAATTTAATCCAATTAAGCCGCCGCATTCTGCCAATTCTTTAATTTGGTCATCGTCCAGATTACGAGGATGACCGCATATTCGGAAAGCATTGGAATGTGTTGCAACAAACGGTTTTTCGGCAATCTTGCAAACATCGAAAAAGGTTTTCCGATTCAGATGAGAAACATCTACCGTAATCTGTTGTGCTTCCAATTCACGAATGACATCTTTTCCGAACGAAGTCAATCCCTGTGTACTTTGCGCTCCTCCGCCAATGCGGTTTTCTCCGTTCCATGTCAAAGTTAACATCCGAATGCCATCTTCGCGAAAGGCTCGGATACGGTCTAAATCTCCGCCGATTGCGCTCCCGCCCTCAATCGACAACAGATAACGGCATTTTGAATTTTCTGCCTCTCCGTGATAGGGCGCAAGCTCTGAATACTGTTCGGAAAAGGTGCGAAAACAAGATAATTGACGTTGATAGGAACAATATTGTTCTTCCTCGGTCAGATCATCGGCAATCCAAAATGCAAAAGTCTGTACCCATTTGTCAGTGGCGGCAATCCCGCGGTTTAAATCCAGATGAAGATCGTTTTCCTTGAGATCCTTATGTTTGGTTGTACACTCGTAGATGGTATCACAATGCAGATCAAACAGATTCATTACAGCATCATTTCCTTTTACTCTCAGATATCTTTCGATTCTTTACAATATATCGAAGCAGAAGGAATTTTATGAATTTGATTCATTTGGAGCAAATGCATTGGCTATGTATCGGATATCAGCGATCTGCGAGCCGGACGCCGAAGCAAAATAAACCTCCGCTACATCAAAACGCGGTTGAAGGATTGACTGTGTCTCCTGTAAATAGACGATCGCTGTCTGAATAATTTTTTTCTGCTTTGCTAATGTCACCGCCTCAGACGGGGTTCCCTTTGATTTCGGGCTGCGCGCTTTCACTTCCACAAAAGCAATCGTTCCGTCTTTCTCGGCAATAATATCTACTTCTCCATAACGACTGTGGTAGTTCTGCCCCACGATGTCATATCCCTGATCTTCCAAATAAGAGGCGACCGCATTTTCTCCGATCTCGCCCCTCGTCGGCTGTCCTTCTCGGGCTAATATTTTTTTCATAAACGACTTCCGATGAATGTCCGAAACGCCGTATTCATAAATCAAATCACAATGCAGTTTGGTGCCGTATCCTTTATGCTTTTCCAGTTGATACTGTGGATATTGCTCTGCCAGCTCCAGCATATACCGATCTCGTGATACCTTCGCCAGAATCGATGCCGCAGCAATACAAGCCGAAGTAGCGTCTCCTTTTACCACCAAACGGCTGTGGACGCCAACCTGAGGGTTTTGATTTCCGTCGACAAGGCAGATATCCGGTCGCACAGACAGCCCTTGCACCGCACGTTTCATTGCAAGAAAAGTTGCCTGCAAAATATTCATCTGGTCAATTTCTTCAACTGACGCAGAAGCAATACAGTAGGAAACCGCATTGGCGGTAATCTGCTCAAATAGCTGCTCCCGCTTTTTTTCAGATAATTTTTTACTGTCGTTAAGTCCGTCAATTACCAATCCCTTTGGCAAAATAACCGCCGCCGCAAACACCGGTCCTGCCAACGGTCCCCTGCCCGCCTCGTCAATGCCGCATAGTTTATCTATATTTAAACTTTCATCATATTCAAACAGATTCACCTGTGATATGTCCCTCCTTTTCCGAAAACCGCTTTTATTCCGTTTTCGGCGGCTTTTCCAGGGAAATTTTTCCCAATTTACCACTGCGGTATTCGTCAAGCACCGTAATTGCCGCCCGCTCGGTATTTACCTCACCGCCCGATATCAGCATGCCGCGCTTTCTGCCAACCATGGTAAGCAGCTCATATGCTTCGGTATCTTCTTCCGCGTCCACTTTGTATCTTTCTTGAAGCAACTGCGGATAATCCCGATTCAAAAGCTGCAGCAAACGCATGGCAAGCAGTTCAATATCAATTACATCATCTTTGACTGCTCCGGTAAAAGCAAGATGCTCTCCAACGGTTTGATCCTCAAATTTCGGCCACAGCACGCCCGGCATATCCAACAATTCCAATTCATTGCTGATTTTTACCCACTGACGCCCTCTGGTGACACCGGGACGATCTTCCACCTTGGCGCGTTTGGAGCCGGCAAGCTTATTAATGAGCGAGGACTTTCCTACATTCGGAATGCCGACCACCATGACACGAATCGGTTTTCCTGCAATTCCTTTTGCTGTTCTTCGCTCCAGCAATTCGGCAAGCTCCGCCTTTACAGCAGGAATAATACCGGCAACGCCTTTGCCACTTTTGCAGTCCGCCATCACCGCGCGTATACCTTTCTTTTTATAATACTCAACCCATTGTTTGGTAATGTTTTCATCCGCGCAGTCGCTTTTATTTAAAATAATAATCCGGGGCTTGTCCAATAACCACTTGTCTAATTCGGGGTTACGGCTGCTTTGCGGGATTCTGGCGTCTGTCAGTTCTATCACCAGATCGACCAGTGACAGGCTTTCTCCGATTAATCTTCTTGTTTTCGCCATATGCCCTGGAAACCATTGGATGTTAATTTCATTCATGCTATCATTTCCTTAAAATTTTACTGTATACAGAAAATTATTATCTAGTTTTATTTATTAGCCAACTGACAACATCCGTACTTTTATAGCCGAGCTCAGGAACCCCAAAGTGTCCTGCCCCGTCAAATATTGTCAATTCAACATTACTGTTAACCTGCTTTAGCCCGTTGATAAAATTTATTGAAGAAGACGGATCAACAATAGTATCCGCCGAACCAACAAACGCCCAAACAGAGATATCTTTTAATTTATTAATATTGGCATCGTTTAAGGTTATGCTTCCACTCATAGGCGCTATACAAGAAAATAGGTTCGGATATGCAAGGGCTATATCATAAGTTCCTTTTCCGCCCATCGAATGCCCCGTTAAGCTTATTTTATCGGGATTGATTCCGTAAGTATTTTTGGTGCTCACAATTAAATCTCTTAACGAAACTTTTATATCAGACCATCCCTTATAGCTTGATGGCAATTGCGGTATTATGACATATGCGTTAACATTCCCCAATTCTCCGTTCTTTAAATATTTAGGGAAACCATCCTTTACAACTGTATTTAAATCACTGCCTTTGCCGCTTCCACCGTGCAAATATACAATTAATGGCATATTCGTGGTCGGATTTTCAGGGGTATAAAGCCAGTACTTTAATTCAACAGCTTCGGTTGTTTGAAACGCCTTTTGCATGAAGGAATCGGCAATATCTGCTGTTGTTTCTGACTCCTGCTCTGTATTACTATCTTTACCGCTGTTTGCACTGTCAGATGTAATATTACTGTTACTGCTCGGTTTTGCGATATTCGTACTTGATTTCACTGTAATGCTTAAGCTATTGTTAAAACTGCTGTTCTTTGACGAAGCAATATTGTCGGCAGCAACCGATATATTTTGATTACCAATATCTTCGTTTTCAACCCCGTCAATTTTTTCAGAGATGTTATTTTCCGCATTGCTGCTGTCAGCATGAATGCTTTCCGTTTTCTTTGCTGTATCACTGCTTTTTTTACCGCTAAGCAGAAAGAAAGTTCCAAGCAGTCCACTTAGAATTAACAGTGTACATAAGCTTATTGCCGCTTTCTTTTTTTGATTATTTTCCAATGTCCTCCGCCCCCCTTTACAAATCACTGTTTTTCTCTGTGAAATCATACCGCATTTTAACAAACCATACGACAAAACTCAAATTAAAACAGCGGCAGGAAGCTTATCTTGCTCTGCCGCTGTGGGAATCGGAATATCAATCCATATTTCCGTATAATCCTCCTATGGAATCAAACGGGAAAATACGGAATATCGCCTTACCTAAAATATACCGTTCATCAATCGGTCCCACTCCGGTGCTTCGGCTGTCTAGAGAATTATTGCGGTTATCCCCCATTACAAACACCTTTCCTTCAGGAACGGTATAGGGGAATTCCACCGCCGAAGCCGGCATATATGTAGTGGGTTCCAGAATATACGGCTCATCAATAACCTCACCGTCTACATAAACAAGCCCTCTGTCAGTATCAAAGTCTACCGTCTGACCTCCGAGCGCCACAATCCGTTTTACCAACGGCTTATTCACCGAATTCGGCTGTGTAATAATCACAATATCTCCTTGCTTCGGATGATAAAACAAATGGGTAATAATCAAGCGGTCTTTATCCTGAAGTGTGTTCATCATCGAATCTCCGTCAACGCCGACGATCCGAAACACAAAAGTAAATATCAAAACCACCGCCACTAAAGAAAAGGCTATGGTTTCCAACCATTCAAATATTTCACGTTTCAGACTAAATGTTTGTTCATTCTTCATCGAAACTTCTTTATCTGAATCTAACATAAATGATATCCACGTCCTTTCTCCGCCCAAACATGGCAACAGTATATTCTATTCAGGCAAATATCATTGCATGACAACCTTATATCAAGAAATACCGCCAATCCGGTCAAACGGAAAAATACGAAACACAACTTTACCGAGAATATATCGTTCCTGAATAAATCCCACATACGTGCTTCTGCTGTCCACAGAGTTGTTACGATTATCCCCCATCACAAACACCGTTCCTTCAGGTACCGTTAACGGAAAATCCATCGGCGGATAAGGGATTACATAAGTGAAATCATAAACATACGGTTCCTCAAGCGCTTTACCGTCAACATACACGATTCCTTTTTCCGTATCAATATCAACGGTTTGACCGCCCACGGCGATGACACGTTTAATAATCGCTTTTTCCAATGCATTTTCCTGAACCGACACCACAATATCGCCATACTGCGGTTGATAATTGACGCTCGAAACAATTAACCGATCATTGGTGTGCAAAGTCGGCAGCATGGATTCTCCGTTGACATTGACAATCCGAAAACCCAGATTAAAAATCATAACAACAATTAAAGCAAATACAATAGAATCCGCCCAATCAAGCAGATTGGAGCGCAGCGAAATAAGCTCAGAACGGTGTTCATAGGAATGCTCATCTTTCATCGACAGGTCACTTCTTTTCATTTTGCAATATGAGCGAAAACGATTCCGTTTCACCGATATTGCATCATTCAGAAAATAAAACAAAGCAAAAAAAGGGACAATCAAGTCCCTTTTTCTCACAAAGTCTAGCGAATTTTTTCTTTGACTTTTGCGGCCTTACCGACTCTGTCACGCAGATAGAACAATTTCGCTCTGCGAACGCGTCCGCTTCTGACAATCTCGACTTTAGCCACATTCGGAGAATGAACCGGGAATACTCTTTCTACTCCGCATCCGTGAGATACGCGGCGAACCGTAAAGGTCTCGGCTACTCCACCATGTTTCTTTGCAATGATGGTTCCTTCAAAAATCTGAATTCTTTCCTTGTCGCCTTCTTTGATTTTAACGTGAACTTTAACGGTATCACCGATGTTCAGTTCCGGCAACTCAGATTTCATGCTCTGGCTTTCAATCAATTTCAGTGCATCCATTTTTCTTCCTCCTAAATTTTCAGACATTCATGCCCTATAGGCAGAGGACTATCCGCTTTAATGTCACTTCGGTTTTCCGAAGCCGGCATTAACCCCCATTGGCATCCAATCCAAGCGGACAGACTACACAACGGTACACTAAATGCTTATATATGATATCATATACTATCTGAAAATGCAAGCTTTTTTTCTTCTTTTGTCGGTTTACACAGAAAAGAGAAGAAATCTTTCGGCAGATGTTGTATTATGGCTTTAAGAGGGCACAATATTTTAGCAGACATTATTCATATATACGTATATTTTCATCGTACAAATAGCATTTTGATACAAGGAGACATTATTGTGAAAAAAATGATTAAAAATATGGAACATGAAACTCCAATTGCGATTGCTGATGAAACATCTTACCAGCCGGGGCAAATCGTCAGTAAAACGATATCACAAAATCAGCATCATAGCCTGACTCTGTTCGCTTTAGACAAGGGAGAAGAAATCAGCACACATAAATCTGAAGGAGATGCAATGGTTCTGATACTCGACGGAAAGGGGAAAATAACCATTGACGGGAAAGAATATATTGTCAATAAAGAGGAAACCATCATCATGCCTGCCCAAAAACCACACTCCGTTTTCGCAGTGGAGCAGTTTAAAATGTTACTAATCGTGATCTTTCCGGAGAATGAAAACGGTTGATCCTTTTCGACATACCAAAGTATCATTTACCAATATTCAAAACCCATTATAACAAAGAAAGGAAGAATAGTCAAAATGAAAGTTACAATAAACCGTGAAGGTTGTATCAGTTGCGGTCTTTGTGCCGAAACATGTCCCGAAGTTTTTCGAATAGCGGAAGACGGATTGGCTGAGGTACATCATTCACCGTCAGCAGACACAGAAGAACATACCAGAGAAGCAGCGGACAACTGTCCGGTCCAGGTCATTAAAACAGAAGAATAACCTTCGATAAATTGCACCGGCTGCTGTCGAAACCTGACAGTAGCCGGTGCTTTTATCTATCTCGCCGGTTTCTCAGCTGAAATCTGTTATCCTCGCCCAAGAATGGCATCCATATCCTGCTCCGGAGCAGTAATCGGCTGCAACTCATAGGTATTCACCAAAGTTTTTACAACTGTCTCAGACATAAATGCCGGCAATGTCGGACCGAGATACATGTTCTTGATTCCGAGCGAAAGTAATGTCAGCAAAATACAAACGGCTTTTTGTTCATACCAGGAAAGAACTAATGTCAGCGGAAGGTCGTTCACCGTGCAATCAAAAGCATCTGCCAGCGCCAGCGCCACCTTTATAGCACTGTATGCATCGTTACACTGTCCCATATCTAAAATGCGCGGCAGTCCGTTAATTTCGCCCAAATCAAGATCATTAAACCGATATTTCCCGCAAGCTAAGGTCAATACCAAGGTATCCATTGGTGTTTGTTTCACAAAATCCGTATAATAATTTCTTCCCGGATGTGCGCCATCGCATCCTCCTACAAGAAAAATATGCTTTATCGCCCCGTCTTTAATGGCGTCAATGATTTTGCCTGCATTCGCCAAAACCGTACCGTGCGCAAAACCGGTCGTCAGCATATGTCC
>CAUHFD010000092.1 GCA_959605275.1 uncultured Eubacteriales bacterium | reverse complement strand
TACCATAAGAAAAAAGGAAAAATTATTGTATTTTATGCAAAACGTTTTACATAATTAAAACTTTACTTCGGAAAGGTGTGTTTGTATTGAAAAAAGGATATATATGGAGCGGCATAAAAAGGATGACATCCTGTTTGTTTATCGCTTCATTTACAATTTCCTCTTTTACAGTTTTCGGAGTAAAAAACGTTAATGCTGTTTCTAAGGACGATTTGTTGAAGACAAATACCGCTTCGGCAACAGCCGGCAGTTATTATGATTATTATAATCAATATTCCGCAGAGGAGGCAGCCGGTCATTCCGTAACGGTTCATGCGGATCATATCACCGGCGCGCAGCACCTTGAGAAGTCCATATCGACCTATGAAAATCTGTCAGCCGGGGTATTATCGGAAGACAATGAGTGGTGCGAGTGGGATTTTGATATACCGCAAACCGGGATTTATTCTATCAGGCTGAAGTATTATCCGCTCAAAGCAACCGGGTTGGATATTGAACTGGGCGTCCTGTTGGATGGTAAAGTTCCGTTTCATGAAATAGACAGCGTGATGTTGCCGAGGACATGGATAGATGAAAATATCCTTCAATCGAATCACAGCGGAAATGATATTCGTCCGACACAGATCGAAAAAGAATGTTGGAACACGCGTTGGCTTGAGGACAACAACGGCATGTATGCGGAACCGTACCGCTTTTACCTGGAAGCAGGGACGCATAAATTGCGTATTTCGGTCAAGCGGGAAGCAGTGGCTGTTTCCGAGATACTGTTCGGCAGAAAAGCGGAACCCAGCAGCTATGATGAATACATAAAGAAGTACAGCGATCAAAAGGTGACCGGTGAGACTTATGTGTTGCAGGCAGAGCAGGCGTACGAGAAAAGCAGCCCCATACTATATCCGTTATGTGATCGTGGCAGTGCAGCAACCTATCCGAATCATCCGTTTTATACCCGCTATAATACCATTGGCGGCAGCAATTGGAGCAGTTTCGGCAGCACGATTTCCTGGACCGCAAATGTGCCGGAAGACGGGTTGTATCAAATTCAATTCCGCGTACGGCAAAATTTTAATCCGGGACTAAATTCATACAGAAACCTGTATATCAACGGCGAACTTCCGTTTGCCGAGGCAAAAAATATCGCCTTTGAATATCGTACCAGTTGGTACGTTAAAACACTTGGTAATGAAACGCCTTTATTAGTGTATTTGAAAAAAGGCGATGTCATCACTCTGGAAGTGACATCAGGGGAGTTATATGCCGCATTGCGTGATATCAATCAGATTGTTCTGGAACTGAACGCGCTTTATCGAAAAATCATTATCATAACCGGAACGGAGCCGGATACAAACCGTGATTACGGCTTGGAAAATTCTCTGCCGGGGCTTTTAGATGAATTGGAAAACATACAAGAAGGGCTTCATAGAGCATATAACACGATAACGAATGTGACCGGGAAAAAGGATTCCCAAGCATCGTCTATCATTCAGATGTGTGATATGCTGGATGACTTTCAGGATGACTCCGAATTGATACCAAAACGTATTTCCAAATTCAAAGGAAATATTGAAACGATATCCTCACTGCTTCTGTTGCTCAACAGCCAGCCGCTGGAAATCGACTGCTTCGGCTTTGTGCCGGAAGGGGCGGACGGAATACAGGAAAATGTTTCTTTGTTTGAAAGCTTTTTCTTTGAAATGCAAAAATTTATTTCTTCCTTTATCAGTGAGTACAATTCCATTTCCGGTTCCGGTGAAGGCAAAAGTATTACGGTTTGGGTAGGAACGGGACGAGATCAGGCGCAGGTGCTGGATAACTTGATCGATGATACCTTTATTCCGGTTTATCATACGCAGATAGAACTGAGCATGGTGGAAACGAAGGATGTTCTTTTGCAGGCTACTTTGGCAGGAAAAGGACCGGATGTTGCGCTGATGGTAGAACAGGCGGAACCGGTTAATCTTGCAATGCGCGGCGCATTGATGGATCTTTCGGATTATGTGGATCGGGATGATTTACTGGAGATATTTCACGAATCTGCGCTAAAGCCTTTTTATTATGAGGGCGGCTTGTACGGTCTGCCTGAGACGGAAAGTTTTAATTTGCTTTTGTACAGAACTGATATCTTTGAGGAACTTGGATTGGAGCCTCCTAAAACATGGGAAGAGTTTTATCATGCTATGGAGGTGATCCAAAAGGTGAATCTCCAGGTCGGGATCAACGAGGTAAATTCCTCCAATGCCGGCGTTTCGGCAAGCATTTCTATATTTGATGCGTTTTTATTTCAAAACGGCGGCACATACTATACTGCTGATCTGAAGCAATCCTGTTTTGACGTGCAGGCAGCATATGACGCGTTTGATCAGTGGGTCACTCTGTACAGAGATTATAAATTATCCAAGAGCATTGAATTCTACAATCGGTTCCGAAGCGGTGAAATGCCGATGGGGATCACATCCATGACGATTTACAATCAATTGATGGCTGCGGCGCCTGAACTCAGAGGGCTTTGGGCAATGGCACCGATACCGGGAAAGCGGATGGAGGACGGCAGCATTAACCGTGCGGAATCAAGCGTTGTGACCGGATGTATGGTTTTGAATTCCGCAGTGAAAAAAGGACTCGGAAAAGAAGCAGCCGAATTTTTGATGTGGTGGATTTCGAGTGACACCCAACTGCAATACGGAAAAGAGCTGGAAGCCACCATGGGTATCGGCGCTAGATATTATCCGGCCAATATTCAGGCGTTCAAGAAAATGGGATGGTCAAAATCTGAAGCGGCGGTCATCGAGGAACAATGGAACCAAATTATCAATGTGAACCAGATTCCCGGTAATTATATTGTCACACGCAATCTGACAAATGCGCTGCGTGCTTGTTATGACGTGGATAAAGGCGGATATCAAACCAGACGCCAATTAACGCTTTATAATAAGATTATCAATGATGAGATTGCCCGAAAACGCAAGGAATTCAATCTGGACTGATGCGGAGGGAGAAAACCGTATGGGAAATAATGTGAATGCCCCAAAACCTAAAAAGCGAAAAAAGATCGGTAGCTATGTTCCGTATTATGTTCTTCTTGCTCCGTTCCTGATTGCCTTTATCACCTTAACGGTATTGCCGATTCTTGGCTCTATATTTTTAAGTTTTACTGATTTTAATATGGTTCAGATGCCGAAATGGAATGGGATCGGAAATTATTTAAGGTTGTTTTTCCAGGATGACATTTTCAAGATCGACATCAAAAACACGCTGCTGATTGCAATTGTTACAGGCCCTACCGGTTATATTTTAAGCTTTGTGATTGCATGGTTTATTAACGAGTTCGGACGAAAGATGAGGACCTTTTTGACATTTATTATGTATGCACCTGCTCTGTGCGGAAACGCCTTTTTCCTCTGGACTTTCATTTTTTCGGCAGACAGTGGCGGCTTGCTGAACACCTTGCTGTCCAATCTCGGTCTGATCAATGACCCGATCGCATGGCTTTCGGATACGAATTACAATATGATGGTTGTCATGATCGTCACTATCTGGAACAGCTTCGGCGTTGGCTTTCTTTCTTTTCGCGCGGGCTTGCAGTCGCTGGATAGCACTTATTATGAAGCGGCGGCAATTGATGGTCTGCGTAATCGCTGGCAGGAATTGTACTATGTCACTTTTCCGCAAATGGGACCGCAGCTTTTATTCGGTGCGGTCAACGCCATTGCGGGTGCGTTTGGTGTGGGTGCGATTAACAAAGCGCTGACCGGATATCCCAGTACAAATTATTCTACCGATACCATTGTTTTACATATGCAGGATCACGGTAATATCCGCTTTGAGATGGGATATGCTTCAACGATTGCGGTTGTACTGTTTGTCATGATGGTCGTAACGAATTATATCGTGAAAAAGGCTCTGAAACGATTTACAGCTTAGAATTTGAGGTGAATAGCTTGGCATCAACAGGAATTATGCGGAAGATTAAAATGAGGCTGAAGGAAAACAAGAAACCCATGCTTTCACGCACCAGAGCGGGAAATGTCGGAGTTTTTCTCTTTTTGCTGTGCATCGGTATTTTTATGATTCTTCCGGTGTTTTATTCCATTATACAGGCTTTTAAGCCGATCGAGGAATATTATGCATTCCCTCCGCGCTTTTTTGTAAAAAATCCGACATTCGAAAACTTTAAAATGGTTTTTGAATTGGCGGGAAATTTATGGGTTCCTTTTTCCAGATATATCTTTAACAGCGTTTTTGTCTCTGTCGGCGGAACGGTGATCTATGCGATTGTTGCTTCGATGGCGGCATATCCTTTGGCAAAGGCAAGGTTTCCGGGCAAAGCTTTAATATCCATACTGGTCGTGTTTGCTTTGCTGTTTCAGGGAGATGCGATTACGCTCCCGCGATATATTATCCTTGCCGGGCTTGGAACGATCAATACTTATTGGGCTGTTATTTTACCGGTCATGGCAGGAACGATGGGTGTTTTTTTGATGCAACAATTCTTAACGGCATCAATACCGGATGCTACATTAGAGGCTGCGCGTATTGACGGCGCAAGTGAATATTCTGTTTTCTTTCGCATCGTCATGCCGTCTGCAAAGCCAGCGTGGCTGACTGTCATTATTTTTACCTTTCAGGCACTTTGGAACAGCAATCCTCAAACTTATATTTACAGCGAAAATCTGAAATTGCTTCCGAGCGTACTTTCCACGATTGCGTCGGGTGGTATCACTCGTGCCGGTGCAGGCTCGGCGGTCAGTGTTATCATGATGATCCCGCCGATTTTAATTTTCCTGTATTCTCAAAGCTCCGTAATGCAAACAATGGCTCATTCCGGTTTGAAATAGCTGATAATTTAGTACCGAGAGGCGTGGTGATGGAATTGAAATTGAAAAAGCTCGGATGCTTGCTGGTTTGTATCCTCCTTTCCGGTCCGATGTTATTTGGGCTCCGTGCTTCGGCGGCAGAGGTCAATTATGCACCCTATAAAGGATATGAATATGATTCAAACGGCAATTCAACAGCAGCTCCTGTCGGTTATGAGCTCAGCAGACGAATTACCGGCGCCGATATGGCGTTGCCCGACGGTTTGGATACCCCAACCGATATATTTTATGATCATGCCGACAATGTATATATTTTGGATGCCGGTAACAGCCGGATCATCATAACGGATACAACATTTAAAGTCAAAAAGGTCTTTGATACTTTTTGCGATCCGGATGGCAACGAAGTTTCTTTTATCGATGCAATGGGAGTTACGGTTGACAAACAAGGAAATATCTATGTTGCCGATACCCAAAATACACGGGTGCTTATTTTTGACAGCGCAGGCAAGATGATCAAAATGCTTGAACGACCGGATGAAGTGCTGGAGAATACTGATATGCCTTTTGCGGTTACAAAGGTATTGGTCGATAACAATGACCAGCTTATGGTTTTGGCGCCAAGCATCAATTTAGGAGCCTTTGTTTATAATCAAAAAGGAGAGTTTGTTCGTTTTTACGGCAGCAATGAGGTGTCTCTGTCGATCGGTGAATCCATTTCCAATTTTTTTAAATCCTTTCTTTCTAAAGAAGGCAAGAAAAGTTTGATTTCAAAGGTTCCCGCCAGTTTTTCCAATTTTGATATGGATCAAGCCGGCTTCATATATACCGTAACCGATACGGCTGAAGACATTAAAGGCGCAGTGAGGCGTTTGAATTTTCAAAGCTCTGAGACCATCTCCGAAGAAATGGTTTTCGGAGATCTGGAGGTAGGCTCAGCGCTTGCGGGAAGCGATGAGCAGAAAGGCGCCATCACGCAATTTACCGACGTTGACGTTGATTCGGAAGGTTTTATCAACTTGTTGGATAAAACTGGCGGAAAGGTGTTTCAATATACCACTCACGGACAGTTGATATCCGTTTTCGGAACCTACGGTGACCAATTAGGCTCCTTTGCCAATCCTTCGGCAATCGAGTCGATCGGCAATTGCGTGTATGTTGCCGATTCGATCAAAAACTGCATTTATGAATTTACTCCGAATGATTACGGCTTGCTTTATCGGGAGGCCATCCTCGGTCTGAATGCTTACGATGTGGACAATGCTTTGGATAAGTGGAATCAGATCCTGAAACGGAACACAAACAGCATATACGCTTATGAAAGCCTGGGTCTTGTGTATGACGCAATGGGCGATTATCAGAAATCCATGCAATATTTCAAGCTGGCAAACGATGTCAGTGATTATTCGAATGCTTTCAGCGAGTACAGAAGCGAAATGATGCAAAAATTCTGGCCGTTGGTCATTCTTGCTCTGCTGTCTGTGGTGGCGGTTGTTGTTCTTTTGGCACATTACTACTTCAAATACACTGAAACGCCGGAAGGGCAATCCTTCAGCAAAATGGAATGTAAAAGATTGCTTCCATTCTATACTGTTTTCCATCCGATTGACGGATTTGAACAATTAAAATTCCGAAAATTTTCGTCTATGGGCTTGTCCGGCATATTTGTATTTTTGCTGCTTGCCGTTACGACATTTGAATATTTTTGTACAGGTTTTATTTTCAATAAGAATCAAGCCGGCGATTATAATACCTTCATGGTTATTTTGCAAACAGTCGGTATATTTATCCTGTTTGTGATTGCCAACTGGGCAGTGTGTACCTTGTTTGACGGGAAAGGCAGATTAAAAGAAATCATCTCGGTCACGGCTTACGCTATGCTTCCCTTCATTGTCAGCAAATTTATCTGTGTTGTTCTTTCCAATATTCTATTGGAAAATGAAGGTGCATTTATTACTGTTATTGGGGCATTGGGGATGATTTGGTCGTTGATCATACTTCTGCTGGGCTTAATGACCATTCATCAATATTCTTTCTCCAAGACCTTGTTGTTTATGGCAGCAACAATATTCGGAATGGCAGTTATTTTATTCCTGATTGTTTTGTTTTTCACATTGATGCAACAGACCTATAGTTTTGTACTATCGGTGATTCAGGAAGCAATGTTGAAATAAAGCGATATGATTCAAAAACGAGGTGCTTCATATATGGCTGCAAATATCAAAAAAATCATCATAAGTGCCGTTCTGATCTTTGCAATGACTGCTTTTACAGTTTCTGTTCCGTTTGCTGTCAATGACGGATCTTTCCGGGGCGAAAATTGGGCTGAAGATGCCGATGAGCAGCCGGAAAGCATCGATGTCGGTAAAGTGAGCGGGGGAGAACTTCCGGTTCAGTCGGGGGTTACCGCAGATACCGCCGAATATGATCTGGCTTATTATCAAAAAGCGGCTGAGACAGCGAATGCGGTATTATATGCTGATTTCAAAAACGGCTATTTTGCTTTGAAAAATAAGACCAGCGGAAAAATCTGGTACAGCGTACCGAATGATATGCTTACCGATGAGATAACGACCGGTGCGAAACGTTCGGAAATTTTTTCGCAAATCGTTTTGAACTATGTTTTTGCAGACGGTCAGTATGAAATCACCGGCGCACAGCATGCTGACAGTTATACCTCTTGTGTTATGGCAGAGGACGGCATTTCGGTGGAAAAGCTGAGCAACGGGATTCGAGTCATCTATCGTTTTGAGGATGTCGGCGTTGTCCTTCCGGTAGAATATACGCTGGAGAATGATTCCCTTGCGGTTACTGTCGTTCGGGATCAAATGAAGATCAGCGATGACTGTATTTTAATGGGAATCAATGTTTTGCCTTCTTTCGGTGCAGGCAATTCGCAGGATCAAGGCTGGCTGTTTGTTCCTGACGGCTCCGGCGCGATTGTCAATTTCAATAACGGAATAAAGTCTTTAAATAAATATGATAAATATGTCTATTGCGATGAGCTGGCGATTCCCAAAGAAACAAGCAGAGTGCACGAGGAACGCATCTTGATCCCGGTGTTTTCCACAAAAGTTGAAAACGACACGCTCACCGGTATCATTGCAAGCGGGGATGCCGCCGCTTCCATTGCCTACTTCAACGGAAACAGCGACTGCGGCTATAACTGTATCAGCAGTGTCGTTCATTTCCTGAATTTTGCACAGCGGGAGAATATTATTAAGGGTAAGACTTCCTCTAAAATCTCTACGGCTGATTACAATTTGAAAAACTATCAAGTTCGCTATTATATGGGGACGGGAGAAAATGCCGATATCGCGGGTATTGCTGCTACTTACCGCGATTATCTGACATCCGAAAAGGAATTCTCGGGTGCCGCGGTAAATCCGACCATGAATCTCAACCTTTACGGCTTTGTTGAAACAGAGGCTTCTTTCCTCGGCATCCCGTATACCAAACGTAAGGTTTTGACGACTGCGGATCAGGCTTTGCTTATTTTGGAGGAATTGGAAAAGAAAGGCATAAACAACGTCAGTGTGAAATATATCGGCTGGAGCAACGCGGGAGTGGATAATAAAAAAGTCCCCTCCGTTGCAAAGGTAAACGGTAAAATCGGTCGCTTGTCGGATTTTGCATCGCTTGCACAACGAATCATAGATCAAGGCGGTATGTTTTATCCGGAGGTAGATCTGCTGCGTTATACCAAAGGCGGAAACGGTGTTTCCAAAACACGGGACAGCATCAAAACACCGTTTCAAGTCATTTCTTCCATGCATTCCTATTTGCCGTCTAATTTTGAAATCGACACCAGGGCATCCTCGTTTTATTTACTGACACCCCAAAAAATTGCCAAGATTTCCGGTGCATATCTGAAATCCTATCAAAAGATGAATATTGATACGATTGCGCTTTCCACCATCGGACAATTGACATATTCCAATTTTTCCAATAAGCTTTCCTTTAACCGTGCCGGCTTGCCGGATATTTATGATACTGTCCTCGCCGCGTATCAAAAAGCCGGAATCAAGACGGCTTTCACCAATGCGAATGCCTATGTTTTTGCTTATGCAGATCGTATTTTTGAGGTGCCTGTCCAGTCAAGCGGCTTTGATAGCTTTGATTATGATGTTCCTTTTTATCAGATGGTGCTTCACGGAAAGGTCAATATGACGTCACCGGCTATTATGCAGTCATCCAATCCGACCTTTGTTTATTTGAAGAGTGTTGAATACGGTATGGAACTGTTGTATAACGGTATTTATACCGATTCCTCCGATTTGACCGGAACAGCATTTGATTATTTGTACAGCTCTGATTATGGATTGTGGATTGATGACGCAGTGAAAAAATATACGGCATATGCGCCGCTGCAAAAGTTGATATACAACAGCGAGATCGTTTCGAATATCGAAATTGCCTCCGGAGTGAAAAAAACGGTTTATCAAAACGGAGTAACGGTTTATGTCAATTATAATGACCAAGTTGTTATTGCAGAAAATATCTCGATATCACCGAAAAGTTTTGCTTATAAGGGGGCGTAAGGATGAAAAAACGATTCCGAATGTCGCTGACCGCTAAAAACGCATGGACCGGAAGGGCTTTTGTACTGCTGTTTTACATTGGCTTTCTTTTCTTTTTCCTTGCACCGTTGATTCAATCGATCAAGTTTTCTTTTTCAAACGTTACTATCAGCTCGGCAGGATATCAAACCGAGTGGGTTGGTTGGAAAAACTATATCGAAAATTTTACCGGCAGCGCAACCTTTATCGGTAATTTGCAGGCTTCCCTGATACAACTGCTTTGGAAATTGCCGGTCATTTTGATTTCCAGTTTGTTTTTAGCCATTTTATTGAATCAACGCTTTTTTGGCAGAACTTTTATCCGTGCGGTTTTCTTCCTGCCGGTGATCGTTGCTTCGGGAATAGTGATCACCATTATCAAAAATGATAATCTGGCTGCAAGCGTATTGACCGGAAACATGATATCCTCCGGATCGGTTTTTAAAAGTGATTTCCTCGGTACTTTTTTGTCGGAACTTGGATTGGGAGAGACTATCAGCGGCTATGCGACCACTATTTCCAATCAAATGTTTGACTCACTTTGGCTGACCGGAATCCAGATGATCATCTTTCTTGCCGGCTTGCAAAGCATTCCGAGTCAACTGTATGAAGTATCCGCTATTGAGGGAGCAACCGCGTGGGAGAATTTTTGGATGATTACGATTCCTATGTTGATGCCGATTATTTTGGTAAACACGGTTTATACCATT
>CAUHFD010000091.1 GCA_959605275.1 uncultured Eubacteriales bacterium | reverse complement strand
GGTTCCCTTTTCGTCCTCAAAGATGGGAAAAAATTGATTCGGGCGCTTTTCCTCTACTAAATGATATGCCCAGCGGCATGGTTGTGCGCATTCGCCCCGGTTGGCGTCCCTTGCGGTCAAATAGTTGGACAGCAGACACCGTCCTGACACCGAAACGCACATGGCGCCGTGAACGAAAACCTCGATATCAAGGTCGGGCGATGTTTTCGCACGGATCTCGGCGATTTCTTCCAGAGACAGTTCGCGTGCGAGCACCACTCGCTTGGCGCCCATCTGATAAAAAGTATCGGCGGTTATATAATTCACAATGCCTGCCTGGGTGGAGATATGGACTTCCATATCGGGGAGAACTTTTTTAATCAGCGATAAAACACCGATATCCGAGGCAATCAGGGCATCTACGCCGCATGCTGCCACTTCTTTCAGAAAATCAGGCAGCTCGGTCATCTCTTGGTTGCGGGGCAGCGTATTACAGGTTAAAAACACCTTCACTTTTCGGCTGTGGGCAAAAGCAACGGCGCTTTGTAATTCCTCGAAGCTAAAATTGGGTGCGCCTGCCCGCATGCCGAATCGGTTTGCACCAAGGTAAACGGCATCGGCACCATATTGAATTGCGGCTTCCAGACGTTCTCGGTCGCCCGCCGGAGCAAGCACCTCGGGTTTTATTTGTGTTGACAATAAAAGCATTCCTTTCCTGTAGGGGATTATTCCTGGGCAGGGGATAATCCCCTGCACCTTAGATCGCGACGAAAAGAGCAAAAAGAAAAAATTATCACTCGCGAAATAAATTCGGGTAAATAAATTTTATTTTAAAGAAGGAGTAACGGCTTTGTGTTTCCCGGCATCCTGTTTGCCGGGAAACACAAACGCCGTCAACAAAGAACCGTAAGCTACAGTTCTTTGTTTAATCATGTCACGTAGGCGGACATGTGCCGCCGCAGTGACTCTTTGAAAGAAAACCAGCGGTGAGCAACGGCAAAGCCGTTTGCGGAGCTGGTTTTCGCTGAAAAGGGGGAATCGGGGGAAAAACGCAGAGCAAGGTTTTACCGCAGCGATTGCGTTTGTCCTTCGAGAGCGTTGTCGATAAAATCGACAACGCTCAAATCCCTGCTTTTTTTCGGTTTTGATTGTGTTCTTTCAGCGTTTTGGCATAATAGAAGTTGCCCTCTTTGTCGGTCAGGAAATAGAAATATTTCGTATCTTCGGGATAAAGCGCCGCTTCAATTGCTTCCAAACCGGGATTGCAAATCGGCGCAACCGGCAGTCCCCGGCATTTATAGGTATTATAAGCATCATACATATTTTGGTTTTTGGTTTTGTCAAACGGCTTAATATTTTTCTCGACATAGTGAATGGTCACGTCGGACTGGAGATTGGGAAAATCAGAAGATTTGTCCAAACGATTCCAGAACACCGATGACACTTTCCGCATTTGCTGGCTTTGTCCCGATTCCGCCTGAATCAGCGAGGCGAGTGTCAGCGTTTCCTCCAGCGACAATCCCATTTCTTTCATTCTTCCCCAATGGGCGTTGGTGATTTTGCTGTTAAAGTTTTTAAAAATCTTTTTGCAGACCGACTCTGCTGATTCCTCCAGGAAGAAATCGTAAGTATCGGGAAAAACATATCCTTCCATTTTGAAATACTTTAAAGGCTCATTGGTTACAACATAGTTTTCAAAGTTGTACCCGAAGGTCACCCGATTAACGGTGTTGATAAAATCAGTTGCTTTGCAGATTCCTTGTGTTTCCAGATCGGCGGCAATCTCCCGAATAGTCATTCCTTCCTTGATGGTGACGCTGACGACGTCTTTTTTCGGCGCATCCTTTTGCAGTTCATCCATCAGTTGTTCATAACTCATAGAGGGATTCAGGGTATAAATTCCGTAATTGTATTTGCCGTCGGTGCCGCTGGATTTTGAAACAAACCGGAACAACAGAGGATAGTTGATGATCTCGTTTTTCTTCAGAATGGCGGCGATTTGTTTGGTCCCCGCATTTTTGGGAATTTCAACTTGGACATCCATATTCATTTTGCTGAAAGCAAAGATGTCGTTGGCGGCGAGCATGATCAGCACGGCAAACAGGATAGACAGCGATATGACCAGCGCTGTATAAAAAATTGCCTTTTTGGGGGATACCCCTTTTTTCTTTTTCTTCTTTTTCGGGGCAGCAGTGGACGCCTCCGGCGCTTTGGCAGACTCGTCACTATGTATCTCTTCCTCAAAAACGGCAGCATTGTCCAGCTCTTCATCGCTGAGATTCAGAACAAAGCGGGGAGAGGAAGCGTTATCTTCTTCAGTCGGGTTCGGCGGCTCTACGGGAGAGACCGGTTGCCCCGGAGTGTTGAATTCGCCGGTATTTTGATTATCCATTTGGACCACCATTCCTTTTTGAGTTTGTTTTCTTAAAGTGACAGTATTGGAACTGACTGCTTTACTTGTTATTGTACGAATAAGGCAATTGCTGTGAAAAACGACCTTCTGTGCAAAAGACAAAAAATAGTTTTTATCGACAAGGGCGGTTTTCCTGTAACCAAAAGCAGTACCGAATCATAAAATATACAAACCGGCAAGAGCAAAAGCTCTTTCGGTAATATATATAAGAGGTGACAATTATGTGTTTTAATGGATTTGGCGGTAACTGCAGTTGGATTATCATCATCGTTTTGTTGTTAGTTTGCTGTGGCGGTTGCGGAAATAACAATAGCTGTGGCTGTGGAAACAATAATAACGGATGTGGCTGCTGCTAATCTGCTTTCCCGAATACCTAGCCCTGTGAACGGCCGCCGCTTCTGCGGCGGTCTGCCATGGAAAAGCTCCTTTTTAAGAGGGGCTTTTCTTTTTTTGGCATCGGTTTGTTTTCCTGCACCGGAATGCGCTTGACAAATTTCTCGGTGACAAGAATCGAGGCGGCAACGTCAAACCGTCCGTGGGGCAGTTCGTTTCTGATACAGCTGTTATAGCAAATGCCGATGTTTATCCCGTGATATCGGTTGAGAAATCGGTCGTAATACCCTTTGCCATAACCGAGCCGATACCCCTCCAAATCAAAAGACAATCCCGGGATAATGCAAACCGAATCTGAAAAATCGGTTACCTTTTTGCAGATATCGAGTTTCGGCTCCAGTACCGAAAAAGTTGCCGGTTCTAAGTCCTGCATGGAATGAATTCGATAGAAATCCATCGCTACGATGCCGTCAGCGCAGCGGGGAACGGCAACCGCCTTACCCGCCCGCAGCATGGTATCGATCAAACGAAAGGTAGACACTTCAATTGGAGTGGAAACGTAGGTTAATATCAGCTTTGCACTCTGTACCTCGGGCAGAGCAGTCAGCCGTTTGAATATCATTTCATCCTTTTGCGCCTTTTGAGAAAGGGGCATATCCCGGCGGACCTTTTTGCACTCCTCCCGCAGTTCCTTTTTGAGAATACGGATGTCGGTTACTCCCATTGCAGTACCGCCTTCAGGGAATCTGCACGTTCTTGTCCGAGCAAAGAGGCAACCAGGGCAAAGGCAAAATGATTTGCGGTTCCGGCACCTTTTGAGGTAATGATATTGCCGTCGGCAACAACCGGTTCAGATACAATTTCTGCCCCGGAAAGCTCCTGCTCAAAGCCGGGAAAGCAAACGGCTCGTTTGCCGTTTAGCAAGCCCATATGTCCCAATACCGAGGGGGCGGCACAGATGGCGGCCACCTTCCGGCCCGCCTTGGCAAAGGCGGCACAGATGGCGGCAATTTTTTTGCCTGCCTGATAGCAGTCTGTAATTATTTTGGTGACCGTTTCGGATTGCTCCAGATTGCGGGTACCCGGCATGCCGCCGGGCAGAATGATCATTTCGGGCAGTTGTTCGGCAGCAGCCGCAGCAGCTTCCTCCGCCGTCATGTCACAGGTCACGGTAATGCCGTGAGAGCCGGTGATGTTTTTTCCGCCGACGCCGACCAGTTTTAAGTCCAGCTCACAGCGTCTGAGATAATCTGCGGGGGTAAGCGCCTCCACTTCTTCAAATCCGGGCGCGAGAAAAAGATAAATCATCATGTGTTTATACGCGCAAACGCACGCAACCACCTTTCTATATAGCGTTTTATCAGTCCATCATTAATCCCATATACGGATGGACCGTTTTCAGTGAAATCGGAAAAGAGGACAAGGGGCGAATCATACCGTGCGGTTTGATGTTGTGGGAGAAGGAGTCCTCTGTTGTCGGAAAGATTGCCACCGCTTCCGCACAGTGAAATCGTTTTAAAAGAGCAGGAAGGTATTCGGTCAGCGCCTGTTCTGAAAGAGAAGTTTCCTTCACCGTCAACAATCCGCGGTCGGGATAGCAAACAGCGTAATCTGTCTCGCCGATTCCTATCACAAAAACCCCCGCGTTCTGCATTTCCAGGTACAGATAAGGAAAATATTGCTCGCCGAAAATGACCGCCGCGTTTTGCTTTTTCAAAAAGTTTCGACGGCGCGAAAAAAATGCATCTTCCTCTAAATCGGTGAACAGATCAACCGACTCTGAGTCGGCAAGCAGCAATCGGGATGAAAGAGAAATAAACTTCATGTTTTTGTAGGATACGGTGCGATATCCCCGCCTTTGGTAGAAAGTGAACAGACTTGGCGTCGCCGGGATCAGGCAGGAAAAACAATCTCCTCTTTCGGCGGCAAAGCTGCAGGCATAGTCGAGCAGCTCAGACATGTATCCTTTCCCCTCAAATGCTTTGGCAGTGGCGGCGGCATAGATATAGTGACCGGGATAGTTGCCGTCAGGAGTGCACAGACTTACCGGCAGCATCGAAACCATGGATACCGGAATATTATCGTCTGATCGTTTCACTGCAATCGTAATACGGTCAAACAGCGTGTCAAAATACCGGTTAATATACCGGTCGGAATCGCCGAAGCATTCCTTCCAGATTTGTTTGAGAAAAGGAATGTCCTGTTTGCCTGCACAGTCTAACATAAGCATCACCTGTTCTTTTTGTTACATCAACACTGCTGTGTATTTTGTCAGCAAAATTTCGGGTTGATAGGATAGCTTTGCTTTGCGCAATCCCTCCAGTCCCATGTCTTCCTCACGGTTAATGTATGTGAAGTTTGATGCACAATGAGAAACAAACTGATTGTTGATGGTTGGATAAGCGCCCCGAACTTCGGAAAAGGCCTTTTCAATATGAACGACAAAAGTATCAGAGTTGAGGGGCTCCCCCAGAGTGTATCCGACAATTTCACCGTCTACCCGCAAGATACCGCCGACCAGTCCCAGAACATCATAATGGTGAAACGCCTTGCGGACGGCACAAACTTCTTTCTGTTTGCTGGCATCTTCGGAACAGCCGTTGACTGCGCACCATTTGGCGTTCATTTCAAGGCATTCCTCTCGGGTATCGGAAGTGATCTGCTCAAAGCTCCAGTCGTTTAGCTTGAACTGATTAATATGGTTGCGCTTACCGTGAAGTTTCTTTCCGGCAAGCGAGATCAAACTGTCGGATGTGTAGATGTAATCGAAATTATTACGATCCTCCTCGAACCGAAATCTTCCGGGAAAGGCGTTTTCCAATTCGGCTTTCGCCGATTCGCAAATGCCGTGCATCCGAAACGGAACATCCGACTCCCGGCAATATTGCAACAGCGCCTCTATCGCTTCAGTCAAATCGGAACTTCCGGCGGGGAAGAGAAAACTGGGATGGTGTTTGCCGGAATAGATCATGTATCGGTCCTGAAAGCGGCAGACGTTGATGTTATACTGTGCGCCCCAGATATAGTTGCTGGTGAAAGAGTATTCACTTCCCTGGAAATCAGAGGCTTTTAAAAGAGGGATTGCCCATTCACGGTCTTCTATCGTAATCGGTTTAAAATTCAGCAAAAAATTCACCCTTTGTATTGGTACGAATCTGTCAGTCTTTTTATTTGAGATTCGTATTTCTTTGTCCTTGATTTGTCGATTGATCGGATGTTTTTAGTATTTGACGTCTGTTCCGCGATAATACGCCCGCATTTCGGAAATTTTTCCGCAGGACATTTTTCCTTCGGGACAACTTCCTTTTACACAACTCGGTCCCGCATTTTTAAACAGTGTCGGTGCGACCTCCCGTACCAGACGGAGCATTTCATCGGCGATTGCTTTGATTTCCCACTGGGCGCGGTTGCAGCACCGGTGAGAAAAGAAATTGTACAGGCTTCTTGCGTTCATGGTGACAATGATCGAAGTCTCACAGGCATTCGGCAGGACAAAACGTGCGTCCTCCTGTGCCTTTTTCAGAAACGCATTGTATTCTTTTTTGTAGTTTTCTTTAAAATATGCTATCCGTTGGGTTTCATCCGGAAAGGATATCTTGTTTTCTTCGGCAAACGCGATGATTTCCTTTTCTAGGAGGGCGCTGCGGAGGTTTTCGTAAGACTGTTGGATCATTTCCATTGTTTCCCGGTAGAGCTTGTCCGTTTCGGGCGTTGCCGAAACAGCAGGAGGAGTGACATAGGAAAACTGTGTTTCGCTGACATACCGTTGGCTTTTTTGGCTGTAAGAAGCGAGCCGATGTCGTACCAATTGGTGGCTGCAGGCACGGGAAATACCCTCTATTCCGAAGGTAAAGGAAACATGCTCGATCGGGCTTTCGTGTCCCATGCCGGCAAGCATCTCGACGAAGTCGGCTGCCTTTTCTTCGGTCAGGCTGTCGTACAGCGTATCAATGCCGCTGCTGGAATAGCATAGTTTTGCCTCACAGGCACTGGTTTTTTCGGGATCGGGCGTATGTGCCAATAAAATGACTTTCATAAGATATCATCAGTCCTTTTCAGAAATCTAAAGCTTGTCCGAGTAGCAGGGATACAGATTGCAGAAAGCTAAGCTTTCTGCAATCCGGGTGTTTAGCATTCAAAGTCAGAAGCAGTGGGGTCTTCGCAATCCAGATCATTTAATCTGGGCGGGAAGAACTCGTTGACCGGGAATTTAATTCTTTGGAACAGCTCGCAGGGATCGTCGGTGGTTGTAACACATTCTTTGTCCGGGATGCAGAAATCGTATACCGGAACCATCATCTGAACAGAGCGTTCGATCTGGCAGATGGAGAACATACCGATTGTGAGCAGCACGATTTTTTCGGGAACGCAGGCGGTAAATTCGCCCTCAAAGTCCTCGGAGATGCCGGTGGGAACCGCAGAAGCGGAACAACCGCACTTTTCCGGACAATAGTCGCAGAGTTTGCAGGCGAGACAGATCGGATTAACGACCTGAACGCTGGCTTTTGGGGTGTTTGCAGGGGCATTGCCGCAGCGGTCTCTCTTGTGACAGCAGGTTCCCTCGGATGTGAACACTTTTACACCGCCTTCGCTGCCGTACAAAATCACTTTTTTGCTAAAAATTGCGACGCCGCAGACAGGGGTCGGGCACTCAAGCGGAGAGGTGTATGCATCGATATGTACCTTGAAGAAAAAGGTCATGTCAACCGAGTAAAAGCCTTTGTTGAAAGGAACCGGCTCCACATCGAGGAAAACATTGAGCACTTCTACTCTTCGGCATTTCACGCTCAGCGCACTGTCGATAATCGGCTGTGTCTGATTGGTGAAAAGAACCTGCAAATCCTCCAGGCAGTCTTTGTCACTGCAGCTGTCGTACACTCTGCCTGCATTGATGCAGACTGCTTCTTTAAAGCAATTTGCATGATTAGCAGAGTTGAAATTCGTATCAGCCATAATAATCCTCCTAATATCATGATTAAGGTTGTGAAATCAAAGCCTCAATACATATTATGAGGAAACGGCGAATTCGTGCATAGAAAAACAAAAAAAAGAGAAATTTTCGGTTGGACAAGAATCCAATGATATCTTTATTTTACCATATCAAGAAGCTTGAATCAAGAAGGCAAATGTGAACAACCGGTTTCTCTTAGCGGCGCAGATAATCTACGACCTCAACTGTTTTGCCTCCGCGGAGATAGACACGGGGAACACGTTTGCTGATGTCGCAGATAATTTCATAATGAATCGTATTCGCAAGGGCGGCAACTTCATCTACCGACAGGAAACTGTCCTCTGAATGTCCGAATACCGTCACAATGTCTCCGGCTTTCGCCTCCGGGATATCGGTAACGTCCAGCATCAACTGATCCATGCAGACCTTGCCGAGAATGTTAGCGGGTTTGCCGTGCAGCAGCATTTTACCCCGCCCGGAGAGGGCACGGTGATACCCGTCGGCGTAACCGATCGGGACGGTGGCGATCCGCATGGGGTGCTCCGAAATAAAGTTTCTGCCGTAGCTTACCGAGCGTCCGGGGGGAACCTCTTTGACCATGGTTACAATGGTTTTCAGCTCCATCAGCGGTTTGATCGGCAGCATATCGTTAAAGTCGCCGCTGGGGGACAGACCGTACATGGAGATCCCCATGCGCGCCAGGTTGCAAAGCGGGTTGGGATGCCGGATGATGCCGGCGCTGTTTTGAAGATGGATATAGCGAAAGCGGATGCCGGATTCTTGTAATCGCTGTACCAGGCTGTTGAAAGCATCTTGCTGGGCGTCGGTGTAGTCAAGCGATTCCGGGCTCAGCTCATCCGCAACCGAAAAATGGGAAAAGATCCCCTCAAAGGAGAGATTCGGCAGCTTGCAAACGGATAGAATTTCTTGGGTGGCGTCGGAGTCCGACTGGTTAATAAATCCGATGCGTCCCATGCCGGTATCGATTTTCAGATGACATTTGACCGTAACACCGGCAGCGGCAGCCGCTTGACTGAGTTTTTCGGCGTACTCGGTGCAAAATACGCTCTGGCTGATATTCTGCTCGGCGAGGATGTCGGCATATTCTGCGGGGGTAACGCCCAAGATCAGAATGTCGCCGTCTGCGCCGGCATTGCGGAGAGAAAGTGCTTCCTCCAGATTAGAGACACCGAAAAAGCGGATGCCCAGCCGGCAAAGTTCGGTGACAATTGCTTTATCGCCGTGCCCATAAGCGTCAGCTTTTACAATTGCCATCAAATCTGTGCTTTTCGGCAGACAACCGCGCAGACTGTTAATATTATACTCCAGATAATCAAGATTAATTTCTGCCCATGTTCTTTTTAATAATTTATCCAATCGGAAGGACACCCTTTCATAAAAATGTAATTATTTGTCCATAAAATAGAAATAATATTAAAATATAATTTAAAACAAACGTTTGTTTGTGATTGTTTACTACCGCAAAATAAGCAGGATAACGGAACAAAGCCGCGCTTGGAAGCAGGAAAGGAATATGCAGATGATTAACATTGCAAAATCAGTAGCCTTTACCGGACACCGACCTGAGAAAATTGCAGCAGGCGATCAGGAAGACAGCGCTAGGGTTCAACGAATCAAACAAGAGCTGCGGGAAGCTATCATCAGTAAAATCGAAGCAGGATGCAACTGCTTTTTAAGCGGGATGGCAATGGGTGCCGATCTCTGGGCAGGCGAAATTGTGCTGGAACTGAAACCGCTTTATCCTCAGATTTTATTGACAGCGGTGATCCCGTTTGCCGGACAGGCTGATCGCTTTCCCGAAATGTGGCGGAGGCGATATGATACCGTGTTGGCAGGCTGTGATTACGTCACGGTGCTGAGCGACAGCTATTACAAAGGCTGCTTTCGGGCGCGCAATCAATGGCTGCTTGATCACTCCGAGCATCTGATTGCCGTATTTAACGGCAGTCGGGGCGGAACCATGCAAACGCTGAATGACGCACTGCTTTCGGGGCACCGGGTAGTGGTGATCCACTGCTGATTATTTTTTTCGGTTTTTACTTGATGAAGAGCTGAGAATCGAGATGCCGGCAACATTGGATATGATAGACAGTACCATCAAAACAAGGCTGAGAGAAGAGTCTGAAGTCAAAAAAAGAAGAACGCAGACGATTAGACTGACGATACCGAGTGCCAATAAAAGCGCGCTGAAAACTTTTAGTCCCATAAAAATCGATTCCTTTCCGTAAAAGTCAAAATTTGCGATTTTGTGTATTCCGAAGTTATTATAACACAAACTACTTGCGCAGTGAAACGAGCAGTGTAACAATGTTCTCAAAAGCAGAGAGTGCTTTTGAGGTTATTATAACACAAACTACTTGCGCAGTGAAACGAGCAGTGTAACAATGTTCTC
>CAUHFD010000090.1 GCA_959605275.1 uncultured Eubacteriales bacterium | reverse complement strand
CAAATCTGTCTTATTTTCTTTCCCCAATCTGTAACACATCATTGACAAACCTACAGTTACCGACAAATGTTGCATAAATATGATTTAATGCTTCGGAATCGCCTTTATTTTAGACTCATCATAAGAAGCCTCCGTAACATGCCCCGGCGGGCAGACCAGAAAACGTGCGCTGTCCCATGCCCCGCTCAGTAATTCCGAAAAATAATCCATACTTCCCATGACGCCGAGGTAGGACCACCCAAAACTTTCTGCGGCATTTTTGGAATACTCTGCACAATCCTTTCGGCGGCAGATCGGAGAGTCAATAAAAATACCGTAGCGATAATTCGCAATCCAGCTGTTTTCCTGCTCCAATAAATATGCGGCGTTTTCTTCCCCGTATATTTCTTCATATTCCCGCAGTCTTCGCCGATAAGATTCCTCAGAGGGCGTAAATGCGCGTTCTATCCATCCCGGTGTATACCAATAAATGCCCTTATATTGGTGAAACAACTCCAAATAGCGCGATTGGGAGCCTAAAAATAACGCAATGCAGTCATCGCATTTTGGTATCACAAGCGGTAAGGTTTCAGAGCCGATTCCTACCACTCCGTTGGAGCACAAACCGTATCCCAGCACGATGGCATCAAATTTTTTGTCAGCGGACATTTGTTCATTCTGCGCTTCGATCTCGGCAATTTTTTCTTTCAGCATTCGATTGAGCATAGACGGATTATCATGCAGTCCCTGTTTCATCCAACGAACAGATACTATGTGTTCCGACTGTGCGATCAAGGAAGAAACCTCTCTGACCATTACTTCACAGGCAATCATTGCCAATCTCAAACCCATCCGCACCTTTCTGCTTCTTTTCCTGTCTCCCTGCAGATTTTCTTAAAAGCACTGTTTTCCCCAATGCGAAATCCTGTTCTATCGAAAAAGGAGAAAGTTTCCGCTCATAATAGCAAAAAAATCTCATTTTAATGATAAGATTATATTACCAAAAAAGCCAAAATAGTTATTGCCTTATTTTTTAAATTTTTGTATAATGTTATTGTTTTTATCACTGATTTATCCTTATCGATACGAACAGGTAATAATAATCTCCAAAAGGAACCGTGATTAAGATGGCTTTGGTGAAAATACAGACAAATGAGCAGATGATACAACGGGAATATCAAGAATCTGTCACGATTGCTGATGCTTTACGTGACTGTAAAGCAGATTTTTCCATGCCCTGCGGCGGAAATCATACCTGCGGAAAATGCAAGGTCATAGCAACCGGTTGTCTCTCTCCGATGAGCAGCGAAGAAAAAAACCGATTGCTGCCGGAGGAAATCACTGAACACATCCGACTTGCCTGCTTTGCAAAAATCGAAGGGGACGCAACTGTCACCCTCCTTTCCGGAAAAACAGAAAACATCCTGACCACAGGTACAATGGAAGATTTTACGCTTGATCCTATTTCCGGGGAAATGGACGGCTACGGCATCGCGGCAGATATCGGAACAACCACTGTGGTTTCTTATCTGTATCCACTCAATGACACAAAGCCTGTTCAAATTGTTTCCTCTCATAATCAGCAGTCAAAATTCGGCGCCGATGTAATTTCCCGTATTGAATACAGCAATCAAAACGGTATCCTGCCGCTGCAACAGGCGATTGTCAGTCAGCTGAATCAAAGCTTTTCCGAACTGTGCCAAAAACAAAACATATCAATGGATTCTGTCAAAGGCTGCGTTATCACCGGCAACACCACCATGCTTCATCTTCTCTGCGGACTTGATCCGCATGGGATTGCCGTCGCTCCTTTCATTCCGCAGAGCTTGTTCGGGAAAACCTTCTCACCTAAACAAATCGGGTTATCTTTACCGGAGCATTGCTTGGTGTATCTTCCACGTTCGATTTCCTCTTATGTCGGAGCAGATATCACCTGCGCAATTCTTGCAAGCGGTATGATAAACAAACAGGGAAACAGCTTTATTGTAGATATCGGTACTAACGGAGAAATGGCGCTGATGGCAAACGGCAAGTTAAAATGCTGTTCCACGGCTGCAGGTCCTGCTTTTGAGGGCGCCGGCATCCGGATGGGAATGTCCGCCCATGCCGGAGCCATTGATCGGGTCTGGGTGGAAAACGGAGAAATTGCTTACTCGGTGATCGGCAAAGAAAAGGCAGTCGGCATCTGCGGATCCGCGATTATTGACGCCGTTGCCGTTTTTCTTGAATATGGGCTGATTGATGAAACCGGGCTGATTAACCAAGACAGCGAAAATGGTACGCAATACTTGATTGACCAAGATGAAATGGCTCTGAAAATCGGAAACAGCGAAGTTTTCCTTACCCAAAACGATATTCGTAAAATCCAGCTTGCCAAATCTGCGATTTGTGCCGGCATTGACACTTTGATTCACGAGTGTGACATCACTGTTCAGCAAATTGATACTTTTTATATCGCCGGGGGATTCGGCAGCTTTATTAACAAAGAATCCGCAGCTGCCATCGGATTGATTCCCAAAGAAGTCGTCCCTTGTGTTTCGGTTATCGGAAACGGCGCGGGCAGCGGCGCCGCGATGATTCTGTTGTCTGCCGATAAAAAACGGCAAAGCGAATCCATTGCAGCTTTGGCAGAAGATGTGGAACTGTCAAGCAATGCTTACTTTATGGATCGATATATTGACCGTATGATGTTTGAATAAAATATCTTAGGCAAAAAAAGACTGTTTTTCAAATGGTAGTTTCATTTGAAAAACAGTCTTTTTATTGTGTTGCACCGAAGTGTGCATAAGCAAAATAAAATAGTACTTTTGAAAAATCAGCCGTTAAGCTGTATTCAAATCAATTCTATTTTTTTATTCTTTTACCGCCCGGAAGCCGTGCTCCAAATCCGCAATAATGTCATCAATGTGTTCCGTTCCGATAGACAGCCGAATCGTATTCTGTCCGATACCTTGATCCAGCAATTCTTCTTCAGTCAGCTGAGAATGCGTTGTGGTTGCCGGATGGATCACAAGGCTCTTCACATCCGCAACATTGGCAAGCAAAGAGAAAATTTGAAGATTGTCAATGAATGCATGCGCTTCTTTTTGTCCGCCTTTGATGTTAAAGGTAAAAATCGAGCCGCCGCCGTTCGGGAAATATTTCTCATACAGGGCGTGGTCCGGATGATCCGGCAAGGATGGATGATTGACTTTTTCCACTTGCGGATGGTTTGCTAAAAAGGCAACTACCTTCTTGGTGTTCTCCACATGGCGGTCAAGCCGCAGGGACAGCGTTTCAGTTCCTTGGAGCAGCAAAAACGCGTTGAACGGAGAGATGGCAGAGCCGGTGTCACGGAGCAGAATGGCACGAATATAGGTGACAAAAGCCGCAGGACCTACCACATCCGCAAAGGAAACGCCATGATAGCTGGGATTCGGCTCGGCAATGGGGGCATACTTGCCGCTTGCTTTCCAATCAAACTTACCGGAGTCCACGATAACGCCGCCCAGTGTTGTTCCGTGACCGCCGATAAATTTGGTGGCGGAATGAACCACGATGTCTGCACCATGCTCGATGGGGCGAATCAGATAGGGAGTGCCGAAGGTGTTGTCGATCACCAGCGGCAGTCCGTGTTTGTGTGCGATAGCGGCAATCGCGTCGATATCAGGGATATCGCTGTTTGGGTTGCCGAGCGTTTCCAGATAAACCGCCTTGGTGTTATCCTGAATCGCAGCTTCCAGTTCTTCCAGATTATGGGCATCAACGAAAGTCGTGTCAATGCCGTACTGCGGGAGGGTGTGTGCCAGCAAGTTATAGCTGCCGCCGTAAATCGTTTTCTGTGCTACGATATGGTCTCCCTTTTGTGCCAGCGCTTCAATGGTGTAGGTGATAGCTGCAGCTCCCGATGCAGTAGCGAGCGCCGCAACACCGCCTTCCAAAGCGGCAATCCGTGTTTCAAAAACATCTTGGGTGGAGTTGGTAAGCCTCCCGTAGATGTTTCCGGCGTCGGCAAGGCCGAATCGGGCGGCAGCATGGGCGGAATTTTTAAAGACATAGGAGGTCGTCTGATAGATCGGCACCGCTCTCGCATCGGAGGCGGGATCGGGATTTTCCTGTCCCGCATGCAGTTGGATGGTTTCAAATCTATAATTGTTATCATATGTATAGCTCATGGTAAATACCTCTTTCTTATTGCAGTGTTATTTTTTCGGCTGACAGCCGATGTAATTGCGGATTGGTTACTGACATTGGCACATTCGCCCGAATCGATAATTTGCCCGAACCAATAATTCAAAATGACGCTGCATAATGAGGCTGCTCCTTCCCGAAATCTTACATCACTTTATTTCCTACTTTTTCGATAGGTATAGGAGGATTGTAACACAAATATCTGAATCTGTCAATAGGAAATTTGGGATTTTTTTCTAGCAGGACAACAACCGCCTGAAAACTTTAGCAAGTTTTCAGGCGGTTGTTGGTAAGCAAACACAGAGTTCGATTTCAGAATGAAATCAAAATACAAAGTGAGCATTACGCAGAAAAGGATGATGTTCTGCTACAATGCGCAACCATTAGTATCCCATCAGAATCGCCGCCAACTCAAACAGTAGCAGCAGTACGGGTTGATGAAATAAATAGATCCAAAGGGTATGCCGTCCGACAAAGGCAAGCGGACGGAGATGTGTCTTTTTGATCCACTCCGGCGGATTCCCATTCTTTAACCATCTGCCAAAGTATCCGCCCAGTAAGAAAGCAAAAATCCAGGGCAGCAACGGAAAATAATCTGCCGAATAAAAACCGGCACTCGGCAATCCCAGCCAAAACAGCCAGCCTGTTGAATACCAGGAATCCGGCAGTGCAATGGTAAACAACTGTTCAGAGCCCAAATATCCGTTGCTTACCCGAAAGGTCAGCAAAAACAGCACGGATAATATCCCTGCTCCAATCCAAACCGGCACTTTATCACACAGCTTTGAAAGCAACGGATACAGCATCATACAAATACCCAGACAGTGCAGAATCCCGAACACGATCAGTTGATCGGCGGCGAACAAGGCGGTCACAGCGGTCATAGCCAATCCGCAGCCGAAACAGAGCGCACCCTGCTTCAGATTGTTACGGGAGAAACGAGATGCCGCGCCCGAAATAAAGATGAACCCAAAAGCAAAAGCATCCCGAATGAAATTCATTACCGGATGGTCAAATGCCGGAATATCCGCTCCGAAAATCGATACCGCATCGTAAAAGCCATGATAGACCACCATGCACAAAATAGCAAATCCACGAACTTCATCAATCAAGCCGATCCGTGATGCAATCGTTTTCTTGCTCTGAACCGCAGCCTTCGCAATCCGTTCCAATCCAATAACATCCCCTTGTGTTATTTCAGCGTTGTAATCGTTACACCGGTATAGTAATGGGTTAAAATCTTCTGATAACTCCATTTTTCGTTTTTTGCATAAAGGTTTGCCCCGATTTGAGGCATGCCCACGCCATGCCCATATCCGTAGGTGGTGAATATAAAAGAATCGCCTTCTACCGTTACATCAAACTTGGCGCTTTTTAAAGACAAAATATTTTCACGCAGCACTCTGCCTGTTATCGTCTGCGTCTTCCCGCTAATCCTACATTGCGTCTGTCCGCAAACAGACATGTTTTTATTATAACCGCCGGCGGTATAATTTATTACTTTAAACCATTCTTCCGGCTCACCGGATACCGTTATGCCGCCCTTGGTTTCCAGCAAAGTTTTTACTTCGCTCACTGATATTATTTTTTTCGTGCCCCAGTTCTTGGTGTCCTGGCTGTCATACTTGCTTTCAACGCTGACCAAATGGGATAACGAACCGCCCCATACATCGGCGGAGGAATTCGTTTTCCCGGCGCTGGAGGCGCAGTAAGGCGTATAAACAGCCTTGCCGTTCACTGTTATAATTTTATCCGCGACTGCTTGAATGGCAGCATCCATTTTTGCCTGATTGGCGGGATAAACTGCTTTTAAAGAAACTGCCGGCGCATCGCCCCTATCATTATAATACCGAATATAAGTGTGGGCGGCAACAGCCTGGGCTTTTAAGGCTTCTGGTTCGGAACTGCTACCGATTTCGTTCTCCACGATCCGAGGCAGAACATCAAGCAGCGCAAGCTCCTGCGCCTTCCCGTTCACCGTAACCCAGACTTTCTCCCCTGTTTCAGAGCTGCCAGCAGACACGACAGAAGAAGCAGAAGACGAGGTAAGCAGTGAAGATGAGCTGCTTGGCTTCGAGGAAGGAATCGGCGTCATACTGGCAGTCGGATCCTGTATCACGGAAGAAGACCGTCTGCTCGAAACACGGCTTGTACTTTGGCTGCTCTTAGAAGAAACGGGCATAGACGAAAACAAGGAACGAATCATGGAGGACATACCCTCGATGCCAGCAGCAGACTGTGCCGAAGATGACTGGTCCTGATCCGGAATAGGAAGAACAAAATCTCCAAATTCGGTTTCTTCCTCAGACGGGACGTCGATCTGCCAATCCGGTTGTGCCTGGGCGCTTTTGATAGAATCGGAAAAATCAGGGACAACCGCCATCATCATTGCCGCCGACAAAATCACCATTATGTACTGTATCCATAGTTTTTTCATCGAAACAATCCTTTCCCTGTTCCTATACAATCCACAAACCTGAAAACCATCAATCATTTTTTGGAAAAGACTGCACAATAAAATATTGTGCAGTCTGTACTTATCCCCGAATGCTTCCGCCCAGAGGAACTATTCTGTCGGTTCCGGCTCAGAAGTCGGATTTTCTGACGGTGTGCTTGCCGTTGAAGACACCTCAGGTTTAGACGATTCGGTTTCCGAAGCAGTCGAAGAAGTCCCGCCGCTCGAGGTATCGCTTGAAGTTGTATCGCCGCTTGAGGTGCCACCCGAAGTTGTTCCGCTCGGAGTGCCGCCTGAGGTTGTACCGCCGCTTGAAGTGCTGCCTGAAACAGTTCCGTCGCTTGAGGTACCGCTCGAAGTTGTTCCCCCACTCGAAGTACTGCTTGAAGAAGCACTGCCGGTTGAGGATGTTCCGCTACTTGATGCTTTGCTGGAGGAGGGTCGAATCGGATCATCCGGACGTCTGCTGCTGGTATTCGTATCCGGTCTGGAATAAGTCGAAGTTGTATTATCACCCGGTGCCGGTGTAATCGTATTGTCACCGCCGCTCGGATCCGGATCATCCGGGAACTCCGGTACGGTTTTATTATGCTGCTTGTACCAGGAAAGCGGATACAACGGATTTTGATTTACCGTTGCATTTCGCACATCAACCGAAGCAGACTCGCCCGGACGTACTTTTCTCGCAAATACAACCAGACGTCCGTCATCCAAATCCGCCTTCTTAGAACAGGTAGACAGCGTCAACAACTGATCTGTCGGCAGAACATCAACGGTGGTATTGATTAAAGTGCGCCGCTTAATTTGGCGGATAAACCACTCAAAATGTTCATCGCTTTCCGCATTGATGAAATTATGATATTGGAAGAAGTATCCTCCGTCAGGGGAACCATTGGTCAAAATGACGCCGAACACCTTCCACTGTGATTCTTCATAAACAGTATCAAAGGTAATCGTGGGGCTTCCCTTGTAAAAACTGAGATTCGCATAGTTTTTTACATCGCAAAACACTTTTCCGCCCGATCCGTTATGTCCGTAAATAATAGTATTTGTACTTAACTGTCCGTTTGCGCCGACAGTACAGCGCCAATCCACAAACGGCGCTCCGTAGCGGTTAGATGTGCGACTAAAGCTATGATTTAAGTAGTAGTCGTTGTTATCGGTCTGCATAACGGGAAAATTGACCCTGCTGTTGGGAATGGTAATCCAGCCTTTGATTTCCTGATTCTGATTGTAAAGAGCCGCGAATTTTTTCAAGTAACCATCAGGCAGATTGGCAAGTTCTTCCTCGGTCGGTTCTCTGTCGTAAAGATTCAGCGTTTCTTTAAATACACTGTCAATTTGAACCTGTGCTTTTAAGTAATCAAGGATATAAATAGAAGAGCCGATCAACGTAATTAAAGCAATTAAAAAGATGATCTTTCGGATAATTTCCTGCGCTGAATCACCTTTCCACGGGAAGATATACATTGCAAGCCGTTGATACCACGGACGTTTTACCGCCACTGTTCCGTCAGGTGAAATCTCGGCGGCAAGTTCCTTGTCGGCAGAAACAAATGTCGTTTCGCCCGCACCCGCCGTATCCGGATTAATCTCTCCCGAAAAAGCAACGCCGTTTCTTCCGAGCGGTGCGATTGCCGGAATCTCCGGAATCGGTGCAAGCGCTTCCACTGCCCGAGGCGAACCCTCTAATATCAGCCGCACCATATTCAATGCATGCATGGTGGCGATTTTGCGAATGTAGTCCCGCTCGTCGGAGGCTCCGTGTCCGATTGTCAGCTTTTCCACCCAGTATTTATTTTTATAGGTCACACCGACATAAACGCGTCCCACCGGATTTTCCGCTGTTCCTCCCCCGGGGCCGGCGATTCCGGTGATTCCAACGCCGATATCTGCACCGCCTTCCCGCTGAGCGCCGATTGCCATCAACATGGCAACCTCACTGCTGACCGCACCGCAGCGATCAATAATCTCTTTCGGGATTCCCAAAATCTTCTCTTTGATTCGATTGGAATAGGAGGCAACTCCAAACTCAAACACTTCAGATGCACCGGTAATCTCGGTCAGTTTCTGCGACAACATACCGCCGGTACAGCTTTCCGCCGTTGCTATCATCATCCTCTGTTCACGGAGCAAACCAATAACCACGCTGTGGATATTCGGCACATCAACGCCATAAATATAGTCACCCAACCGATGGGTAATTTCCTGTATCATCGGCATAATAATGCCTTCAGCAAGTTCCGATGTTGCCGCCTTTGCAGTCACTCTGATCTGAACTTCGCCGTCTTTTGCATAAAGCGCTACGGTCGGATTGGGATTTTCCAAAATTCTGCCGAGCTTCTCGGCAATGGCGGATTCTCCGATCCCGAACGCCGTCAAAGTATGTGACAGGATGTTGCTGTCCGAAAACTTTTGAAGGTAAGGGCGTACCTGCTCCTGAAACATCGGTATCAGTTCCCGGGGAGGTCCGGGGAGCAGGATGACGCATTTTCCGTTCTTTTCAATCGCCGCACCCGGTGCCGTTCCGTAATCATTGAAAAACACGGTACAGCCCGGAGGAAGCATCGCCTGTTTTACATTGTTTTCCGGCATTTCCTGCCCACGTCTTGCAAAATAACGGCGAATGCGGGCAAGAGCCTCCTGATTCAGCTCCATCGTCTCGCCCAGCACCTCACAGGCAGTTTCCTTGGTCAAATCATCATTGGTGGGACCGAGACCGCCGGTCAGAATCACAATGTCGCTTCTGCCCAGCGATTCTTGCAGGGAAGAAACCAATCTGTCGCGGTTATCTCCCACCGCCGACTGAAAATGCAGGTCAAATCCCAATGCCGCCAGTTCCTTTGCCAGAAACTGCGCATGGGTATTCATAATATCCCCGAGCAGAATCTCGGTGCCGACAGCAATAATTTCTGCGTTCATAATTACGGTATCATCCTTTCCGAAACAAAACGATATAGATCTTTTATTTTAATATTATCGTAACAGCCGCTTTCCTTTCAGTACTGTCTTTAATAAGACGGCCGTATCATTTTTACTTCTGTGCCTTCCATTGCTTCTTGGATGAGCGGGGCAAAGTCAAAATCCGCCTGCGCCGCAGCGACCTCCTCCACAGAAGGACGGGTTTTCGGATGCTTGGGCGTGAAAACGGTACAGCAATCCTCATATGGCAGAATCGACAACTCGTAGGTGTCGATCTTTCTGGATATTTCTACAATCTCACTTTTATCCATGCCGATCAGCGGACGCAAAACCGGCATCCGGCAAACCGCGTCCGTGCAGGCAAGTGCGCTTAATGTCTGGCTTGCAACCTGCCCCAAACTCTCACCGGTAACAAGTGCCTGCGCGCCCTCCTTGTCCGCAAAATGCTGGGCAATCTCCATCATCAGTCGCCGCATCAGTAGCGTGAATAATTCCTCCGGGCAGTGATCCCGCAGCGCTTCCTGTATTTTGGTAAAGGGTACGCAATAAAAATGAATCCGTCCGCAATACTCACCCATTTTTGCGCATAAGCTT
>CAUHFD010000089.1 GCA_959605275.1 uncultured Eubacteriales bacterium | reverse complement strand
TTGCCGTTTTATTCATAAAAATCACCATTCCTTTTTTATTTATTCTTTTTGAACCAAAAGAATTGAAGCGCGAAAAAGTTTTTCACTCGAATCTCCATATTCGGAAATTCTGTATTTTATTTGAAACTCGTTTTCCAAAGCATCATTTTTCGGAAAAGTTACTTTAAATACAATGATATTTTTTCCGATAATCCAGTAAATATAAGTATTTGAATTGCGTAAATTTTACTAAATCAAGGAATGAAAACTTTTTAGAAAAAGTGATTGGATAATTTTTCCAAATATTAATTTTTATACCATTTTTGCTAATGTACATAATTCCTCAAAAATGATTTTATCAATATCATACCGAATTCTCATTGATTGTCAGGTGATTTTTTTGAACCTTTTTATGACTGCCATTCAATTTTATCAAGATGATTTATCAAACATTATCTTGATTTCTTTTATATTTTGAAAAGTATCTATTTATTTGAATCATTTGAAAACCGATTTTAATGCTTCTTTTTTCTGTTATCAATATGAAGTTTTCTGAATAGACAGGCTGATGTTACACTGCTGTTTCAAATATGATTAGACAAGTTTTACTCGAATTATTCACCCCATCATATGTATTTTTAAGTTTCATTACCTCCTTAAATTAAATTTATAGCTCTTTTCAAAATAGAATTTAATTGTACTATATAGTTGTGAACATTTCTACCGTTTTGTGTGCGGCTTGGGTAGATACTGAAAGCGTATTCTTTCAGAAATGATTCCGTCTATAATAATTTTCTCTGAACAACAGAAAAGAAATGAAACGAAGCTGGCAGTGAAATACCGAGAAATGATAGAACACTCAGATATTGATTGTTATTGCTTTTCAAAGAAGTTTTCAGAGTGTTAAAATGCACAGAATAATCCGATCTGCTATGAAATAAAATCCTCTTATTTCGCATATGTATGAAGTAAGTCATACCAAACGGAATAGGAGGATTTTTATGTGGAAAAAAGGGATAGTATTGCTTACCGTCGTGGCTTTATTTATCAGTACCGCTCTTTCGGCTGCAGCTGTGGAAAAGCAGGAGGAAAAAAAGCAATCGGTCAAATTAGAGTTGCCGGTGAAGTCTGCAATTTTGATGGAACAAAAAACCGGTAAAATTTTATACACCGAAAACGCAGAAGAAAAAATGCCGCCGGCATCGGTTACAAAAATTATGACCTTATTGCTGGTCATGGAGGAAATTGCGTCGGGAAATTTAAAATATACAGACAAGGTTACCTGTACAGCGCATGCAAGCTCGATGGGAGGTACGCAAATCTGGCTGGAAGTCGGTGAACAGATGAGCGTTAACGATTTAATCAAAGCGACAGCGGTGAATTCTGCCAATGATGCTTCGGTAGCCTTGGGCGAACATATTTCCGGCAGTGAGGAAACCTTTGTGGATTTAATGAATCGGCGCGCAAAACAGCTTGGGATGAACAATACGACCTTTAAAAATGCGACCGGATTGGATGCGGACGGACATTTAACCACGGCGCATGATATTGCCATCATGTCACGGGAACTGCTGAAACATCGGGATATTACAAAATTTTCTACTATTTGGATGGATACGCTCCGGGACGGCAAAACGGGATTGACCAATACCAATAAACTGGTTCGGTTTTATGAAGGATGTACCGGACTGAAAACAGGTACGACTGACGGTGCCGGACACTGCGTTTCAGCAAGTGCGAAACGGGGCAACATGGAACTGATCGCGGTTGTGATGGGAGCGAAAACGGGGGATGAACGTTTTGGCGCAGCGCGTAAATTGCTGGATTACGGCTTTGCAAATTATCAGTCCTATCAGGTGCAGAGCCACAAAACGTTTGAGCCAGTTAAGGTTTTAAAAGGAGAAAAAAACTTGGTAAACGTTACAGCCGATACCTCTTATTCCACAATCATTCCAAAAGGGAAAGACAGCAAGATAGAAGAAAAGCTGATTCTGTCAGAATCTTTGAATGCTCCGGTAGAAAAAGGGCAGACAATCGGTAAAATTGTGATCATGCTGGAGAGTGAAAAGCTTTGTGAAATACCGGTCAAGACAACCGAATATGTCGGAAAACGCGGTTTCTTTTCCTCTTTAAGAATCTTGTTCCGCACCGCTTTTTGCGGATAAGATCTGTCCCTGCTTGCATGAATGTCAAAAAATATGTTAAAATAAAATCATAAGCTGTTGGACATTGCCTTTGTGACATTGTTTTCCTCGATCAGAATTTCAGATATTTACCAAATATTTTGTATACATATACAATTTTATTATAATTAACAAATTAGTATTGAAATATAGAATTTGATATAGTAATATTATAGTATAAACCACTGATGTTCCGATATATATTTTTAGAGTCATGAGTGGCGTTTTTAGATTAATACAGACAGAAGTTAGTTGGAGGAACAGGAATGTCAATTCATTTGAGCACCAAACATTTAACCGGTTTTGTGAAAGATCATGAACTGGATGCTTTACAAACGCAGGTAGAAGCGGCACATCGTCAGCTTCATGAAAAGACGGGCTTAGGCAATGATTTCTTGGGTTGGGTTGAGTTGCCCACCGATTATGACAAGGAAGAATTTGAACGCATCAAAAAAGCGGCAGCAAAAATTCAGAAAAACAGTGATGTCTTGATCGTAATTGGTATTGGCGGGTCTTATCTCGGCGCCAGAGCTGCCATCGAGCTGCTGAAATCTCCGTTTTACAACAACTTGAAGAAGGATACACCAGAAATCTATTTCGCCGGAAATAATATCAGTCCGACCTATTTAAATGAGGTCTTATCTCTTTGTGAGGGAAAAGACGTTTCGGTAAATGTGATTTCCAAATCGGGCACGACGACGGAGCCGGCATTGGCTTTTCGTGTGTTTCGGGAATTGCTGGAAACCAAATACGGAAAAGACGGCGCCAAGGAACGGATTTTCTGCACTACCGACAAAAAACGCGGTACCTTAAAAGAACTTGCCGATAAAGAAGGGTACGAAACCTTTGTGATAGCCGATGATGTCGGCGGAAGATTTTCTGTGCTGACAGCGGTAGGATTGCTTCCGATTGCGGTAGCCGGCTGCGATATTGACAGCATTATGGAGGGTGCACGTACAGCTCAGCAGGATTTTATGGTACCGGATATCAATCAGAATGATTGCTATAAATATGCGGCATTGAGAAACGCGCTGCACCGTAAAGGAAAGATGATCGAACTGCTCGTGAGTTATGATCCCTCCTTTACCATGATGGCGGAGTGGTTTAAACAGCTGTTCGGCGAAAGCGAAGGAAAGGATAATAAGGGATTGTTTCCTGCGTCGGTTACTTTTTCGACCGATCTGCACTCCTTGGGACAGTTTATTCAGGATGGAACACGTTCCATGTTTGAAACAGTGGTGCATATTGAAAAGCCGAAAAAGGATTTCTTTATCAAACCGGATGCCAATAATTTTGACGGCTTGAATTTCCTTTCCGATCAGAATATGTCGGTAGTGAATCAAAAAGCCTTTGAAGGTACTGTTCTGGCACATTGTGAGGGCGGAGTACCAAATATTATTTTAGATATCCCGGACACTTCTGAGTATACTTTCGGTTATTTAGTGTATTTCTTTGAAAAAGCTTGCGCAATCAGCGGCTATATGCTTGGGGTCA
This sequence comes from uncultured Eubacteriales bacterium, assembly GCA_959605275.1. GTDB lineage: Bacteria > Bacillota > Clostridia > Oscillospirales > Ruminococcaceae > HGM13222. The sequence goes on along the minus strand of CAUHFD010000089.1, from coordinate 6,586 downwards.
ATCCGTTTAATCAGCCAGGCGTGGAAAGTTATAAGAAAAATATGTTTGCGTTATTGGGCAAGCCGGGATACGAGGATCAGAAAGCTGCTTTGGAAGAAAAATTAAAGTAATGATAAAAGCAGTGAAAGAATCAGGATGGTTTTATACGGGAAACCGTATATAACAATAAATCAAAAATATGGTGAAGGGTGTCCACTCATTTTTCACCAAAATGGAGGAATTAACATGATAAAGTTGATTGTAGGTAACAAAGGTACCGGTAAAACCAAAATTTTAATTGACATGGTAAATCACTCCCTGGAAACTTCCGGCGGCAATGTAGTAGTGCTGGAAAAGGGCGCGAAACTTACTTTTGACTTGAAACACACTGCAAGATTAATTGATGTTGAGCATTATAAAATTGATGGTTATGGAATGTTTTATGGATTTGTTGCCGGTCTGTTAGCGTGTAATTATGATATTACCGATCTTTATGTTGATTCTATATTGAAAATCGGCGGACGCGATTTTGAAGCATTAGGAAAAATTCTGGATGCACTGAATGCATTGGCAGAAGAAAACAATACCACTTTGGTGTTTACTGTTTCAGCCGATGCTTCCGAATTGCCGGAAAGTGTTAAAAAATATCTGTAAAGTTCAGTATCTGCATCAGCGCGGATGCTGTTTGACAGGTACACTTGTTGATTGAAAGATCAAGAGCGGATAGCGTTTGTTATCCGCTCTTTTTCTCGACCTTTTTAAATGCAACCAATGAATTTATTTTTTTAAAGTTAATTTGCGATAATGATTGCATATTAAAAATAATTTTGATATAATATTTCAGTGATTTGGAAAGCAGAAAGGAATATTTTTAATCGGAATTTGGTGTTCACGTGACAATTTGCATTTCTCATGTTCCGGATTTTTTCTTTTTGCTCGGATGTAACGGATACAATATTGTGCAATGCATAATACCGTGATAAATTGAAAAGGAAAGGTGATTCGTATGGTAAAAGTTGCAATTGTAGGTTACGGCAATATCGGAAAGTCGGTATTAGAGGCGGCTCGCGCTTCTGTCGATATGGAGCTTGTCGGTGTTGTAAGACGTACAGTAGATGTGAAAAATTCTCCGGAATTAACGGGGGTAGAGGTGGTAAAAGATATTAAAGAACTTTCTGTAAAACCGGATGTTGCAATTTTGTGTACGCCTACCAGAAAGGTTCCGGAATATGCAAAGATGTATCTTTCAATGGGAATTAACACAGTAGACAGTTATGATATACATACTTCTATTTGGGAGTTAAAGCAGGAGCTGGATGCTGTTGCAAAGGCAAACGGAACTGTCTCTGTTATTTCAGCGGGATGGGATCCCGGTTCGGACTCTATTGTTCGTACTTTGATGGAGTCTTGCGCGCCGAAAGGAATTACTTATACCAACTTCGGTCCCGGTATGAGCATGGGACATACCGTTGCCGTAAAAGCAGTAGAAGGTGTTAAGAATGCGCTGTCAATGACCATTCCGACCGGAACCGGCATTCACAGAAGAATGGTTTATATTGAATTGCAAGAGGGTTATCGTCTGGAGGATGTCGCGGCAAGAATTAAAAACGACGATTATTTCGTGCACGATGAGACCCATGTCATGGCGGTAGAAAGCGTTGATGCGCTGAAGGATATGGGACACGGTGTAAATATGACCCGTAAGGGCGTATCGGGTACGACTCAAAATCAATTGTTCAGCTTTGATATGAAAATTAACAACCCTGCGCTGACCGCTCAAAATCTAATTAATGTGGCACGCGCAGCAATGAAGCAAGCTCCGGGTGCTTATACCATGATTGAGATTCCGCCGATTGACTTGTTGTACGGAGAAAAAGAAACCTTAATACGTAAATTGGTCTAGTTGCCGGTTACACTGTTCATAGCAGTGCAGCAGATGCGTAGCAGCAGTGCAATCTTGTGACCGCTTTTCTGCGGTTTGCGCAGAAACAATTTCATGGATTTGCCAAAAAATATGTATTTTTGTATTGACAAGCGGCAAAATACCATATATAATATTATGAGTAGCGTTATGAGGTGCTGAAATGTTTTTGGAATGTAAACAGCTTTTTGATATTGTCGGTGAGCGAATCGGAATTGATTATCAGTTGGATTTGTCTGAATATCAGCTGTTTTCCGGGAAGCCGTTTCATACGCCTGTTATAGTGAAGGGCTTTGCAGAAAATCGGGCAGAAATTGTCTCACTCAACATGGACTGTTCGTTTACCATGCAGCTCGATTGTGACAGATGTTTGAATGCGTTCGAACGGGAATTTCATTATTGTTTTTCTCATACCTTAGTGCGTGAGCTCAGTGCAGAAAACGACGATATGGATGATTACATTGTCGTTGACGGTGATCAGCTTGATTTGGACGAGCTTGTTTTGTCTGATATTCTGCTGAGTTTGCCGACGAAAATCCTCTGTCATGAGGACTGCAAGGGTTTGTGCCCGGTATGTGGAAAAGACTTGAACATCGGCAGCTGTGAATGCAAAAAGAAACAAGTAGATCCCCGTTTGGAAAAATTGGGTGAACTGCTGAAATAAGCATACTTTGTTTATGATATAAGGAGGTGCTGAACATGGCGGTACCAAAGAGAAGAGTGTCAAAAACAAGAAGAGATAAGAGACGTTCCAGCGTTTGGAAACTGGAGGCTCCTGCATTGTCTAAATGCACACAGTGCGGCGAATTGAAAATGCCTCATCGTGTCTGTGGTAACTGTGGTTACTATAAGGGCGTTGCAGTCATCAAAAAGGAAGCGTAATGATGCTTTCTCAGTCAATTGCTTGACTCGTAGTAGAGAAGGAATGCTGTTTCCTTCTCTATTTTTGTATCTGTATGAGCATGTTAGGAAAGGAAGAATTATGTCTGTTGTAATTTCCGCAGTACAGCCGAAAAGCTGTGCTGCTAAAATAAATTTAAAGGCTGGGGATGTCCTGCTGACCATTAACGGACAGGAAATCAACGATGTCTTGGATTACCAATTTTATGCAACCGATAAAAAACTGATCGTTGCGTATCGGGATCAAAACGGAAAAACGCATATGTCAAAAGTCCAAAAAGGCGAATACGATGATTTTGGAATAGAGTGTGCCACTTATTTAATGGATCAACAGCGCAGTTGCAGAAACAAATGTGTTTTTTGCTTTATTGACCAGTTACCGAAAGGACTGCGGGAATCACTGTATTTTAAGGATGATGATACCAGGCTTTCCTTTTTGTTTGGAAATTATATTACACTGACGAATATCACACAGCATGAAATTGATCGGATTATCAAAATGAAAATTAGTCCGGTTAATATATCGGTGCACACTACCAATCCGGAACTGCGGGTTAAAATGATGAATAACAAACACGCAGGTGAGGCGCTTAAATATTTGAAACAACTGGCGGATGCGGAGATTGCAATGAACTGTCAATTAGTTCTTTGTCCGGGGTTGAATGACGGAGCGGAATTGGAGCGGAGCATGAATGATCTTTCCGCGTTGTATCCGGCAGTACAAAGCGTGGCATGCGTTCCGGTCGGGTTAACAAAATATCGTAGTGGATTGTATGAACTGCGTTCCTTTACGACAGATGAGGCGAAAGCGGTTGTGGATGAGGTCAATCGGTTTGGAGATATGTTTGAAAAAAAACACGGCACTCGTTTGTTCTATCCGGCAGATGAATTTTTCCTGAAAGCAAAAGAGCCGCTGCCGGAATATTCCTATTTTGGAGAATATAATCAGTTGGAAAACGGGGTAGGCATGATGACGCTACTGCGGCATGAATTTTTCTCTGCATTACAGGAACTGGAGGAAAGCGATCAAACAGTTTCAGTCAGCATTGCAACCGGTGTAGCGGATTGGTTGACGAATTACAAAAAAAGTGGCATAATTTAGTTTGCAGAGTATATGCAATAAAAAATGAATTTTTCGGAGAAAATATAACAGTGTCCGGGTTGGTGACCGGATCGGATTTGATTGCACAATTAAAAGGAAAAGAATTGGGCGATCGGCTGTTGTTCCCATCAGCAATGCTACGCAAGGAACAGGATATGTTTTTAGATGACATTACTCCTCAAACGGTGGAGCAGGAACTTGGAGTGCCGGTTTGCCACCTGCCGAATGACGGGTATGAATTACTGCACGCGATCATCGGCAGAGAATAAAGGGATGTATATCCGGGAAAGGATAGAGTTTGACAATGGGAAAACCGATTGTAGCGGTCGTGGGACGACCGAATGTTGGAAAATCGACTCTTTTTAATAAATTGATCGGGAAACGGCTGTCTATTGTCGAGGATACACCGGGGGTAACACGTGACCGTATTTATGCAGAATGTGAGTGGAGAAACCGGCCATTCATGCTGGTGGATACCGGCGGTATCGAGCCGAAAACAGATGACGTTATTTTGTCACAGATGAAACGGCAGGCAGAGCTTGCTATCGAGCGGGCAGATGTTATTATTTTGGTGGTAGATATTCGTTCAGGGGTGACAGCTACTGATGCAGATGTGGCAGCGATGCTGCAAAAAAGCGGAAAACCGATCGTATTATGTGTCAATAAATGCGATAATGTAGGGGCTCCGGAAGCGGATTTTTATGAGTTTTATAATTTGGGACTCGGTGATCCGATCGCGGTATCGGCAGCGCATGGACACGGAACCGGAGATCTGTTGGATGCGGTGTTTGAGCACTTTGAGGAATCTGAGGAAGAAGACTATACAGATGAGTATATTAAGGTTGCGATTATCGGCAAGCCTAATGTCGGAAAATCTTCTTTGATTAATCGCCTTGCCGGCGAAGAACGGATGATTGTTTCTAACATAGCCGGAACGACAAGGGATGCGGTGGATACTGTTGTAGAAAACCAATATGGAAAATATGTGTTTATCGATACTGCCGGAATCAGGCGGAAATCAAAGGTGACCGGAAATATTGAACGATACAGCGTACTTCGTTCTTATATGGCGGTAGACAGGGCAGATGTTTGCTTAATTTTGATTGACGCAGTAGAAGGCTTTACCGAACAGGACAGCAAGGTGGCAGGTTATGCCCATGAACAGGGAAAAGGATGTATTGTAGCGGTCAACAAATGGGATGCCATTGAGAAAGACGACCATACTATGAACGAATATCGGAAGAAGCTGGAAAATGATTTTTCCTTTATGTCATATGTTCCGTTTATCTTTATTTCTGCCAAAACAGGACAACGGACGGACAAATTGTTTGAACTAATTAAGTTTGTTAACGATCAGAATTCGATGCGGATTTCTACCGGAATGCTCAATGACCTGTTGGCAAATTGTACGGCACGGGTACAGCCGCCGTCAGATAAGGGAAAACGGCTGAAAATTTATTATATTACTCAGCCATCTACTAAGCCGCCGACATTTGTGGCTTTTGTGAACAAATCGGAATTGTTTCATTTTTCTTATCAGAGATATATTGAAAATCAGATTCGAGAAACTTTTGGTTTGGAAGGAACGCCGATACGTTTTATTGTGCGTCAGCGAGATGAAAAGTAGTCTTAAAATACAAATAACTTTGTTTTTTCTGTTCTCACGGTGAATGCCGTGAGAACAAATCAACATTTTAATTTGTTCAGCGGACATTACTTAAGGAGAGATATATTTTTATGCAGAACATATGGATGATCGTTTTATCAGTTGTTTTAGCGGCAATTTGTGCTTATTTGCTGGGCAGTATCAATTCCGCTATTATCGTTTCAAAATTATTTGCCAAAAAGGATATTCGGGATTTCGGCAGCGGAAATGCAGGACTTACCAATGTGCTTCGTACTTTTGGAAAAGGGCCGGCGGCAATCGTTTTGATAGGCGATTTCATGAAAGGCGTTCTCTCTGTGGTAATCGGAAATCTTTTGTTTCGCTATGTGGGCGGCATAGAGGAATTTATGCTTGGCGGATATATAGCGGCGATTTTTGCCGTGCTCGGTCATGTTTTCCCGCTCTTTTACGGATTTAAAGGCGGAAAAGGAATACTGGTTACTGCCGGCGTCATGGTCGTATTGGATCCGCTTGTGCTGTGCGTGATTCTCGGAACCTTTATTATTGTCGTTTTGATCTCCAAAATTGTTTCGCTTGGTTCTGTTGCGGCTGCAATTGTATACCCGTTTGCAACACTGGGCATCGGGCTGTTGATGAATCGGAATACTCCTTTTATTGATGCGATACTTGCGCTTTTGATTTCCATATTGGTAATTTATATGCATCGGGCGAATATCAAGCGGTTATTAAATCATACAGAGCCGAAATTGGGACAGAAAAAAGGAAATTGATACCGAATAGAAGAACGAAAGGATGTGTTTGTTTTGGCAAATATATTTATTCTCGGATCGGGCGGATTTGGAACAGCGTTGGCTGTTATGGCGCATAAATACGGTCAGCAAGTTACCCTTTGGTCTGCTTTTCAAGAAGAAATTGACGAAATCCGTTTTCATGGAGAAAATAAGAAAAAATTACCGGGCGTTGCCGTAGATTTATCCATTGATTTAACATCTGATATTACTGGTGTCAAGGAAGCTGATATTGCAATTATTGCCGTACCCTCGTTTGCAATCCGCAG
>CAUHFD010000088.1 GCA_959605275.1 uncultured Eubacteriales bacterium | reverse complement strand
GAAAGGGGTTTTCAAGTTTGCAAAACAACTATCTGCTTTCCTCAAAAACAGCACAAATACTTTATCAATCTGTTTGCGGGCTGCCAATTTACGACTATCATTGTCATCTGTCTCCCAAGGAAATCTGGGAGGACAAACCTTTCGATAATATAGGTGAAATGTGGCTGGCAGGAGACCACTACAAGTGGCGGCTGATGCGGGCAGCCGGCGTATCGGAACATAAAATAACTGGTCAGGCTTCCTGGAAAGAAAAATTCTTTGCCTATGCGCAGACAATTTCATTGGCGGCGGGCAACCCGCTTTACCACTGGACACAGATGGAATTAAGTTTATATTTCGGTATTGAAACAGCACTGTCTCCCGATACTGCAGAGGCAATCTGGAACGAAGCCAACCGCGTCATTGCCGAAAAAAGGCTCTCGCCCCGCAAGCTAATGAAACAGGCAAACACGGTATACGTTGCCACCACCGACGATGTAGCAGATTCGCTGGAATACCATCGCCTGCTGCAAAACGACGATACGCTTTCCGTTAAGGTCGTCCCCTCCTTTCGCACCGATAATCTATTGCTGATCCGACGAACCGGCTATCGTTCCTACATAGAAAAGCTGTCGGCGGTTTCCGGCATCGAAATCATCGATCTTGATTCATTCGATGCCGCAATCGAAAAACGGCTTCGCTTCTTTATCGAATCCGGCTGTCGTTTTACTGATGTAGGAGTGCCCTCTTTCCCGGATCGAATCGGCTCGGACGCAAAGGCAGACGGTGTGCTGCGAAAGGCACTTGCCGAAGAAGCAATATCTGATGAAGAATATTCTGCTTTTCTCGGTCGGATGTATCTGTTCTTGGGAAAATTATATAAAAAGTACAACGTCGTGATGCAACTGCATCTTGCGGTACAGCGCAACATCAACACGCCGCTGTTCCAAACGGCAGGACCTGACAGCGGCGGCGACTGCATCGGTGATCCGATTCCCGGCAAACACATTATTGCCGTTTTAGACGCGATCCACCAAGACGGCGGCTTGCCGGAAACGATCTTATACACCCTGAATCCGGTCATGAACGACCAGCTTTGTGCAATCGCCGGAAGCTTTCCCCACGTCAGAGTGGGCGCAGCGTGGTGGTTTAATGACCACAAGGAAGGTATTGAAGAAGTTGTCCGCACCATTGCCCGCATCGGTCATGTCGGTAGCTTTCTCGGCATGCTGACCGACAGCCGCAGCTTTTTGTCTTATGCAAGACACGATTATTTCCGCCGCATTCTTTGCAGCACCCTCGCCGAATGGCAGGACAGCGGCGAATTTTCGGGTAATACCGAACAGCTTGCCAAGGCAATTTGCTGTGACAATATTAAAAGTTTGATTGAGAAAGGGAAGAAACCGGAATGAAAATGACCTTTCGCTGGTACGGGGACAACGACCCAGTTACCTTAGATAAAATACGGCAGATCCCGAAAATGAGCGGAATCGTTTCAGCCGTTTACGATGTCGCTCCGGGCGGCATTTGGAGCGAAGAAAGCATTGCGGCACTGAAAGAAAAAGCAAACCGCAACGGCTTGGAATTCGAAGTAGTGGAAAGCGTACCGGTGCCTGAGGAGATCAAACTGGGAAGTGCCAAAGCTCCCGCCCTCATTGACAATTACTGCGAAAATATTCGGCGTTTGGGCAAGGCAGGCGTGAAATGCATTTGCTACAACTTTATGCCGGTATTTGACTGGCTGCGCAGTGAGTTGGAGCATCCGCAGGCGGACGGCGCAAATGCGCTTGCTTACGATGAAGAGACGGTACTGTCGATGAATCCGCTGACCAGTGAACTTTCTCTGCCCGGATGGGATGAAAGCTATACCAAGGAGCAACTCAAAAATCTGCTTGCCCGCTATGAAAACATCTCCGAAGAACGTTTATGGGAAAATCTCAGTGTGTTTTTACAGGCAGTGATCCCGGTGGCGGAAGAATCCGGCATCAAAATGGCAATCCACCCCGATGATCCGCCGTGGGGATTGTTCGGTCTGCCCCGTATTATCACCGACGAAGCGAACTTAGAGCGCTTTTTAAAGATCGTTGACAGTCCGGCAAACGGCTTAACCTTCTGTACCGGCTCCTTGGGAGCCTCCTCGGAGAATGATCTGGTCCGGATGGCGGGACGGTTTGCCAAACGAATCCATTTCGCACATCTGCGCAACATTCTGCGAACGGGACCCCGTCGCTTTGAAGAGGTCGGACATCCCACCGAATGTGGTTCTCTTGATATGTACGGTATCGTCAAAGCATTGACAGACAATGGCTTTGACGGTTATGTCCGTCCTGACCACGGCAGAATGATTTGGGGAGAAACCGGACGGTACGGCTACGGCTTATATGATCGTGCACTCGGCGCTGCCTATCTGAACGGATTGTTCGAGGCGGTGGAAAAAGACGCAAGCTGCCAAAAAGGATAAAAGGATAAGGGAAAGGAATGATCATATCCATGAATCAAACAGTGGTAATCACCGGAGCAGGCGGCATACTCTGCTCCGCATTCGCAAAAGCCATGGCGAAAAACGGCGCTCCGGTCGCGTTGCTCGACTTAAACGCGGCAGCCGCCGAAGCCGTTGCCGAGGAAATCCGCAAGGACGGCGGCATTGCAAAGGCTTACGGCGTCAACGTGCTGGACAAAGCCAGCTTACAAGACGCACACGACCGCATTGTAAAAGACCTGGGAAAATGCCGTGTGCTGATCAACGGCGCCGGCGGAAACAATCCGAAATGCACCACCGCGCATGAAACCTATCAGCCCGGTGATGAAGTCGAGGAAGAATGCAAGACCTTTTTCAATCTTGACAAAGAAGGATTTGATTTTGTGTTCAGCCTGAATTTGATGGGTTCATTGCTCCCCACTCAGATTTTCGCAAAAGATATGCTCGGCGAAGAAGGATGCTGTATTATCAACATCTCTTCCATGAACGCATTTCGTCCGCTGACCAAAATCCCGGCATACAGCGCGGCAAAATCGGCGGTTTCCAACTTTACACAATGGCTGGCAGTACATTTTGCCGAAACCGGCATTCGTGTCAACGCCATTGCGCCCGGCTTCTTTGTGACCAACCAAAACAAGGCACTGTTATTTGACGAGCAAGGCAATCCGACCGCACGCACCGAGAAAATTCTCAACGCGACTCCCATGAAGCGATTCGGTGAGCCGGAAGAATTACTCGGCACTCTGTTATGGCTGACCGACAGCAAAGCCTCCGGCTTTGTAACAGGAATCGTTGTACCGGTAGACGGCGGATTCTCTGCTTATTCCGGCGTATAAAGGAGCGTATGACAATGAAAACAAAAGAACAGGTTTTACAGATGATCGAGGACAGCGGCATGGTCGCCGTTGTCCGAGGCGAAACGGCAGAAAAAGCACGTGCTATTGTAGAAAGCTGTATCGAAGGCGGAATCAAAGCCATTGAGTTGACATTTACCGTACCGTTTGCGCACCGGGTCATTGAAGATTTAGCGATGCAATACAGCGATCAAATCCTGCTTGGCGCAGGAACGGTGCTTGATCCTGAAACCGCAAGAATTGCAATATTATCGGGTGCGCAGTTTGTGGTTGCGCCTCATTTTAATCCCGACACCACAAAGCTTTGCAATCGGTACCGAGTTGCAAACATGGCCGGTATTCTGACAGTGCGGGAAGCAGTAGAAGCCATGGAAGCAGGTGTAGATGTTTTAAAGCTATTCCCAGGCGATTTATTCGGTCCGGCGTTTATCAAGGACATCCGCGGACCGCTGCCTTATGCAAAAATCATGCCGACCGGCGGTGTGAGCGTTTCCAATGCAGGTGATTGGATTCGGGCAGGCGCGGTTGCAGTCGGAGCGGGCAGCAGCCTGATGAAAGGTGATGTCAAAGCCAATGCCGCTGCGTTTATGGAAGAAATCCAAAAAGCGCGGGCATAAATTTACCGAGAAGGGAAAGATATTTCATGATTGTTACTTTTGGAGAAATAATGATGCGCCTGGCGCCCACCGGATATCTGCGGATGAGCCAGACCAAACAACTGGAAATGACTTTCGGCGGCGGTGAGGCAAACGTGGCAGTTTCTCTTGCCAATTACGGCAAAGAGGCACGATTTGTCACCGGGCTGCCTGACAACGATATTGGTGCGGCTTGCAAGGGAGAACTTCGCCGTTGGGGCGTGGATATTTCCAAAATCGTCACAAAGCCCGGCAGAATGGGCATATACTTCTGTGAGAAAGGGGCTTCACAGCGTCCGTCCAAGGTGATCTATGACCGTGCCGACTCGGTCGTTTCCAATCTTGGTGCGGCAGACTTTAACTGGGATGACATCCTGGAGGACGCCGAATGGTTCCATTTTACCGGTATTACGCCGGCATTAAGCGACAGCATGGCAGAAGCAACACTCGCGGCATGTCAAACCGCCAAGAAAAAAGGCATCCCGATTTCCTGCGATTTAAACTACCGCAAAAAGCTTTGGAGCAAGGAAAAAGCGGGACAGGTCATGGGCGGCTTAATGCCCTATGTCGACCTATTGATTGCCAACGAAGAAGACGCTGCCGATGTATTCGGTATTCACGCAGCGGCAACCGACATCACCAGAGGGGAAATCAATCTGGACGGCTACCGTTCAGTCGCAGAACAGCTCATGGAACGATTCGGTGTAAAAAAAGTGGCAATTACCCTGCGGGAATCGGTTTCAGCCTCCTGCAACCATTGGTCGGCACTGATTTATGACGGAAAAGAACTCTATGTTTCCAAGAAATACACTATGCAGATCGTAGACCGTGTTGGCGGCGGAGACAGCTTCGGCGGCGGATTGATCTACGGATTGACTGAAGGCTATGACTGTCAGAAAGCATTGGAATTCGCAGTAGCGGCTTCCTGCTTAAAACATTCCATCGAAGGAGATTTCAACGCAGTATCGGTTGCAGAGGTCGCCGCGCTCGCAGGCGGAGACGGCTCAGGCAGAGTACAACGCTAACAGAAAATGGGCAAAAGCTCAGAAAGGATTGTTTATAAGTATGTTTCAATTAGCAGCCTTCGCAGATGAAGCGGACGGTTCCCTCATCGGTCAGATCAACGCAATGCAGGACAACGATATTCCGTTATTGGAAATTCGGGGGGTGGATGGCATCAATGTTTCGGATTTGAGCGTGGCACAAGCAAAAGAAATCCGAAAAAAACTGGAAGATGCCGAAAAAGCAGTATGGTCAATTGGCTCTCCGCTCGGAAAAATCGATATTACCGATGAGTTTGCTCCCCATTTAGACAAGTTTTGTCACACATTAGAGATCGCAGACATTTTAGGTGCCAAACACATCCGACTGTTTAGCTTTTACCATCAAAATGTTCCCTTTTCGGACACATTGAAAGATGCCGTCTTAGAACGGTTAGCTCAATTTCTGGAAAAAGCAAAAAACTCTGATATCCTCCTTTGCCACGAAAACGAAAAGGGAATCTACGGCGATACAGCAGAGCGCTGCGCGGAGCTTCATAAAGCACTGCCGGCACTGAAAGCCGTATTTGATCCAGCAAACTTTATCCAATGCGGTCAGGAAATTCTATCCGGATGGGATTTACTGGAGCCTTACATTGAATATCTGCATATCAAAGACGCGATGCCGGACGGATATGTTGTTCCGGCAGGTTGCGGTATCGGATATATTCCGGAATTGCTAAAGCGGTACGAGGCAATCGGCGGCTGTACCCTAACCTTGGAGCCGCATTTAACGGTATTTGACGGCTTCTCGCAGTTGGAACAGCCGGGAGATACCACAAAAATCAACAATTATCGTTATTCATCCGGAAAAGAAGCTTTCCGTGCGGCAGTCGTCGCACTGCGAAATTTAATCGGATAAACGAGGAGGAATTTTGCTATGGAAATCGGCGCTCAACTTTATACCGTACGTGATTTTTGCAAAAACCCGGAGGATTTTGCCGAAACACTGAAAAAAATCGCTGACATCGGCTATCGGACGGTACAGGTATCCGGCACCTGCGCCTATGAACCGGAATGGCTTGCTGAGCAGCTCAAAACAACCGGACTGCGCTGTGTACTGACGCACTACAATCTGGACAAAATCAAAAAGGAACCGGAACTAACAGTAGCAGCACACAAATTATTTGGATGCAAATATATCGGCATCGGCTGTATGCCCGGAGGGTTAGAGCATCCGGAAATTTACGATAATTTTGTATCCGATTTTCATGCGCCGGCAAAAAAAATGGCAGAAATCGGCGCCTTGATGATGTATCACAATCATCATTTTGAATTTATGCGCAGCAATAACGGCAGACTATATCTGGAACGGCTGGCAGAAGACTTTGCACCGGAAGAACTGGGCTTTACATTAGATACTTATTGGGTACAATACAGCGGCGGCAACCCGGCGGAATGGATCCAAAAATTCAGTGGCCGCGTTCCGTGTATTCATTTAAAGGATTTAGCTATTGTCAATCGGGAACAGCGAATGGCAGTTGTTGGTGAAGGCAATATTAATTTTGATGCCGTTCTCAATGCGGCAGAATCTGCGGGCACTGAATACGCTTTGGTGGAACAGGACATTTGCTATGATGAGAATCCTTTTGACTGCCTAAAGCGCAGTTATCAAAATCTCGTTTCTATGGGATTAAAATAAAAAAGGCAAGGAAAGGAATGAAATAATAATGGAACAAGTAAGAATCGGCATTATCGGCATCGGAAATATGGGCACTGCCCATGCAAATAATATCAAAGACGGGAAATGCCCGGAAATAAAGCTGACTGCTGTGGCAGATATTAATCCCAAGCGGTTGGAATGGGCAGCCGAAAAGCTGGATCCCTCGGTAGCAAAATTCAGCACTGCAGAAGAGATGTTGGACAGCGGATTGATTGACGCAGCCATCGTTGCGGTACCGCACTATGATCATCCGAAATACGCAATGGAATGTTTTAAACGCGGATTGCATGTTATGGTGGAAAAACCTGCCGGTGTTTATACCAAGCAGGTGCGCGAAATGAACGAGGCAGCGAAAAAATCTAATGTAATATTCGGCATGATGTTCAATCAGCGTACCGATCACGTTTACCGCAAAATGCGGGAACTGGTGCAAAGCGGTTCTCTTGGTGCGATCCGCCGTACAAACTGGGTCATCACAGGATGGTATCGTCCGCAGGCTTATTATGACTCCGGAGCATGGCGCGCAACCTGGAGCGGAGAAGGCGGCGGTGTGTTACTCAATCAATGCCCGCACAATCTGGATCTATGGCAATGGATTTGCGGCATGCCAACCAAGGTAAGCACCCATATGTATTTTGGAAAATGGCATGATATTGAGGTGGAAGATGATGTTACCACCTTTGTGGAATATGCAAACGGCGCGACTGGCGTCTTTGTGACCACTACCGGAGATGCACCCGGAACAAACCGTTTTGAAATCACTTTAGATAAAGGAAAATTAATTGCAGAGGACGGCAAACTCACACTTTGGGAGTTGGAAACCCCGGAACCGGAATTTTCTAAAACAAATAAAGTTCCATTCGGACAGCCCAAATCGACTAAAATCGAAGTAGAAACAGACGGACAATCTCCGCAGCATGTCGGTGTTCTCAATGCCTTTGCTGCTGCAATTCTGCGCGGTGAGCCGCTGGTTGCCGGCGGAGAGGAAGGCATTAACGGTCTGACGCTTTCCAACGCAATGCACTTATCCGCTTGGCTCGGCAAAGAAATTTCCTTGCCTTTTGATGAGGATTTGTTTTATAATGAATTAATGAAACGGGTCCAAAATTCACGCCGAAAAGAAAACATCAATGCAGTAGTTGCCGATACAAGCGGAACCTACGGCAACAAATAATACAGATACTCCTAAAAAAGCAGAAATATATAAAAGCCTTCTCATAACAAACGGCGGACTGTGAAAAGAAAGGTATCACGGAAAACAATATGAAAGAGGATTCATTATGATATGGACACGAGATAGATATATTTCACACTGTCAACATCAGTTTACCGGACGAGAAATGTTCTGTGAATTATTTGGACCGATGCATATTTTAGAAAATGAATGGCGTTGCCAAGGAGCTACTGCAAAAGAAATTGGAATGACTGCTTTCGATTGGGATTATGTGTTACATACAACTTTAGCCGGAATCACCGGTCCGATCTCTGATATACAGCCAAGGATTTTAGAAGAAAATGAAGAAACGCGTATTTCAATAGATCATCTGGGACGTACAAGCAAGCTGTGTAAAAAAACTGCCACGATTCCACTGCCGTTAGATTTTCCGGTTGAAACGATGGAGAACTGGCTGAAAATCAAACACTGGTATAGCTTTTCGGAAAACCGTATCGACCGTGAACAATTACTGCAACAAAAAACATTGAGAAACAAAGGATATCTGACCCTTTTTGCTATTCCGGGAGGTTATGACGAACTCAGGGAGCTTATGGGTGAAGTGAATTTGAGCATTGCATATTATGAACAACCAGAATTGATTGAAGATATCCTCTCAACAATTACTGATACATGTTTAAAAGTTCTTGAGCGTGTAGGCGATATTGTTCCGATCGATAATCTTATTGTCCATGAAGATATGGCTGGAAAAGGTGGTCCGCTTGTGGGTCCTAAACAAGTAAAACAGTTTATTGTTCCCTATTATAAAAAAATTTGGGACGCTGCTCAATCATATGGTGCTCGCCTCTTTTCACAGGATAGTGATGGAGATATGAATGCTGTTATCGATGCGTTTATGGAAAGTGGATTACAAGGCTTTTATCCCTGTGAACCGGCTGCCGGAATGGATATCGTAAAACTTCGTCAAAAATATGGCGATAAGCTTTATTTTAAAGGTGGTATTGATAAATATGCACTTTTAAAAGGGAAAAATGAGATACGGAAAGAATTGGAATATAAAATGTCTGCATCTATGTTGGGCAGCGGCGGGGTGATCTTTGGATTGGATCACCGCATTCCAAACGGCGTTACTATAGAAAATTATCGCTATTACGTTCAAACAGGACGAGAGATTTTGGGACTTCCAGCCATTAGCAATGAAGGATGGGCAAGAATGGCTTTTTGATAAGAAGATGTGTATATTAAAACACATATAAATATAATAATTCATAAAGGAAAGAGTATCATGGAAAATCAATTGCGAATGGGAATCATCGGAGTGGGCAATATCGGAAGTGCTCATGCGCACTGCATTGCCAGCGGACAAATCCGCGGAATGCGTCTGACCGCACTATGCGATACCGATCCCGATCGAAGACAGGCGCTTAATGAACAATATCCTGATATTCCGATATTTGAAAATCACCACGCTTTGCTTGCAAGCGGACTGACAGACGGTGTCATCATTGCCACACCGCATTATTTTCATCCTATTATTGCGACAGATGCTTTTTCCGCCCAACAGCATGTTTTATCTGAAAAACCTGCCGATGTTTCTACCGGCACAGTACGGGAAATGAACGAGGCTGCCAAAAAATCCGGCAGGGTATTCGGTATTATGTTTAACCAACGCACCGATCCCCTGTTTGCCAAAGCCAGAGAAATTCTGCAGACCGGACAACTCGGTATTCCGAAACGGCTTGTGTGGATCGTCACCAACTGGTATCGTACGCAAGCCTACTATGATTCCGGAAAATGGCGGGCAACCTGGGGCGGCGAAGGCGGCGGTGTCTTACTCAACCAAGCGCCGCACAACCTCGATTTATGGCAATGGATATTCGGCATGCCCAAACGTATCCGTGCTTTTTGCAGCGTCGGAAAATATCATCGTATTGCTGTGGAAGATGACGCAACCATCTATGCTGAATATGACGGCGGTGCAACCGCGACTTTCATTACTACCACCGGCGAGTATCCGGGAACCAATCGCCTGGAAATTGCAGGAGATCTCGGCAAACTGGTCTTAGAGGAAGGCAAGCTTACCTGGTGGAAGCTATCAGAGCCGGAGCGGCAATACTGCTTTGATATCAACGCTTCTTCTCCTCCCGAATTGACAAAAACAATATTTCCTGAAACGCCGTCCCAATCCGGACACGCTCAAATCCTCCAAAACTTTACCGATGCAGTTCTGCATGGTGAAGCCTTAATTGCTCCCGGTATCGACGGTATCAAAGAGTTAACCCTTTCTAATGCGGCATATCTATCATCATGGACAGATGATTGGGTAGAATTGCCGTTCAACGAACAAGCCTTTGAACAGCACTTGGCTCATTTGGTACAATCGGAATCATCCGCAAAAGGAGAAATGATTTCGGACAGCGATCCGTCCGGACAATATCGGGAACGCTGGAGTGTTCGTTGGTAGAGGTAAAACGGCTCTATAATAAAAGTTGGGGAAACCAAATAGAGCCTGCAAGAAAAAAT
>CAUHFD010000087.1 GCA_959605275.1 uncultured Eubacteriales bacterium | reverse complement strand
TTGTCTGGATGACGGAACCGGATCATATTGCCGGCAACACTGTAATTTAAGCTTGAAACGCAGAATGCTGTATTCTGTTTTGCGGTACTATTATCTGCGGCGAATTGACGGTGCATATTTGTTTGCACCCCAAATGGATATGCTCAAACGAGACTATCCGCGTATCAGACTGAACAATCCGAGCCATGACGTACAGATTTTGGAAACGGCAGAGCAGGTTTGGGGCAGTTCAGTCGGTCAGAAAATAGATCAGCGGGTTATTTATTTTGATCAGCCGAGAAATGCGAAAAAGCGGGAAAATGATTGCTATGACCCCAACATAGAGCACAGGGAAAACGAATTGCTTGAGCTGATTATCAAAACAATCGGAGCGAATCAACTGGGATATAAACTGCATCCCCGTACCGATGTTGCAGCAGTTCCGAATGGTGTATATCAGCTGCCGCGGGATTTGTTCTGGGAGCAATACTGCAGCAGGGCAGAACTGTCGGATAAAATTTTAATATCGGTTGATTCTTCGGCTTTGATGACGCCGAAAATGATATTTGATAAGGAACCGTATGTCATAGCGCTGTATCGTTTATTTGAGAATACATCTATCAATCGGACAGAAATTGATGCTCTGTTTCGGAAACTGCAGACATTGTGCGCGCCGGGGAAAGTGTTGATTCCCGAGTCTATTGAGGAACTGAGAGACATTTTGCAAAGCCTGTCTGATAACATCGAAAAAATAGTTGACAAGCAGTGAATAGTCTGTTATAATTTATAAGATATCCTTGCTCTATACGTTAGATATAGGGCCTAAAGACCAGAAGGAGGTGCTTTATAATGGCAAAAGTAAGCGCTAATTATGAATCTGTTGTCGTCATCAGTACAACTCTTGGCGAAGACGGTATCAAGGCAATGGTGGAGAAAATTACGAATTTAATTTCTCAGAACGGTACGTTGGATTCTGTAAATGAGTGGGGTAAACGCAGACTTGCTTATCCGATCAACGACGAGACCGAAGGATACTATGTGTTGTTTAACTTTACATCCGTTCCTTCTTTCCCGGCAGAGTTAGACCGTATCTATAAGATCACCGAAGGCTTGTTGCGGACCTTGATTGTTGCAAAAGACTAATTTAGGAGGGATTTGCAATGTTAAACAGAGCGATTCTTATGGGACGTTTAACCAGAGATCCTGAGTTAAGACAGACCCCTAATAATGTTTCAGTAGCAACATTTTCACTGGCAGTCGATCGTAATTATCAAGCGGATAAAAACAATAAACAGACTGATTTTATCAATATTGTTGCTTGGCGGCATACTGCTGAATTTGTCGGTAAGTATTTTACCAAGGGACAGTTGGTAGCGGTAGAGGGCTCGATTCAAACCCGCAGCTATCAAGATAAGGATGGAAATAACCGTACGGCATTTGAAGTAGTTGCCGATCAGGTTTATTTTGCCGAGAAAAAGGCTTCATCCACTCCGTCCGGGAATAATTTTGTTCCGCCGCCCTTTGAGGAACCTGCAAAAGGCAGTAGCTTTTCTGTTGGAGATTTGGGCGATTTTGAAGAATTTGATGCTGATGACAGTGAACTGCCGTTTTAATTTGATAAGGAGGTAATGATCATGGAGAACAGAGAAAACAGAGAGCCCAGAGAAGGCAGAGACAGAACCCGCCCTGCGAAAAGATCGCGTAAAAAAGTGTGTTCTTTCTGTGTAGATAAGGCAAAAACGATTGATTATAAAGATATCGAAAAGCTGAAAAGAGGTAAGTACATTTCTGAGAGAGCAAAAATTGTTCCCAGACGTGTAACCGGTACCTGTGCATATCATCAGCGCCAATTGACCGTTGCAATTAAAAGAGCTCGTCATTTGGCTTTGATTCCATATGTCAGCGACTAATCAATCATCATATTAAAAAAGAAACAGGATATCAAAAGGCGATGCCATGTGCATCGCCTTTTTTATATATCTGCATTTTTAAACAGACAATTTATAATAAAGTAGGTATGGAAAACCTTAAATTTGGTAAAACTATGGATAACCGTAAAAATACGGATAAATGATGTCAAAAGAGAGGAAAACAAATGCAGATGAAAAAAATAACAGCTTTTTTACTGGCGGCTGCCTTGGCAATATCGATTACTGCATGCAAGAAAACAACAGACAATAATACGTCAAGCGGAGGAAAAAACACATTGACGTTATTCGTTAATGGATTTTTAACTCCGCCGGAGGATCAGCAATTTGTAAAAGAGGAAATCCTGCCTGGTTTTGAACAAGAGTTTGACTGCAAAGTAAAAATGGAGGTTTACAGTACTGCCGACGGTAAAAAATCCATTCAGACACAGATGAGTTCTAACAATGTTGTCACCGATGTGGTTATGGTGCATAGCGGTGATATGCCCGGTTATGTGAAAGAAGGTTGGGTAGAAGATATTACCGATTTTACCAAAGGATTAACCGGAAGAACTTTTACAGATGCTTTTACAATGTCGACAGTAATTGACGGGAAAACTTATTTTGTACCCACTTCTTCGGATGTATATTTGATTGCTGCCAAAAAAGATGCTTTAAAGTATTTGCCGGAAGGTGCAGATTTTAATAAGCTTACCTACGACCAGTTTGTTCAGTTTGCGGTTAATGCAGCAAAGGGGGAAAAGAAAGGTGTCACGGTGTTTCCAAGTTTGGCAGGGAAAAATCTTTTGTATGAAGTTGGCGCAATGGGTCTGTCCTACGGCGCTGATTTTCCGAAGTTAGATGGAGCCAATATGATTCAGGTATGGGATTTAATTAAGAAACTGGCGGAAAATAATGCTTTCGTCGCAACACAGAGTACAGTTGCGGATCCTAACGAAATGATGAAACGCGGAGAGGCTTTGATCGGTTTCGGTCATATGTCACCGATAGGAAATTTGTATCAGTCTGCGCCTGAGCAGTATGTGATCGCTGCTCCTCCTTCAGGACCTAAAGGGATCGGATCAATTGGAGGAGCGTGGGGGCTAGGCATAGTGAAAGGCTCTAAAAACGCAGAACTTGGTAAAAAGTTTATCGAATATATGTCCCGCCCTGAAGTTATGTATAATTATTGTGTTGGGTTAGGCGGTGCGGTACCACCGGTCAATGAAGTGGCGGATAAATTAAAGACAGAACCGCAGGATATCATCATGCAAAAAGGTCTGGAAGTATTGAAGAACGGTGTAATCAGCGGTGTGCCTTCTTCTGATTTTACAGAATGGGGTGCAGTGAAAACACTTTATGAAAATATTTTTGAAGGTATTGTCAAAAATAAAACCTATAAAGAATCCGAATTGACAGAATCAGAAACAAAGCTGGATGCTTTGCGCAATAAATGATGCGGTAAATAATGAGAAAAAGCTCCGTGTTGGGTTAGGCGGAGCTTTTTTCATCATACAAAGCCGGAAAGGAAAAAGGCTGCCGATTTTATCAGGCGATATTCGGTATAGCTGTGGATTATCATAATGCCAAATTTTAAAAACGGCAGAAAAATAAAAAGAAATGTTGTGCCGTATCTACTTCTGTCTCCAGCCATTCTGTATTACTTATTTTTTTGGATTCGGCCGGTTGTAGTCAGTGTAATTGATAGCTTCCGAAATAGTGAAGGAAAATTTACCTTTCAAAATTATACGATGGTATTTCAGGATACTTCGTTTCGTCCTGCATTGGTGAATACAATTATTTTTTGCGCTGTATCAATCATTCTGCAATATTTGCTTGCATTAGGATTGGCACTGCTGTTGAACCGACAATTTAAAGGCTCCAAATTAATTCTGTTTGTCGCTTTAATACCGATGGCTATTCCTCCCACTGCGGTAGCTGTTTTGTGGAAGACAGGGTTCACGACTAACGGATGGGTTAATAGCTTATTGATTCATCTGAATTTGATTTCGGAACCAATTAATTGGTTGGCAACAGAAGGTTTTGAGGCAGTTTTGTTTTTGGTGGCAATTGATACATGGACTGTTTTGCCCTCGGTTATGATTATTATTTTAGCGGGTTTGCAAAATTTTCCGGAAGAGCTGAAGGAAGCCGGATTGGTGTTCGGCGCAAGTAAGATGAGGGTATTAAAAGATATTACTATTCCGGTGCTGAAACCGACGATTGTTACCTCTATTATTTTACGTCTGATTGCTTCCATTCAAGTTTGGTCTATTGCCGTTATGATTTTAGGATATGGTAAGGTGCCGTTTTTGGTGGAACGGATTGCATATTATGTCGAGGTCATTCCTGGAATGGATACTTCAAAAGCAATGGCGACGACCTATTCTGTGTTAGTAACCGCAATAATATTGATTACAACAATTGTTTACCTGCGTATCTCCGGAAAAGGAGTTGGAGGTGAGACGGTTGAATAAGCATGTATGGAAAAATATTAGCACAAAAACTGTTTTTATTTTAATTATTGTTACCATATTAATGGCAATTTTAATTCCGGTGCTTTATTTTTTCTCCCTATCTATGTTTTCCGGAAGCGAAACCTATCAGTTCCCGCAGAGATTGTTCCCAAAATTTTCTTTCGATGTTCGTGTGGAATATATTGAGAATAAGTATAAAGTTGATTTGTATAACGATCATATCAATGCCTATGAGCCTTTAATTAAAACAGCAAGAATGTCTGACATTGTTCGTATTTTTAAGCGTCAGCTGTCAGTGGAGCGTACAGAAGAAGAATTACTTTCGGATTTTAAGCCGTCAATGAGTGCAAGTGAGGCAATTACCATTCATTATAAAAAGAACATGCTTTATAATTTCAAGTCTTTCTTTTCCGTTACCAATGATGCAGCGTCAGCATTGATAAATAGTATTACAGCAGCTTTGTGGACCATATTGATTTCTGTTACGCTTGGAAGCATGGCGGGATATGCCATTGCACGATATCGTTTCCGGGGACGTTCTCAGGCGAATGTTACGATGCTGATTGTTCGGATGTTTCCGGTTGTTTCCATTTCCATCCCAATGGCAGTGATTTTGATTGAGTATGGATTGTTTGATTCCATGCTTGGGCTAGCGGTCATTTACTCTATCCCTAATATTGCATTAACGGCGTGGATCACAAATAGCATTTTCCTTGGTATATCAGTCGAATTAGAGGAAGCTTCCCACGTGTTCGGAGCCGGAAAAATGCAGACTTTTTTCCGAATTACATTGCCGCTTGCGCTGCCCGGGCTGGCGGCAAGCTCTATGTATGCTTTTTTAGCGGCATGGAACGACACGATTACTGCGCTGGTGCTTACCAATCGAAATCAAACGCTGTCCCTGATGATTTATAAAGCTCTGGGTGGCTCGGATGCACAGTTTCAAATTGCCGCTGCCGGAAGTATCATATTAATTTTACCTGCATTGGTCTTTACGTTTATTATTAAGAATTATATCGGTCAAATGTGGGGAGAGGTCAAAATGTAGCTTTGAGTTCGGCAAATTATCATGGAAGGTGGGAAGAAAGCATACTGTTTTTTAGAATGATGCGGTGAATGCGGTATGCCCGGAAAATGAGTTATTTAATATTAAAAGATCTGGAAAAAAAATATACGCCGAAAGGGGAGATGATTGTAAAAAGAATCAATCTTTCTATTCAGCAAGGTGAATTTTTGGTGTTGCTGGGACCATCCGGATGCGGTAAGACAACAACACTGCGAATGATTTCCGGCTTGGAGCAGGTAACCGGCGGAGATATTTTACTGGACGGGAAATCAATCATCCACCTGCAGCCAAAAGACCGCGGCATTTCGATGATATTTCAAAACTATGCTGTATGGCCGCATATGACGGTATACGATAATATTGCTTATGCCTTAAAGCTGCGCAAGATGAAAAAGGAAGAAATTAAGCGGATTGTTTATGAGGTGGCTGAGATTGCTGACATTGTTCCTTATTTAAAACGGTATCCGACGCAGTTATCAGGTGGTCAGCGGCAGCGTGTTGCGGTAGCCCGAGCGCTCGCGGTGAAGCCAAAACTATTTTTGATGGATGAACCATTGTCAAATCTTGATGCGAAACTTCGAGTTGCTATGCGGACTGAGTTGAAACAAATACACATGGATACGGGCTCTACCTCAATTTTTGTAACACACGATCAATCAGAAGCAATGAGTTTGGCAGATCGAATTGTGGTAATGCGAAATGGAACCATTGAGCAAATTGGTACGCCGCGAGAGGTTTATCATGAAAGCGAGACCATGTTCGTGGCATCATTTATCGGAACACCGCCTACCAATTTTATTCCGGTATGGGTAGAGTCAGAGCAGGAACGGTTATTTGTAAAAAATGAGGCTTTTTCGTTAGAAGTAACAGAATCCGTTAAGCTGAGACTGCGTAGCTATGTCGGGAAAGAAGTAATATTGGGTATCCGCCCAGAAAACTTTATTTTGTCGGATCGGGATGAAATTTCATCTATCGGAAAGGTAAAAGTAGAAATTGTGGAACCTCAGGGTTCACATACCATCGTATTTACACATGTTGGAAATACAGGGGTGAAAATCATGTCTACTGCTCTTTTTGACATTCCTGTCGGTACAGAATATTATCTTCAGATAAATCCGAAAAAAATGCTGTTTTTTGATACTGAAACAGAACAGCGTATTCAATAATTAATCGGAAGAGGGGTAAAGTATTGAGGATTGCATTAGCGCATTTCCGTGTGGGAGAAACCGACGGTGTTTCTCTTGAAATGGATAAATGGAAATTGCAGCTGGAAAAAATGGGGCATACCTGCATTTATATTGCTGGCAGTAAAGGCGTTGCAAATACGCCTTGTTATATCATAGAAGAGCTTCGTTATCGTCATCCACTCAAAATAAAAATTGTGGATAATTGTTATAAAGCGTTGATAGATTATTCGGATGAATGTTTGTTGTTGCAAGATATTTTGGCTATGGAACAACAAATTGAAATAAAGTTGATTCAAATACTGCGGGAACAGCGAATCGATCTTTTAATTGTCAATAATATTTGGTCATTAGGTTGGGATTTGGCAGCAGGTATTGCGTTTTACAATGCAGTAAAAGCGACTGATATTTATTGTATCGCACACCATCATGATTTTTTTTGGGAGCGGGAGTTGTATCAAAATCCCACCTGCCCATTTGTCAAAGACATGTTGGATCGATATTTTCCGCCAAAAGATAAGCGAATCACACATTGTGTGATTAACAAAATTGCCGGAGAAACATTAAAGAGTAGATCAGGAGTTGTTGCACAGGTGGTACCCAATGTTTTTGATTTTGCTGCACCGGCATGGAAAAAAGATGACTATAACAAGGATCTCAGAGAGCGCTGTGGGATCAAAGCTAATGATATTGTTTTTTTGCAAGCTACCCGAATTTGTGAGCGGAAAGGACTTGAATTGGCAATTGATACCTTGGCAGAAGTGAATCACAGAAGACCCGAATTGATTAATCGAACGTTATATAATGGAGAGCTTTTTTCTGAGGAAAATAATATATGGTATTTGTTGGCAGGAATGGATGAAGATTTTACCTATTATAATAAAATTGTGAAACAAGCTTCTGAAAAATCCGTGTCAATCAAATGGATTGGCGATATTGTTGATTATTCCAGAAAAATCAACGCACAGGGAGATAAAGTGTATTCTCTTTGGGATGTTTATACGATGGCTGACTTTGTCACTTATCCATCTTTGTTGGAAGGATGGGGAAATCAATTATTGGAGGGTGTGTTTGCGGAAAAGCCTGAATTAATATATGAATATCCGGTTTATCAGACAGATATTGCGGAAAGAAAATTTGATTTTGTCTCTCTCGGAAATCAAGTGTTTTCCGATGCAGATGGAATGAAGTTTGTTTCCGGTGACACCTATAAAAAATGTGCAGACAATATCATACAGATTTTAACAAATACAGAACGATACCGACAAATAATCAGCCATAATTTAGATGTTGGTAAGAAGTACTTTTCCTATCAGCAGTTGTACGGTATATTAGAAAATCTGCTGTCCTCCTATTCAGAATGAAGATTCCTTTTTTGGAAGAATATTGATTTATTTGACTTATCCTTGTTGGTTGTGTTAAAATCAAAGAGAATCATACGAGGTAAGATATTTTTGGTTAAATATCAGCTTTGACCGATGTTTTTGATGTAATACTAAAATCTGATTAAACACTTTTATTCTTTCCGGTCTGAATTGTACCAGAACGCGTTATCCTCCTTGCTGGGCGTCAGCCCAGCGGTGTCGTCTGCCTTTTCCTGCACAATTCATTCTCGGAAATCGATTAAAGCTTTCAATCAGATTTTAGTATAAGTTGCTTTATATATGGTGTTCTGTGACATAATAAAAGTCAAGACGCTACGAATTTTTTTGTAGCGTCTTGACTTTGAAACGTTTATGATTGATTCAGCATTTCTAAACTTTTTTCTTTTAATTCTCTGCCGTCTTTTAACAGCTGCCGAAGGGCATCGTCATCATTTCGGCGCAGCGCATCACGATATTCGCAAAGATGATCAATGATCGTATCGATTTCAAACAACAGCGGATCTTTGTTCATCATAAACAGATCGGTCCACATGTTTTCATTCAGCTTAGCCACCCTCGTTAAATCCAAGAAGCTTCCCGCGCTGAACCCGTCATAATATTGGGAAGACGGACTTTTGATGTAGGCATTGGATACCACATGAGCAAGCTGCGACGTAAATGCAATGATTTGGTCATGTCGTTCGGGCGAAGAAATGACCACCTTTTTGAAATGCATGATTTCCGCAAGGGCGGCGACCTCTTTAACTGCTTCCGCCGAAGTTTGTTCGGTCGGCGTAATAATCATGCTTGCCTGGTCAAAAAGATTGTCCAGCGCGTAATCATATCCGGAGAATTCCCGTCCCGCCATCGGATGCGCACCGACAAAATGCACTCCTTGTTCTTTCAGCGGAATGGTCACTTGCTCTACAACAGCGGATTTGATACCGCATACATCCATAACAATGCTGCCTTTTTTGAACAGAGGGGCATGATCCAGAATAAAGCGAATGGTTTGCTTAGGATGCAGGGCGACAATGACAATATCGCAATTTTTCAGATCATCAGGAGCGATACCGGCTGATATCACACCGTCTTGCAGTGCGTTTTGAAGTGTTTGCGTGTTGATATCCATCGCGAAACAGCATTTCCCGGTATGTTTTTTGATTGTTTTGCAAATCGAGCCGCCAATCAGCCCCAATCCGATTACTGCTATATTTTGATTAGAAATATCCATAAATATTCTTGCCTTTCCGAATCCTTTAGCTAACCTCGAAAAACTTTACATACTGTAAATGCTGGAACTTTCCAGTATTTGTAAGCCGTTGTTTTGTAAAACCTCGATGGCTTTTTCATTGTTTTCCACCCGCAGGATGACAAATGCCGTATCATCACTTTTGCTCAGAAAAGCATACATATATTCGACACTGATATGATTGCTGTATAAAACAGACATTGCTTTTGCGAGTCCACCAGGCTTGTCACTAATGCCGATAGCGATAACCTGTGTTAATGAAACGGTGTATCCTGCTTCTTTCAAAGCAGATTCTGCAACATCCGGGTTGTTTACGATCAGCCGCAGAATACCGAAATCCTTGGTGTCCGCAATAGAAAGCGCACGAATGTCGATATTGTTTTTTTCCAGTACCGAAGTGATTTCTGCCAGACGACCGGGTTTGTTTTCCACAAAAATAGAAAGCTGTTTGATAAACATAGAATCCTTCATCCTTTCTGTATTTTAGTGTAACTGCCGTTTGTCAATAACACGTTTTGCTTTGCCTTCGCTGCGCGCAATGGATTTTGGCTCTACCAGGGTGACCTTTGCTCCGATTCCGAGGGTGGATTCCACAGCGGCTTGAATACGATGCTCCTGCTCCTCCAGCCCTTTTACGGAGTCAGAGAACATATTCTCCGACATTTCTACCAGTATTTCAAAGGTGTCAGTATTGTTTTTACGGTCAACGATCAACTGATAATGAGGTGCCGTTTGTCCCAAATCCAGCAATACGCTTTCGATTTGTGACGGGAATACATTTACGCCGCGGATAATTAACATATCATCGCTGCGCCCGCGCGGTTTTGCCATTTTGACAAAAGTGCGTCCGCAGGAACATTTTTCATGAGATAATACAGAAATATCACGGGTGCGGTACCGAATCAGCGGGAATGCTTCTTTGGTGATGCAGGTGAACACAATTTCACCCTCCTCGCCATCTGGGAGCACTTCCCCGGTATCAGGGTCAATGATTTCGACAATGAAATGATCTTCATTAATATGCATACCGGTTTGTTCCGGACATTCAAATGCGACACCGGGACCACTGATTTCAGACAATCCGTAGATA
Organism: uncultured Eubacteriales bacterium; assembly: GCA_959605275.1. Classification (GTDB taxonomy): domain Bacteria; phylum Bacillota; class Clostridia; order Oscillospirales; family Ruminococcaceae; genus HGM13222. Next base: position 60 of record CAUHFD010000087.1, on the reverse strand, counting down.
TCGTATGCTTTGATTCCCAGATTACGCTCGATTTCTTTTCGCATCTGCTCTGTCCAAGGC
>CAUHFD010000086.1 GCA_959605275.1 uncultured Eubacteriales bacterium | reverse complement strand
GGCTGACGCCCAGCAAGGAGGATATCGCGTTCCGGTACAATTCAGACCGGAAAGAATGAAAGCGTTTCATTAGATTTTAGTATTATAGCCGAACTGCACCAGCTATTCTAAAAACCCCTGTCTTTGCATAGAATGGACTTGTCAGATACTTTGTCCAATTGATTCGAAAAGGGGAATGAACTTGAAATTATTTAACCTGTTAGAACGTGATTTAAATGAATCTCCCAAAATAAATCTGAAAAAAACTCCTCTTTCTCTGCCAGCTGACGAAAGTCCTGCCGGTCAAATGGGACTTTCGTCTTCAGAGGCGGCAAAACGTCTCAAAGAAGATGGTCCGAACTGTCTGTCTCAGGGTAAAAAAATCAATGCAATGAAAATATTTGCAGGACAATTCAAAGATTTTCTCACCTTGATTCTATTGGCAAGCACCCTGATTTCTCTGTTTATGGGAGAATATGCCGAAGCATTGACCATTGCCGTGATCGTCCTGCTAAACGCAATTATGGGATTTGCACAGGAATTTAAAACCGAAAAAACATTAGAAGCACTGAAGAAAATGGCTGCTCCTCACGCAAAGGTATTCCGGGACGGTAAATTGACCGAACTCCCCACCGATAACCTGGTTTGCGGAGATATCATTGAAGTCGAAGCCGGAGACAAAATCCCGGCAGACGCATTGATTTTGGAGTGCAGCACATTAGAATCGGATGAAGCAATGCTGACCGGAGAATCCCTGCCGTCCGAAAAACACAGTCAGCCTTCAGCCAAAGATTTTACCGGTCACGACAAAGAATACTTAGTCTATATGGGCTGTACCGTTACGAAGGGGCATGGCAGAGCAAAGGTCATTGCGACCGGTATGAATACTCAAATGGGACAAATCGCAGATATGTTGGTGGGAATTGAGGAAGAAGAAACTCCGCTTCAAAAAAAGTTGGGAGAACTCGGAAAGTATATCGCCATCGGCTGCCTGATTATCTGTGCAATTGTATCATTAACCGGTATCTTGAGAGGCGAACCGGTATTAAATATGTTGATAACCGGACTTTCCCTCTCGGTAGCCGCTGTTCCTGAAGGGTTGCCTGCCATTGTTACTATTGCGCTGGCGCTCGCAGTAAACCGCATGGTCAAACAAAAATCCTTGATTCGCCGCCTGCATGCCGTTGAAACATTAGGCTGTGCCAGTGTAATCTGCTCCGATAAAACCGGAACGCTGACAGAAAACAAAATGACCGTAAAAAAAATAGCGGGAACCGATTATCATCTGGATGTAACCGGAAACGGATACGAAAAAGCCGGTGAATTCCGGCAAGGCAATACAAGAATGAATGTCAATTTGCAAAACAATACAAAGAGGCTGTTCGAAGTCGCTGTCTTGTGCAACAACAGCCGTATCAATGCTCCGGGCGAATCCTTCGGCGGACGAGACAGAACGAGCAACCAAGCGAAAGGGTGTTGGAATGCCGTCGGTGATCCAACTGAAACCGCTCTGCTGATTATGGCTGCCAAAGCAGGTGTCACAAATGATTCACTAAAGCACGAATACACCAGGATAGATGAAATTCCCTTTGACAGTAAGCGAAAATGCATGTCGGTGATTGTGAAAAACAAAAGCGGAAAACGATTATTGCTAACCAAAGGCGGATATGATATTTTGATGCAAAAATGCCTTTATATTGCAACACAAAGCGGCGTATCTGCTTTAACCGATAACATAAAAAAGGAAATGAATCGTGAAAACGATCAAATGGCATCCAATGCTTTACGTGTACTGGGAATCGCCTATCGGGAAATCTCCGATTCAGAAAGTGACCCAAAAGAAGAAGGGTTGATTTTTCTGGGAATGGTCGGTATGATCGACCCGCCGCGCAACGAAGCCAAACAATCCGTTGCGCTCTGCCGAAAAGCCGGCATCAAAACCGTCATGATCACCGGAGATCACAAACTTACTGCAACCGCGATTGCTTCTCAGCTCGGCATTTTTCATCAGGGAGACATTGTCGTAACAGGGCAAGAATTAGATCAGATGTCTGATGATGATTTAACCGGAACGATTGAACAAACTACGGTATTTGCCCGCGTCAACCCCAGCCATAAGCTCAAAATTGTCCGCGCTTTCAAAAGATTAGGGCACGTTGTTGCAATGACCGGAGACGGAGTAAATGATGCTCCTGCAGTCAAGGAGGCTGACATCGGTGTTGCTATGGGCAACGGCACAGACGTAACGAAAGAAGCTTCTGACGTCATTTTACTGGACAGCAATTTTGCCACTTTAGTTACCGCAATTGAGGAAGGCAGAACCATTTACGGCAACATCCGAAAATTTATCCGTTATCTGCTTGCCTGCAATATCGGCGAAGTATTAACCATGTTTTTGGGCATGTTAATGGGCTTTCCTGTCATTTTACTGCCGATTCATATTCTCCTGATCAACTTGGTCACAGACGGATTGCCTGCCATCGCACTGGGATTGGAGCCCAAAGAGGACGGAATGATGGAAAAAAAGCCGCGCAGTGCCAATGCCGGTATTTTTGCAGATGGACTGCTGTTTAAAATTGTATTTCGCGGGATCCTAATCGGTCTGACTACCTTAGCGGTTTTTTCCACTGTCTTCAAAATGTACGGCAACCTGGAAATTGCAAGAACTTCTGCATTTGCCACTTTAGTCCTGACACAACTGATTCATGTGTTCGAATGCAAAAGCGAAGAAAAAACAATATTTTCGATCCCATATTTTAATAATTTTAAATTAATTTTTGCTGTTCTGATTTCCCTGCTCATTGTTCTCGGCGCCATCTATCTGCCGGTTTTACAGCCGATATTAAAAACGGTTACGCTGCCTCATCAATGCTTATGGACGATTATACTTTATTCCATGGCAGTGCCGGTGATCAACGCACTGGAAAAATCCATCTCAAAACAATGGAAAAATCACAAATTATTAACACAGACAAAAAAAGATTAACGCAATCACAATAATAAAGCCGCCCTATTGGTACTTTACGAACAGATAGGGCGGCTTATCTTTTTTTAGACTACATACAGAAGCGGCAAAAAGAACTTTTCAAACACAGCTTGCAGTCTTTCGCTCCACTTCACGAATTACCGTCTGCCAACGGCAAAACAAGGACAGCTCTCTTACGGCACAAATTTTATCCGCCAAGCAAACAAGGAAACTTTCGCGATATCTGGGTATGCGCAGATTCAACGGAAACATATGCTTCCCTATAATATCAATTTCTATCTTGTTCAAATCAAAATCTCTTGCCGCATTTTGCAGAGCTATCCGGGCATGCCGGAATCCATGCCATCTTTGAGCCGAGTTCGGCAGATGCCAATCATACAGGAAATAATCGTGCAATAAAGCACCGCGGACTAAGCTTTCCATATGAACATCTGCTTTGAGCTTTTTAGCCAGCCATATACTCATATAGGCAACAAATACCGAATGAGCAAAACAGCTGATATTTCCGTGCTGTATATATTTTTTTTCCTGTTTCATATTTGATGCCGCCAAAATGTCAGTTCCGCTTTTTAAAATCAACGCAATGATGTCCGAATCTGCTTTTTCCTGTTTCATTTGTTTGCTCCTTATAAAACAATGCGATCGGTACCAGTGTTCCTCTTTATCATAAATGTTATCACATAAACCATTTGCACAGCGTAGCGAGCGGTGTTTCAAGTGCTCTGCGTGTCGCAAGCGACACAAAACGTAGGAAATCTTTTTGATTTCGGTCATATTTCAAGATTATTATAGCACAGCATCAGCTGAAAAACAATGTTTCCAGCTGATGCTGTGCCGTTTCATCAAAATATTTCTTTCAATTTAGGCTGATGATAAACCCTAATCCAGACCCAGGGTTGAGCCTTGATAATCCGGTTCTTCCTCTGTGTTCGGCAGTAACTCCGGTTCCTGTTGTTTCTCCTGCTTATCCTTTGATTCAGCCTTTATCGGCGGCGCAGCAACAGGCTTGGAGGTTATTTTTTTTGACAGCGGAGAGGTCAATTTTTTCTTAGCCGGTTTTAAAGATTTGATTTCATATACCACATCTGCAATTTCAGCCACAGCAGGTGAATGCGTTACAATAATCACGCACTTATCTTCCTCTAAAGCAAGCCGGCGGACCATATCAATAATTTCCTCCTGTGTGCCCGGACCCCCCTTTCCGGTAGGTTCATCCGCCAAAATAATGCTCGGATTATAAGAGATTGCGCGCGCAATTGCCACACGCTGTTGCTCTCCGCCGGATAATTTCAGTATACGCCGATTAGCCTTTTCTTCATCCAATCCTACGCTATCCAATAATTCCAGCGCTTGCTGACGCCGATTGGCAATCTTTTTTCCGGATACATCCATTGACAACTCCACATTCTCGACCGCCGTCATATGCGGAAGCAGGTTGAAACTTTGAAAAACAACTCCCACATCTTTGCTGCGAAACTGATAGCGATCAATTTTGCTGATGTCCTGTCCCTTGAACAAAATTTTTCCTTCGGTTGTTTTTGCCAACCCTGACAACAAAGAAAGCAAGGTGGTCTTGCCGGCTCCCGATTTACCGACAATCGCATAAACCGTACCCGCTTCAAACGTAAAATTCAAATCCTCAAAAACCTTTGTTTTTCCATTATAAGAATATCCTAGATGTTCTAATTGTAATACACTCATTTTTTATCACAGCCGCAACACAGCTATCAAACTATCAGCAGCCTTATCCTTTCTGTTTAATGTTTTAAGAACGATTTGCCAATATCTTAAGCGGTTCATAGCGCAGAATAAATATAACTGCGACACAGCTTGATAAAATGGTCAGAAGTATACCGATACCGAGCAATTGCGCCACTACCACAAGATCAGTGGCTGCATTGATTTCGCTGACATAATTTGCGACCTGCCCGCCGAATTGAGCAAACATTCCGCCCTTTCCGCCTCCCTTATCCGATCCGCTGTCTCCGCTCGGAGGTGTAGCCGGCATATCACCATTCATACTGTCAGGTCTGCCGAAGTTTTCCATCCTTTGCTCCGTTTGTGTTTGCTGTGAACTGATTTGTGCCTCCAGCAACTTGTCTGCAATCGGAGAGGAACACACCGCGCCGACTGTAGTACCGACAATCATGGAAATAATCGTTACAATAAACAGTTCCATTACAAATTGAGTCGCAACTTTTCCTTTTTTCATACCAATTGCCGTCATTACGCCTACTTCATATTTCCGCTCCCGAATGTTAAAGATGTTCAATACAATCAAAATAACGGCACCAATGATTAAAACAACAATCAAAAAGTAGGTTGCGAAGGTACTCAGATTTTTCAGCGGCACAAGACTTTGCTCATAAGAAGTTACATCGTTAGAAGTAACCTGATAGTTGTCTGACAATCCATTTTCCCGACAATCTGCTTCAAATTTTTCTAAAGTCTCAACATCTTTCAGATAATAAAGTCCTGTTTCCTGGCTACGCAGAGCTGTTGTACTCTCTCTGCCGGTCGTATCATCGGTAGAGGTCGTTGCAACGGACTTCGATTTTTCAGTTACCGCTTTTAAAGTTTCATAGCTGACATAGATTTGATTTGCAGGGTCGGTTGATGTAGAAAATCCTCCCATACCGCCTCCCATATCTGTTTCTGAAGCGGTTGTCTCATAAATACCGACAATCTTAAACGCGTAGGTTTCTTCCTCTGCATTTGGGTTTGCAAGCGCAATAGTATCCCCGACAGAAAGATCATTATACAACGCTAATTCGCTGTTAATAATACAAACAAGCTCCGACGTCCCCTCTTCAAACATTGCTCCGTCGGTGATTTTAGATACGCCGTCGTTAAAATCAGTCATCGCATCGTAGGAATTATATCCGGTAATCGTAAAGTCTCCCTGCGTTCCCATACCGCCAAATCCGCCTTTTCCGAAATCCGGCATGGAAGGACGGTTGCTATCTGTTTGCTGACCGCCCGAAGAGGAAGAATCGGTATCGGTGCTGTCGTTGGTATCAACCGGCTCTAAATTGCCTGACGCATTCACCGAGCTGGAAATCGTGTATGTGAATTTATCTACATATTCCGATTCCGCGTACACCTTCATATCGTCAATAGACAATGATTCAATATTTTTCATTTGTTCCCGAAAATTCGAAGCGCCTTTATTCTCCGCATTCTGCATTAGGGATTGACGGTCAAATGAAATGGTTGCCGTTATACTCAGCGACTCCAAACCTTGTTCTTCCGCTTTCTTTGCCGCATTGCGGATGCTCAATCCGATACAGCTGGAAATTGCAATCACCGCAACAATAATACCAATCAAAATATTTCTTCCTTTGGAACGCGAAATACTTTTCCAAGCATTTTTAATGATATACATTTTTGATATCCCATCCTTCGATTGTAATAATCTTCTGCCGCTTACGTCTGATTTTCCAGATGCCGTCATTAATAATACTTCTCAGATTATTTCATGGCTGTGCTTTTTCATCGTTTACCAGCCATCAAATAAAATGCCGCCGTTTTGGAGTGTGTCTCAATTTCTTGTTTAAAAACAGCTTGCGAATAACCAACAGTAATCCGATCAACCCTCCGGCAATGATTATGCCAAATACCATAAGAAACACCGAAGAATAATCGTTCCATCCGGATTGTTTTGTGATCCAGGAATCGAACAACCGATCTGTATTTTCAGCAGATCCGGAATTTTCAGCAAGTGAAAAATTTTTCAGCATTTCAATCTGTGAATCCGTTAGTCCCAAAGCCGCAAGTTGTTTTAAATCCGATTCTGTTAACCCCTCCTCACCAGCCATGTTGATGATTTTCAGAGCCTCGGAAACAATATTCTCCGGAAGAGAAGATTCGGCAATCACATCGGATGATGTTTCGGCTGCAAGGGTAAAAATTTTGCAGCAGCAAAAAATACTGATTAATGTCAGCGTCAAAAATAATACTATTTTTCCTTTTGTTTTTCGCACCTGTCTTTTCCTCCTTTTACAAATATTATTTCATGGAGCCTGTCACGCTTATGAAGTAACACCATTTTTCGTGTTTTATACTAAAATCTGATTGAAAGCTTTAATCGATTTCCGAGGATGAATTGTGTCAGAAAAGGCAGACGACACCGCTGGGCTGACGCCCAGCAAGGAGGATAACGCATTCTGGTGCAATTCAGACCGGAAAGAATGAAAGCGTTTCATTAGATTTTAGTATTATTATATAAATGCTGTTTGACGTATGTTTGTCAACTGTGTGAAAGCTATGTGAATCCAAAAAGCAGCATAAAAAAAGAACAAATGATAAAAACATCATCATTTGTTCTTTTGATTCAATAAGGGGCAAAGCTCGCTTTTCATTATAAAACAGGATTTAGAAAGCAAATCCGTCGTGAGATAGCAGCAAAAACCTTGGATTATTTCAAGTAATTCATAATGCCGTTTACAATACCAGCGGCAATTTTATCCTGTCCTTCTTCACTGTTTAATAAACGAACCTCTTTGTCGTTCGAAATAAACGCAGTTTCTATTAATACGGATGGAAAAGTTCTGCCGCGGTTTACCGCAAAGCGATTATTATGCGGGCCTCGATTATTAATTCCGGTAGAAGCGGCGATTCCTGCGGATATTTCCCGGGCAAGGGGCATAGAGAACGGCGTAGTATACCATGCCTCTGTTCCGCTAGCGCTCGAACTGCTTGCATTACAGTGCACTGACAACAAAATTTCAGCTTTGAAACGCTGTCCCGCTTTATAACGATCAGGCAGTCCTCCGGCACTCGCCATATACTTTGCCCGTTCTTCCTCGGTAAGATACTCCACTACGGCTCCCTGCGCACGCAATTTTTCCGCAAGCTTTTGGACAATTTTAAGAGTAATCTCAGACTCCTTTACGATATACGTCTCATTATTTTCCACATATTTGCCGATTGCGCCGGGATCCGCCCCGCCGTGTCCCGGATCCATAAAAATGCGCACACCGCTTAAACTGCCTTTTATGTTATTAAAACGCAGGACAAGATACCCATCTTCATCGTAATAGGAATAACATCCGTAATACTTTCCGGGACGTACCAGCTTTAAATGCAGGCGGTAACGATCAATATTGTACTGTATGATCTTCTCTAATTTGATATCGGTAAACATGGTTGTATTTTTCAATAACTCTTTGGAAACCGCCTCGGCCTGAGTGGCATAATCAAAGGTAATCGTCACCGTATCGGAAGTAAAATTACGCACATAAAAATCATGATCGGCAGAGCCGGTATAATATTCTACATCATTAAAGGTAATATTAAACGGGGCATTCCACTTTTGCTTCAACCGCAGTATGGTTGCGTTGCCTTCTTCACTGAACGCCATCTCCGACAAAGCGTTGTTCCCGTTATAGGTACCCGTAAATGTTGTGACATCAGATTTCAGAACACGTTTACCGGAATGAAGATAATAAAAAGTCTTACCGCTGATTACACGTTGAGAATCAACATAATCAATCGTTCCCTTGGGCGGAGAATAATACTTAGCAGATGGGTATGGGTCGGTATCGCCCGGATCATATACCTCCAAATAATCGGTATCCACTCTCACCTGCAATTTCGGATTAATCGGCGGCAAAACAGAACCGCCTATTCCCTCGCCGCCTCCCGGCGACCAATCCGGTATCTCTATTTTTTTGAGGAGCGTAACAGAAGCGCCTGTTTTGCTCTCGGTAGAATTTTTATAAGTCGCTTTAAACTGAATTGCACCCAGTTTTTTGTCGGAAGTCCCCGACTTCGGCGCAGTAAAGTTACCCACATACGAAGTATAAGTAGAATCCTTGCTTTCTCCGTCAGCACTCTCAAGTTCACTTAACGTAATCGTTTTCCCGTTAAAGACAGCCGTTACCTTAGAACCGCGATATACTTTTGCCTCTACCCGAATACTGGTTTCTCCGTCTACTTCCAGTGTACCTGTCGGACTGACACTCTCGAACACTTTCACTTTACGGACAATGGTATAGGTTTTCACCTGTCCTTTGTGCTGAATGGTATACTTATTGGTACCGATTTCCAAATTATACTTTTCGTAAAATTCCCCCTTTTTGGTGGGAATCACTTTTTTCCCATTGATGGTAACCTCAAACTGCGGATCATATTTTCCGCTGAATACAACAGTACCGTCATAGGTAGTAGTAGAAAGCTTCTTTGGAGAAGAAATGGTCAAATCCTGAAAAAGATTACTCTCCGTATATTCATCAGCATAGTATTTCAACAACGCCGATGTACTTCCCTGCGGATCTGACTTCATGCGGTCATAGCCGCTGAAAAAGCTGCCGTAATATCCTGTCAGTTTGCTGGTTAAAGATACCTGACGAATTAATTGGTCTGTTCCGCTCCATCCGGCTTGACTGGTGCAGACATTCTCTCCTGCCAGAATAAAATACAGCGGGATTTTTGCCTGATTGGCAATATTAGCCCACCATCCCGAAATGGTACCAAAATTAAGGCTGTTATCGGTAAGCGATTTTTTCACCGTTACGCATACAAAATCTATATTCTGATTCTCAATCCATGATTTTGTATCTGCATGACCGTCATAATAGGTCTGATAGCTTGCACTTCCGTCTATCCCCTGGTTATTTTTACTTTTCAATGCCCAAACGGGATCCGCAACCAGTCCGACCGGTATCGTATCCAATATCTCACGAACCGCAGACACTGCCTGATTAATCCGCGCAGTATTTCGGTTGCGCAGCCACTGGTCAAAACCGCTGCCTCCTCCGACCGTCATATATTGTATATAATGTTCTGCATCCGCATTGGTACTGTAATTATCCAGCAATATCCCGTCAGGAGCATATTTTTGTGCCAATTCTTCTATTCCGGAAATAAAATCTGCTGTTTGGGAAACACCGGAAATGCCGCTCATATGATATATCGTAAACAAAGAAATCCCCTGCTGATTCGCTTTTTCCCTCACAAGCCGCAGTACATCGATCGGGTATGATTGATAAACATCCGATGTGTAAATGACATTGTCCTGATATTTTGTGTCTATCATAACCGCGTTAAAATCATACTGCTTGATTGATGAAAAAATGGCATCAATACGAGCAGAAATGATTCCCTCATCCACTGTTTCTTTTTGGATTAGTTCATCGGCAGACAGATAAAATCCCCTTGCTCCTTCCGTCAATGAGATTGCCAACGGCTTTTGTTTCAAATCATCCTGTATCTGAGCAATATCAACGGTATCTGTGTCAACCGGCACGTCTGTTTTCTCATTCGGGACAGCGCGATAACTGGACCATGACATCAAAACACCGGACAATACCATGATGACAACAGATATGATTGCAATGATTGTAGATATGCTTTTTTTGTTTTCTCTGCTCAAGTCCATATCCTCCTGAAATCAACATACCTTTCGGTATCATCATCTTAATTTACCAGCTCCGGCA
>CAUHFD010000085.1 GCA_959605275.1 uncultured Eubacteriales bacterium | reverse complement strand
TGCCAGACAGTATATTGATGCGGTACAGGGACGTTTAGAGTTGGGATTGCCACTGTTGTAAATGTTACAGATACCATAGAAAGGATGCTTGCTTTTATCACCCAAAAGCAGAACACAAATGCTATGAAAAGAATCATTGCTGTTGTTTTGACATTGGTTTTATTTGGAACTTTGACCGCGTGTGATATTCAGAATAAAAAAGAAGAGGAAATACAAGCCTATCCGGTACAGGTAGCGAATGTGACTGTTGAAACACAGCCGGAAAAAGTGGCTTGTCTTTCTCCGTCCTTGACCGAAATTTTATTCGAGCATGGTTATGGGGACAAAGTGGTTATCCGTACTGACGATGCCGATTATCCTGAGTCGGTTAAGGAAATCCCGTCGGCGGGAAAAACAGGTCACCTTGATACGGCAGCAATTGTTGCGGCACTTCCTGATATCGTGCTGACTCATGATTCCTTATCAAAAAAAGACATAGAAGCCTTGGAAACCGCGAAAATACAGGTTGTTGTTCTTCCGATGGCTAAAAATTTAGAGGAACTGAAAACGTTGTATCAGAATATCGGACTGCTATTTTTGGGGCAGAAAGATGGTAGACGGGCAGGTGCCGATCAATTTGCAAAAATGGAATCGGGAATTAATGATATTAAAGCAAAACTTCCGGCGGAAGCGGCAAACAGTACTTTTTTATATATTATTAATCCAAATGGCATTATCGCTACCGGAGATACTTTTGAAAGCAGCATATTATCGGTGTTTGGCACGAATGCGGCGGAAGCGGCAACCGGCTACACTGCGGATGCAAAAGAGATGCAGGCAAAAGATCCGGACTTTATTTTTGTTGCCGATCCGTATGGACTGCCGCATTTGCAGTCCAACGCTGCTTATAAAGATTTCGGCGCGGTAAAAAACGGGAAGGTTTATACCATTGATAATACGCTTTTTGCGTTGCAGAGCAGCCGTGTTTTAGAAGTGATTCAAAAGACCGCAGTTGCGCTTTATCCGGATGCGTTTGATGAATCTGCCGGCGAATCTTCGGAACAGACTGCTTCCGGGTTGGTCGTTTCTGCTGCTTCGAAATGATTATTTGTATATAAAAAGCCGGCATTTTTGGTATATACGCTGATTTTTTCTAATTTGCGGAATGACCTTGCGAAACCAACCAATTTCTGCTAAAATAAGTCTATCGTCCCCGTCTGTTCCGGACGGGGATTTTATCATTTCTTTATCGAAGGAGTATTGGCTGATTTCAGCCAAGCATAGGGGCATATGGAGTTGTTTCAGAAAAATTTATCAGATCCACCGAAAAAATATCGTCCGATTCCGTTTTGGTCATGGAATGACAAATTGCATACTGATGAAACTGCGTGGCAGATAGAGCAGATGGAAAAAGCGGGAATCGGTGGATATTTTATGCACGCTCGGGGCGGCTTGCAGACAGAATACATGGGCGAAGAGTGGATGGATAATATTAAGTGCGGTATCCATGAAGGCGAAAAGCGCGGCATGGGTGCGTGGGGCTATGACGAAAACGGTTGGCCGAGCGGTTTCGGCAGCGGCATTGTCAATGGCCTCGGTGTAAAATATCAGCAAAAATATCTCCGTTACGAAATGGTTGAGACAGAGAAAAACGATACTTTTACCATTTGCTGTCTTCCGTTTGAGGGCAAATGGATACATATGTATTACGATGTAAATCCGTTTTATGTGGATACGTTAGATGCCGAAGTAATTGCCAAGTTTATTGAGGTCATCCACGTTGTATACAAAAAAGAGTTGGGCGAAGATTTTGCTAAAATGACAGGTTTCTTTACTGATGAACCGCAAATTTCCCGTAATGGAATACCGTGGTCGTTGGTTTTGCCGGACAATTATCAAAAGCGGTACGGCGAGGAGTTGCTTCCGTTATTGCCGGCGCTGTTTTTCGAAGTAAAAGGTTATGAACGGATCCGTTTCCGTTTTTGGCAGTTGGTACGCGATTTATTCACCGATGCTTTTTGCAAGCAGATTTATAACTGGTGTGAGGCAAATGGCGTTCAATTGACCGGACACATGGTATTGGAAGAATCCATGGAGAGTCAACTGGTTTCTAACGGTGCTTGTATGCCTAATTACGAGTATATGCATATACCGGGCATGGATTGGTTGGGACGTGAAGTCGGTCCCAGCACAACCGCAATCCAGGTGGCTTCGGTAGCACATCAAACCGGGAAAAAACAGGTATTGAGTGAGACTTTTGCACTTTGCGGCTGGGATGTTAGCTTCGAAGAGTTAAAGCGTATTTATGAATGGCAGATGGTGCGGGGAATCAATCTCCTCTGCCAGCATCTGGAGGGATATTCGCTGCGGGGAATTCGCAAGCGTGATTATCCTGCCACCTTGTTTTATCAGCAGCCGTGGTGGAGCGAATACAGAAAGCTCAACGATGTGTTCAGCCGATTGGGTATGCTGCTGTCTGAGGGTACGGTGCGTTTTGAAACCTTAGTGATTCATCCGATGTCTTCCGCATGGATCTGCTTTAACAATCAGGATAATGGTTTGCTGCGAGAGCTGGATGAAAAGTTTATGCAGACCATCCATTTGCTGGAAGAAAATCAAATTCAGTACGATTTGGGCGACGAGCGCATCATGCAGCTGCACGGTTCGGTATCCGGTAATGTATTGACTGTCGGTCAGATGAGTTATCGGGTTGTTTTGGTACCGGACGCTCTGAATCTGGCGCCGGAGACAGTGGAACTGTTGGAACAATTTCAGGCAAACGGCGGCAAGATTATATTTAGTGGGAGAATTCCCGAAATGGTCGGCGGAGAGCCGTCTGACAAGGTAAAACAATTAGCGGAAAAATGTTTGATTGCCGATTCTTTGCAGGCAATGGCAGATGCGGTTGAGTCTGATGTCAGACCCATTCACATTTCGGAGAAAAATGGTATTCTTTCGGGGGTTGCCTCCACAGTGCGCTATTTCGATTCCGAGGGAATGACGATGTATTATGTTGTTAATACCTCAAAGGAAAAACGGGAGCTGTGTATCCGTTTTGCGGGAAAATCGGTCGGAAAATTCGATTATTGCAGCGGTGAAATTCTGCCGATTGCACAGTCTGAACAGGATGGGCAAGTGTCGGTTGAAGTTTCTCTTGTCGGCATGGGCTCTGTTGTATTATTTGCATATCAGGAGAAAAAGCCGGAATTAACAGCGGCGGACACAAGGCTTCTTCATCCGATCAACCAGCAGTTAGGCGCAGTATGGCAGATTTCTGAGTCTGATCCGAATGCCGTTACTTTAGACTATTGCGATTATTATTTTGACGGCATTTTACAGGGAAAACAGGTGCCGATTAACAATATTCAAGGGGAGGCATGCAAATTAGAACGACCGGTAGATGTTGATTTAGTATTTTATATGAACGTCATACAAAAACCGGACACGCCGCTCTATTTAGTATTGGAAACTCCTGAAAAGTTTGTAATTTCGGTGAATGGAAAAGATATTCCTAACGTTGACTGCGGATATTATCGGGACAAATCGTTCCGTAAGATCGATATTTCAGATGCGGTTGCGCTCGGTGAAAATCAAATTAAACTTTCCATTCATTTTACCCAAAGTGAAAAGATTTACCAAAATATTAAAAATTCATTGCAATTTGAATCTGAGAAAAATATGCTGACCTATGATACCGAGATAGAAGCGGTTTACGTCATCGGTGATTTCGGCGTGGATACGGCGGGCGAATTTACCGAATTGGATAGGCGTGCAGTGCGTTATGACGGTTCGTTTGCGATTTCCGATATGCCGAAAACCGTTACGGTAGGCAATTTCGTGCTACAAAAATTTCCGTTCTTTAACGGCAGAATGGTATTGAAAAACACGGTGACGCTGAACGCGAAGGAATGTGTGAACAGAAGTTTATTGTTTGCCAAACGCTGTTCTACTGTTGTCAAAGTGCGGGTAAACGGCGCAGATGCCGGAACGATCCTTTGGCAGCCCTATGAAGTGGATTTAAGCGGACTGCTGCATGAGGGAGAAAACGAAATTGAAGTAGAGATCATCGGTAATCTCCGCAACCTATTAGGTCCTCACCATCTGAAAGAAGGAGAATGCTACTTCGTTTGCCCGAATAGTTTCTTTGAGGATTCAGATGTTTGGTGCGGCGGCAAAAATCCCGGCTGGGATGATCGTTATTGCTTTGTGGAATACGGTTTGTACTTATAGTTTGTTAAATAAAGAAGCTCCTCTGCTCGCTATTGCGGGCGGAGGAGCTTCTTGAATATTTTCAAACAATTGTTACTTTCTTTTGTTGAATCAGTTTCGTGATGGCTTTTAAAATGATAAACAAAGCGGCGATTTCCAGCGGAAGCATCAACAGATTTTTAAATATGCGGGAGAAAATTTCCACGATACCTACTGCCTTGCCATACAGGATGAAAATCCAAAAGGTGTTCAGCAACAGATTCAGCAGCAAATTGACAGCAGCTTTTGCAATGATGACACGCGGAACACTGACTTTACAGGAATAAAAAGCGATGCCATACACAATTCCGCCCAGAAACGCAGTTAAAGTAAATCCAAAAAAATAGGCTCCCATACTGTTTCCCGGCGTTAGCAAGTAGCTTAAAATATCTCCTAATGCAGCGCCCATTCCCGCTGCCACCGGACCGTACAGCATTCCCATAATGGCGATTGCCAAGAAGCTGATGCTGATCTTCATCGTCGAGCCGATCGGTATGGTGGCGAAAGACAGCGCAACATTGAGTGCGACCAACATTGCAATTCCGGTCAGTGAGCGGAGCTTTTTCAGCTCTGCGGCGGATTGGGTAAATAAAGAAAGAAACTTTTTCATAGCAGTACCTCCTTGCATCATAAATTTGCTGTACAAATTCGGAAGTGCAGGATTACTGCCTCGGATTGTCACAGCGGGATGCGAAAAACAGACCGCAAACCATAACGGTTTTTCGTCCTGGCAGCAACTCCCCGTCTGCCAAACACTTAACGCCTGTTTTCCTACTCTGCTATATGTGTTTATTTTAACATGTATCTGCTTTGTTGACAAGAGCAAGGTAGAACAAAAGAAGGAGTGACAGGATATGGATTTTCAGATATAAAAACGAGAACACGCTTGTTCTTTTATTCCAAGCGTGTTCTTTGCATATTCTTATTTATACTAAAATCTAATGAAACACTTTAATTCTTTCCGACCTGAATTGCACCGGAACGTGTTATCCTCGAAAATTGATTAAAGCTTTCAATTAGATTTTAGTATTAATTTTTCCGATGTCGGTACGGTAATGACAGCCGTCAAATGAAATTTGTTTTACGGCGTCATAAGCGGTTGACAAAGCGGCTTCCAGATTCTCTCCGGTTGCCGTGACGCCCAAAACACGCCCACCTGCTGTGAGATAAGCGTCATTCTCTTTTTTGGTTCCGGCATGATATATGGTTGCGGCGCTTGTTTGACCGCTTTGATCCAGTCCCGTGATCGGCAGACCGGTTTGATATTTCTGCGGATATCCGCCCGACGCCATGACGACACAGGCGGCGGCGCCGTTTTTCCACTCAATATCCAATTCTGCAAGGCGTTCCTCATAGATAGCGAGGAAGATATCCATTAAATCGGTTTTTAACAAGGGCAAAACCACCTGCGTTTCCGGATCGCCAAATCGGCAATTATATTCAATGACCTTCGGACCATTCGGCGTGATCATCAATCCGAAATACAAGCAGCCCTTGAACGGACGCCCTTCCGTAACCATCGCGCGAATGGTAGGTAGAAAGATCTGTTTCATGCATATTTGTGCAATTTCATCGGTATAGTACGGATTTGGCGCGATCGTACCCATACCGCCGGTATTTAATCCCTTGTCATTATCGTAAACACGCTTATGATCCTTGGAAGAGATCATTGGTTTGACTGTTTTGGAATCGGTAAAAGCTAATACCGAAACCTCCGGGCCGGTCAGAAACTCTTCAATGACGATGTGACTGCCGCTTTCACCGAAAATTTTATCTTCCATCATGGAGCGAACTGCCTGCTCTGCCTGCGCAAAATCCTCCGCAATGATCACGCCTTTTCCCAATGCCAAACCGTCCGCTTTAATAACCGTAGGATAGGTGTTTTCGGAGCGGATATAGTCAATTGCTTGGTTCGGGTCGTCGAACACCTCATACTTAGCAGTAGGAATATGGTATTTTTTCATTAGCTCTTTAGAGAATACTTTACTGCCTTCCAATATGGCAGCCGCTTTATTAGGACCGAAGGTTTTGATGCCGACTTTTTCGAAGGCGTCCACCATACCGAGTACCAACGGATCATCCGGTGCAACCACGGCAAAATCAATTTGATTTTTGACGGCAAAGTCGATCATGGCATCGATATCCGTTGCCTTGATATTTACACATTTGGCATCGGCGGAAATTCCGCCGTTTCCGGGTGCGGCATAAATTTCAGATACCCGACTGCTTTCTTTGAGCTTCCGGATAATGGCATGTTCCCGTCCGCCGCCGCCGATTACTAATACTTTCATTTTTATGACCAATCCTTTCTTTTCGCAGTAAAAATATTAGTGGTGGAACAGACGGATGCCGGTAAATGCCATGGCAATGCCGTACTTATTGCAGGTTTCGATCACGTTATCGTCACGGATAGATCCGCCCGGCTGCGCGATATATCTGACGCCGCTGCGATTGGCACGCTCAATATTATCGCCAAATGGGAAGAATGCATCCGAACCGAGAACTACATCGGTCAGGGTATCCAGCCAGGCACGCTTTTCTTCTCGGGTGAGCGGCTCCGGCTTTTCGGTGAAGAAATTCTCCCAAACACCGTCGGCGAGTACATCCATGTAATCATCGGAGATATAGACATCAATGGTGTTGTCGCGGTCGGGGCGACGAATATCGGATTTGAATGGGAGATTTAACACCTTGGGATTTTGGCGCAAAAACCAAATGTCAGCCTTATTACCGGCAAGCCGAGTGCAGTGGATACGGGATTGCTGACCGGCACCGACGCCGATGGTTTGACCGTCTTTGGCATAGCAAACCGAGTTGGACTGGGTATATTTGAGCGTAATCAATGCCAGCACTAAATCGCGTTTCGCACCCTCCGGCATCTCTTTTGCATCGGTCACCAGGTTGTTTAGCATTTCTTCGTTGATTTGCAGATTGTTTCTGCCTTGCTCAAAAGTGATGCCGTAGATATTGCGGCGTTCCATCTCCGCAGGTGTGTAATTTTCATCGATTTGGATAACGGTATAGCCGCCTTTGCGTTTGCTTTTCAGAATTTCAAGCGCTTTTGCGGAATAGCCGGGGGCAATAATGCCGTCCGATACTTCACGGGCGATCAGAGTAGCAGTTTCTTCATCACATTCGTCCGAAAGCGCAATAAAATCTCCGTATGAAGACATTCTGTCCGCACCTCTTGCTTTGGCATATGCCATGGCGAGCGGCGTCAGCTTCAAATCATCCACAAAGCAGATTTTTTTCTGAACGTCGGTCATCGGGGTGCCGACTGCTGCACCGGCAGGACTGACATGCTTAAATGATGCAGCGGACGGAAGTCCGGTTGCTTCTTTTAATTCCTTTACCAACTGCCAGCTGTTGAAGGCATCCATAAAATTAATGTATCCCGGTTTTCCGTTGAGCACCTGAATCGGAAGCTCGCCGTTTTCCATAAAAATTCGGGAGGGCTTTTGGTTTGGGTTACAGCCATATTTTAATTCCAATTCTTTCGCCATCGTTATCTCAAATCCTTCCTCTTGTTTATTGATTTTTATTGCAGATTCTGGTCTGTGTTTCGCCGGTTGTTAAGTCAATATATCTTGTAAACAACGAAACTTTATTATCAGCGTTTAAACTATTCCAAATGGACTCTGTAAAGGCGTCGATATCTCCGTTCACAGCAACCTTTTTCGGCTCTCCCTCAAAGGAAGGAATCGGGTTGCCGTCACAGCGATAGGTATGTATAAAATGTCCTTCACCCGCAAGTGGAGACTGATAATCAAAGAAATAACGGCAGGTGGAGTCAGGATTTCCGTTTGCGCTTTTTAAAATAGAAAGGGTGTACCGGTCGCCCTCTACGATGCCGGAAATACGGGGGGTAAAGTTTGGCGCGTCCGGCTCAAAGGTCCTGGTTTGCAGTGCGTTTTCAAAGGTATCGCCTTTGGCGATAAAATCATAGATGGTGTCGGTTTGGTCGCCGTTGGTGACGATGGTTTTTCCGTTAATGACCCGCACAGGAGAATAAATGATCAGCGAAGGGTCGGTGAGCTTTGACGGATCAAACGCTTGTGTTTTAATCCCGCCATTTTCTTCTACAAAGACACGGTTGCGACTGTTTTCGCTTCTTCCCATAATAAAATATGCGATAACCATTTGATTACCGTCGGCACTTTTGCCAAGCACGATACCGCGTCCCGGATAGCTGTTTTGCTGTAATTCTTCTACTAATTGCAACATGATCCTCTTTCCTTTCTGTTTCGATGGATTCTCTATTTCATGTAGGTTTTGCCGTTGACGATTTTGATTCTGCCGTTGCAAAACAAATCAATTGCTTGGGGCAGAATTTCCCATTCCGCCTGCTCCATGACTCGTTTTTGCAAGGTTTCCGGCGTGTCATTTTCCTCCACCATCACCGGCTTTTGGAGAATGATGGCACCCGCATCCGCTTCTTCGTTTACAAAGTGTACCGTTGCACCGGTTACTTTTACCCCGTATGCCAATGCCGCTTCATGAACTTTTAATCCGTAAAACCCCGGACCGCAAAAGCTGGGAATCAGCGCCGGATGAATGTTGATCATCCGGTACGCATAAGCATCGGTGACTTTTTTCCCAAGAATAGAGAGATAACCGGCAAGGACGACTAAATCGGCATGATGTTTATTTAGTACCGCTAATACAGCATCATCAAAGAATTCAGCACTGCTGTATTCTTTGCGGCAGACCGTTTCGGTCGGAATGCCATGATTGGCGGCACGTTGTAACGCATAAGCGTTCGGATTGCTTGCTACAACACAGGCAATTTTCGCATTGGTGATTTTACCGCTGTCAATTGCGTCTAAAATTGCCTGGAGATTTGTGCCGCCCCCCGAAACCATGACGACGACGTTTAGCATATTTCTACCCCGCAATCGCTTGCGAACAATTCGCCCATTATGTAAGCGTCAATACCGTTTTCTTTTAAGACGGATACGGCAAGATCGGCGTCGTTTTTATCGACCGAAACACACATGCCGACACCCATATTATAAGTATTGAACATATCTCTTTCAGGGATGTTTCCGGTTTTCGCAATGACGTCAAAAATAGGCAAGACACGTATTTCTTTGCGGTCGATTTTAGCGGAAATGCCGTCCGGCAAAGAGCGGGGAATATTTTCATAGAAGCCGCCACCCGTAATATGAGAAATTGCCTTCACTTTTACTTGTTCCAGCAGGCTGAGAATCGGTTTCACATAAATTTTAGTCGGAGTGAGCAGTGTTTCACCCAGCGTTCCGTTCAGTTCCGGAATTTGCTGGTTTAAGTTGGCATGTTCTACGTTGAACACCTTACGAACCAAGGAAAAGCCGTTGGAATGTACCCCGCTGGAAGGTAATGCGATCAGCACGTCTCCCGATTTTTGAACAGATGGATCTAAAATATTGTCTTTATCAACAACACCGACGCTGAAGCCGGCAAGATCATATTCATCAATCGGGTAAAATCCGGGCATTTCAGCAGTTTCTCCGCCGATCAGAGCGCATCCCGCCTGTATACAGCCTTCGGCTACACCCGAAACGATTTGCGCAACCTTTTCGGGATAATTTTTACCGACTGCGACGTAATCAAGGAAAAACAGCGGCTTTGCACCGCAGCAGATAATATCGTTGACACACATTGCCACGCAGTCAATACCGACGGTATCATGCTTGTCCATTAAAAAGGCAAGCTTTAATTTGGTTCCGACACCGTCTGTGCCCGAAACAAGCACCGGATGTTGAATACCGGTCATATCCAGTTCAAACAATCCGCCGAATCCGCCGATACCGGACAATACGCCGGAAGTCATCGTTTTTGCAACATGGCTTTTCATTAATTCTACTGCTTTATAACCGGCGGTAACGTCAACGCCCGCCTCTTTATAGCTATCGCTGAAGCTTTTCAAAATCCTCATCCTCTTTCCTGTTTACTGTAACGTATTATTTTTGTTTGCGTTCGGATAATTTACATTCAAATTTGTTTTTATCGGTCGCTTGCGGCGGATCAACGGGATAATTTCCGGTGAAACAGGCGTCACAGAAACCGCATTTGGCGCCGTTGGCAATCTTATTTACGCTTTCCACACTGAGATATCCGAGAGAGTCCGCACCAATATAAGAGCATATTTCGGGGATACTCATTTTGCAGGCGATTAAATTATCTTTACTGTCGATATCGGTGCCGAAGTAGCAAGGATTGGTAAAGGGGGGAGAGGAAATACGGACGTGCACCTCGGTAGCGCCT
>CAUHFD010000084.1 GCA_959605275.1 uncultured Eubacteriales bacterium | reverse complement strand
TCTGCTGTTTGAGCGCTTTTTAAATCCGGAACGCGTCAGCATGCCGGATTTTGACGTTGATTTTTGTTATGAAAAACGACAGCAGGTCATTGATTATGTCATCAACAAATATGGTGTGGATCATGTCGCTCAAATTATTACTTTTGGTACTATGGCTGCGCGCGGTGCGATTCGTGATGTAGGCAGGGCTCTGGGGCTTTCTTATCAGGAGGTCGATACGGTCGCAAAAAAAATACCGATGGCGTTAGGAATGACCATTGAGCATGCGCTTGTGCTGTCTCCTGAGCTGAAAGAACTATATAACGGTAGTCCGCGTATCAAGGAACTGATTGACACGGCACAAAAAATAGAGGGAATGCCCAGGCACGCCTCGACCCACGCTGCCGGTGTAGTGATTACACCCAAAGCTGTCAGCGAGTATGTCCCTCTGCAAAAAAACGAGGAATCAATCGTTACGCAATATACTATGACCACTCTGGAACGCTTGGGCTTACTGAAAATCGATTTTCTGGGATTCCCAAATTTAACTTTTATTTCTGATTGTGATAAATTTATTCGCAAACAGAATCGTGGGTTTTCTGTCAAAAAAATCAGTATACACGACTCCGAAACCTATAAAATGTTTTCCAGCGGCAACACAAACGGCGTCTTTCAGTTTGAATCTCCCGGGATGAAGCAGGTCCTTCAACAGCTAAAGCCGGAACATCTGGAGGATCTGATTGCAGTAACTTCGCTTTATCGACCGGGACCGATGGATTCTATTCCGAAATATATCAATTACCGGCATCATCCCGAACAGGTAACCTACAAGCACCCATTGCTGAAGCCGATATTAGACGTTACCTACGGCTGCATCGTCTATCAGGAACAGGTGATGCAGATTTGCCGTGAACTTGCCGGTTACTCTTACGGACGTGCAGATTTGGTACGGCGTGCCATGTCTAAGAAAAAAGCTGATGTCATGGAAAAGGAACGGCAAAATTTTATTTATGGCAAGACAAATGAAGATGGCAGCATCGAATGCGTCGGCGCTGTTGCAAACGGCGTCAGTCCCGAGATCGCAAATGATATCTTCGACGAGATGACCAGCTTTGCCGCATATGCATTTAATAAATCCCACGCGGCTGCTTACGCTCACATCTCTTATCAAACTGCATATTTGAAATGCCATTACCCGAGAGAATATATGGCGGCTCTGCTGACGAGCGTGTTGGAGAATACCGATAAGATGATTGCTTATGTCGGAGAATGCCAGAAAATGGGACTGCGCGTTTTACCGCCTAATATAAATGAAAGTGAACTGGGATTTTCTGTCACACCAGAAGGAATTCGATTCGGGTTGCTAGCGATTAAAAATGTCGGCAGGGGATTCATTCAACAGTTATTAGCTCAGCGAAAAACAGACGGTGTCTATGAAGATCTTCCGTCTTTTTGCGAGCGCCTGAACGGGAAGGACTTAAATAAGAGAACGGTAGAAAGTCTGATTCGCTCCGGAGCAATGGACTGCTTGCCCCATAATCGGCGCCAGATGCTTGTTTCTTATGAGAAAATACTGGAATCCGCTAATTCCAACAATCGAAATACAATAGAAGGACAGCTGGATTTATTTCATATCGGTACCATTGAAAAACCAAAATATAATATGCCGAATGTGCAGGAGTTTCCTCCGGATGAATTATTGGCGATGGAAAAAGAAACCGTGGGAATGTTTATTTCCGCCAATCCTCTGGATCAATACAGAGATGTGAGCTTGAAATATCAATGTATGGATATTTTGGACATTCTTAATGGTGCAGACGAAGATGTTTCTTTGATGAAAGATGGAGTACCGGTTCGCATTCTGGGTGTTGTTTTAAACAAAAAAACCATTCAGACAAAAAGCGGAAGTAAAATGGCTTTTGTCAATATAGAGGATCAGACAGGGGTGATTGAAGTCACCGTTTTCCCGAATATATACGGCAAATTTGCTCAATATATGAAAGAAGGAGAAGTTCTATTGATCACCGGGACTATTTCTCTCAAGGAAGAAGAAACACCGAAAATCTTGTGCAATTCTATTCTTTTAAAGAGCCAATTTGGTTTATCAGAAGCCGTTTTCGGTCATAATAAGCAGGAGAGGGGAGCATCAGAAAATAAACTTTTCATGAAATTGGAAAGCAAAAGTGATGAACGTGCCGCTATCATATATGAAATATTAAAACAATATCCCGGATCCGGAACTGCTTTCTTTTTTTATAATGATTCTAAAAAATATGCGAAAATACCGACCGGCTACGCACCACAGAAACAACAGGAGTTAGTGAATAAAATTTCACATATCATTTCAAGTGACAATGTTGTTTTAAAATGAAAAACAATTGATAAAAAAATCACAAGGTTGTAATTTTTGTTGTTAAATATGGATTTTTGTTTCAAAATAATGCACGCCAAATCTTTTTTATGTATAATAACAAATAGTTGGATATTTGTTAGACAACCTTATTTGGATGCTAAGAAAACGGGTTTGATAAGGCGAAAAATTCATCTTTATCTGCTCGTATTCAATAAAGGAATGGGGATTTTAGTTATGGAAATGAAAACGATTGGCGTATTAACCAGTGGCGGCGACGCTCCCGGAATGAATGCTTTTGTGCGTTCTGTTGTTCGTACTGCACTGAATAAAGGAATGAAGGTAATCGGTATTCGCAGAGGTTACAACGGATTAATCAACGGTGATATGATTGAAATGGATATGAGAAGCGTATCAGATATCATCCATCGCGGAGGAACCGTTTTATATACAGCCAGATGCCCGGAATTTAAGTATCCGGAAGGGGTGCAAACCGCGAAACAATCTTGCTTGGATGCAAAAATTGATGGCATTATTGTTGGCGGTGGCGATGGTTCTTTTCGTGGTGCAGGCGATCTGAGTGCAGCGGGAATCCCTTGTATTGGTGTTCCTTGTACCATTGACAATGATATTGCATGTTCTGACTACACCATAGGATATGACACTGCAATGAATACTGCAATGGAGATGATCGATAAAATAAGAGATACCTCTCAATCTCATTATCGCTGCAGCGTTGTTGAAGTAATGGGACGTCATGCCGGTTATATTGCTTTAAATTGCGGAATTGCCTGCGGAGCTACGTTTATTGTTGTTCCTGAGATAGAATATAAATTTGAAGATATTATTCAAAAGATGGATGCCGCACAAGCAACCGGAAAGCATCACTTCATTATCTTGGTGGCTGAAGGAGTCGGAAATGTTACCGAGTTGGCAAAGAAGATCGAGGCAACTACCGGTATTGAATCCAGAGCTACTATTTTAGGACATGTTCAGCGCGGCGGAAATCCGACGGTTCGAGACAGAGTTGTTGCAAGCGAAATGGGACACTATGCAGTTTCGTTGCTTGAAAAAGGAATCGGCAATCGTGTCGTCGCATTAAAAGACGATAATATTGTTGATTATGCCATTCAAGATGCACTCAAAATGAAAAAACCATTCAATTATAATGAATATGAATTAGCAAACGATATTTCGTATTAAAACACTCAAAAAACAGCTCCAAGACTGTGATCAAGTCTTGGAGTTGTTTTTTGGTTTTACTTTAGACAACGGAGAGTGATTCATAGCGGATTCCATTTGTTGATTGGAAATATGCGTGTATATTTCGGTGGTACCCAGATCAGCGTGCCCCAGAACATCTTTCAAAATACGGATATCCACGTTTCCATGTTGGTACATTAAGGTTGCAGCGGTATGCCGTAATTTATGAACGGAAAAGCCTTGATTAGCCATTCCTGCTTTTCGAAGCACTTCTTCAACGATTTTTTCTACTCGTCTGGCTCCGATCCTGGTTCCGTTGCGTGTTAAAAATAATGCATTTTTGTCTTTAATGCCCGGTTGCTGATTGCGTACCATTAAATAATTCTGAATAGCATCCATGCAGGCTTGGTTGATATAAATAATACGTTCCTTATTACCTTTACCGATCAAGCGCAAGGTGTTATCCTGAATATCGCTTAAATTAATTCCTACCAATTCAGATAGACGCATTCCGCAATTTAAAAACAAGGTAATCATACAATAATCCCGTTCCGGAGCGCTGGTTTCTACCGAATTCAGCAATTCCAGGGATTGTTCCAAAGTCAAATATTTAGGCAGTGATTTTTTGATTTTCGGCACTTCCAGATTTTTTGCCGGATTGTCCTTAATGGGATGGTCTAAATTGAGAGTAAGATATTTATAGAACGTACGGATACAAGTGGTTTTTCTGGAGCGTGTTGCAGCATTATTATTTCTGCCTTGCAGTGCGTATTGCATAAATTCATAGATATCAGATGTTTTTACAGCAGCCATAAAATTTAAATCCAAATCAGTGATATCCGTTTCTTGCATAGCATCGTCTGTAATGCTGCGTAAATTGATTCCGGATTTATAAAGTTTCATAAATCGCAAAAAAGTACGCAAATCCACATGATAGCCCTCGACAGTACGAACGGAACGACCTTTCACGGTACCGAGATAATTTAAGAATTGCTTAGCAATCTGCGGCATATCGCTAAAATAACTATCAGCCATTTTAGGTCACTCTCCTAAAACTCTACTCTCCTAGTTCGCTAAATATTTATTTAGCGAACTATTGTATTTTTATTATATCATATCTTTTCCATTCTGTCAAGCAAAAAAAATCAGGTACAGCCCTATTACGCTGTACCTAAAAAATTTGATTATTACGCTTTCTTTACATGTATTGCCACAATTCTTCGTGAGGCGCTGCAATCACTGTATTTCCGGTCAGCAATCCCTGATCCGCTGCATATCTGGAACCTGCTTCAACAGCCGCAGTCACATCACTGACATCACCGGTAATCATAACATATCCTTTACCGCCCATACCTCTGGACAAACGCAACTCTATAATAGACACGTTTGCAGCTTTTACCGCCGTATCGGCTGCCATAATTGCGCTGGCTGCTGAATATGTTTCAATTACACCAACAGATCCTTTCCGTTCACCGGTTTCTGCACCAAACAATGCCTTTACGACACATTCGGATATACGTCCCAGTTTCACAGAATCAATAATATTACTGTTATTGCGCTCTCTCACATGATCAACTGCAGCCTGTACGTCCGCAAGATTACCAGTTAAAATAATCTCATATTTACCCGGACAAATCGGCTGTGCAGTAATTAATTTTACACCCGCTGATTTTAAGGCAGAATCACATGCTTCGATCCCTTTTGCAATACTTTTAATTTCGATAATACCTATTGAATTTTCCATCTTAAACTCCGTTCTGCCGCCCTGCTACGACCAAGTTAATTTTATATCTTGCTTTTATCTTGCAGAAAGACGATTATGATAAAAGTATTCTATTCATTAACAACTCATTAACAACGAAAAACATCATCAATTTAATTTTTTAACTGCATTTAATTTCAACACTCTGTTCACTAACTGCGGTAACCACACCGTTTACCGTAGCATGAATATTCGCTGAAATACCATCAGCAGCTTTTCCGATTAAATCCCCGACTTTTACGGTATCACCTACATTTACCGCAGGTGATGCCGGCTTTCCTACATGTTGGCGCATCGGCATTGATATAGAGGTCGCTTTAAAGTCAATTTCTCCGGTTAATTCCGGCATAATATCATAAGGTGCTACTCCGATTCGAGCCATAAACCGATCGCTCGGCAACATCCGGTATTTCCTGTCCGGATCCGCATGCAATTCCGAGCCATCATGCTGATAACGCAATCCGTTTTTGGCAAGCGAAGCTTTTACTTGCGCATATACCATTCTCGGACTGATTCCCTGACAGCATGCTGTTAATTCACATACACCACAGCTGGAACAAACAGAAGCAACTAAGTAATCCTGTGGATTGGAGGTGATTTGTCCGTTTACGGTACGAACAATTTTATGTGGTTTTAAAGGATATCCGATCAGAGCACGCGGACACATATCCGTACACATCGAGCACTGGCAGCAAGTGGAAGAAGAACGGCGTACCATATTCGAAGGATCAGTTGTTTTTCCGATAATTGCCGGGATATTTTCTGGTAAGATCAAGAAAGATTTTGTCGTCTTAGTAATATGATAAGTCTTCGGATCAATGATATTACCCATTGCCGGACCTCCATCGAGAACAACGCAATCTGACGGAACGACAACACCCAAATAATCAAATAACTCAGATACCGGTATTCCAATCGGCACCTTTACAACTTTTCTGGCTTTATCACTGATTTTACCACCGATAGTAACATATTTTTCGGTTACCGGGATCCCTTTTACTGCATTGGAAACATTATATAATGTTTCCACATTAGAAACGATCACTCCCTGTGTAAACGGCAAGCTTCCCGGGGCAACAATTCTTTTGGTCACTTCATAAATTAGGATGATTTCGTCTCCCATCGGATATACATTCGGCAAAACGTGTACTTCGACGTGTTTCGACAATTTTTGACCGTGTGTAAACCCAAGTCGTTCAGCGGTATGCTCTTTAATACCAAGGTAACCGATTTTTAATCCCATAGCTTCTATGACCTGCTCGGCACCGTCAAGCATCTGATCCATTTCTTTTTTCATAATATAATAATCTGAAAAAATCAAAGGTTCGCATTCAGCTCCGTTAATTACCAACGTATCTAAACCTTCATTAAATTTAAATTGTGTCGGGAACCCCGCTCCACCGGCGCCTACAACACCGGCATCCGCTACTGCTTTTTTCAAATCATTTAAATTCATAGTTTTCTCAATCCCTTTATATATTTAAAAGCTAAAATCAAACGCTTAATCAACGATACCGACAATTACCGCATCAGTGGGCATGTTGGTATCACGTAATGCCAGCCTGGCGCCGCTGCCGGTAGTAAGCAAAACCCGCTCCCCTATTCCGGCGCCTACACTGTCAATCGCAATGATATAAGAGTCAGACTCTACCCCGTTCTGAATCAACTGCACTTCCAGAAATTTCGAGCCGATCAATGATTCACATTTACGGGTAGATACAATTGTTCCTGTGACTTTTCCAATCAACATAAGCTTAACCATGCTGTCAAATCCCAAGAATATGACAGCATCCTTTCATCCATAATACTCCCAGTTTGATTAACTAGTCTTTTTTTACAATGGTCACCAAATCGTTACATTTTACGCCGCAAGCATTTGCATCGTCTGTATCAATATGCATTTCCAAACGAAACTTTTCATTGACACGAATTTGTACATCATAGAATTTGGTTTTACGGATTCCGCCTACCTCTACATCTACATAATCGCCGTCTTTTAACCCATATCCTGCCGCATCTTGAGGAGTCATATGAATATGGCGATTTGCGATAATGCATCCTTCCGGAATGGTCACAACGCCTTTTGGTCCCACAATGGTAATGGAAGCAGAACCGGCAACATCACCGGACGGTCTGACAGGCGGCTTTACTTTTAGCACAAAGGTATCCGTTCTGGAAATTTCTACCTGTGTATGCTTTCTGACAGGTCCTAAAATACGAACATTTTCAATCGGACGTAAAGAAGGACCAATGATGGTTACGAGTTCATTAGAGGCAAAATCATCCCCCATCAGTTCCTTTTTTACCGTAAGTTTTGCGCCTTTGCCAAACAATATTTCCAAATCTTCTTGTGTAACATGAACATGGCGATTGGAAACACCGATTGGTACAGGTCTGTTTCCCGGATCAGAAACCATTTCTTCAGAAGCAATAACGCTTTTGACAATTTCAGCAATCATTTTTTCATCAATTTGCATGGCAGTCATTCCCTTTCTTGTGTGTAATCTATATTTATGGTAATAATTTTCAAATTTAATAAAAACATTCAATATTTAAAAAAACAAATCCAAATATGCGAAGTAATAGTAATACAATTATGTTTTTATGCATCCGGGCAGTCTCCTGCCCGGATGACACAAAACGTTTTGTTCTTAGTCTAAGGACGGCAATAATTTTTCTACGTCGTTGTGCGGTCTCGGAATTACGTGTGTAGCAACCACTTCACCCAAACGGCATGCAGCAGCTCCGCCTGCTTCAACAGCAGATTTTACAGCGCC
Organism: uncultured Eubacteriales bacterium; assembly: GCA_959605275.1. Classification (GTDB taxonomy): domain Bacteria; phylum Bacillota; class Clostridia; order Oscillospirales; family Ruminococcaceae; genus HGM13222. Next base: position 2,455 of record CAUHFD010000084.1, on the reverse strand, counting down.
GACATCGCCGCGAACCATAACGCTTACCAATCCGGATCCGATTTTTTCCGTTCCGATCAAAGTAACGTTTGCAGCTTTTACCATTGCATCGGCAGCTTCAATTGCAGCTACCAAACCTCTTGTTTCTACCATTCCTAATGCTTCCATTTTATGATCCTCCTTCAAGATTTTTTGTGTACTATTATTTTCAACAGGCGCCGGCTTTGCCGCACCCACCGTTGACGATTTTTTTGCACTGCCCGCAGTGGTCTTAGTAACCGCTTTAGCCGGAGCAGCAATTGCTTCCTTGACAGTTCCTGCAGAAGCTTTTTGAGGACGTGCCGCCTTAGGCGGACGGGCTCCTGCTGATTTCGTCGGAGCTGTCTTAGGAGATTCGGAAGCTTTGGTCGTTTTTTCATTATCAGCCATATGACTTGACCTGCTTGTTTCATCAACAATATGATGAAACACAATCCTTCCTTCAAAATTTCCTTTATCCGCCCCGAATACCGGGGCAGATAAAGATTCACCTTTTGTTAACAGAGGATATTATCGTTATAATACCACATCTGTATATAACAACTCGACAATTTGCGGATGTGGTCTGGGAATAACCTCACATAAACAAACGACTCCCACTTTGGCAGCAGCTATTTTTCCTGCTTCAGCGGCGGCAGTAACATCTGATACAGTACCGTCTACAACTATTGTAACCAAGCGTCCGCCCAGTCTTTTTTCAACGTGTACCAACCGCACATTTGCAGCTTTCAGCATAGCATCCAAGCCCTCAATCGCCGCTGTAAGTGCTTGCACCTCTAAAAGTGCAATTGCTTTTTCCAATGGGATTCACCTCATTATTTTATAGTAGGCAAAATTTTCTCTACATCATTGTGAGGTCTCGGGATTACGTGTGTAGCAACGATTTCGCCAAGACGAGAACCAGCAGCTCCGCCTGCTTCAACAGCAGCTTTTACAGCACCGACATCACCGCGAACCATAACGGTTACCAATCCGGATCCGATTTTCTCCGTTCCGACCAAAGTAACGTTTGCAGCTTTTACCATTGCATCGGCAGCTTCAATTGCAGCTACCAAACCTCTTGTTTCTACCATTCCTAATGCTTCTAACATAATCATGATTCTCCTTCATTAAAATTAATTATTGTTTCTTAATTTATCTCTACCCAACGCATTGCGTTTGGCAAGTTTTTCTGTATCGCTTTCCTGTCTTGTAATCACATGAGAAGTAATAAACATCTTGCGCTCTTTAGCCACGGCAATTCCAGCTTCGACCGCCTGTTCCACTGCTGCAACATCGCCTTCAAACTTCACAATCATAACCAACGGAACTGATACTGTTTTCAGTACTTCCGGAGAAGGTTTATTGTTATCGAGAGCGACAATCTTTACCTCAGCTGCTTTGGCAACCGCATCTGCTACTACAATCGCAGTAGTAAAGCCGTAAACCTCAATTAAACCAAGTGCCATAATTCACCTCATTCTGATTATTCGGCAACGTATGCAATTTTAATTCCTTGCATAGAAACGTTAACTTCCATCGCTTCGTTCATTTTGTCTAACGGGAAACGATGTGTAATCAGATCTTCTATCGGTAATCCCATGAATTCAGCCTGCTTTAAGAAAGCTATGGTTGTTGGATACTCATGTGCGCCATAGGTCCAAGAACCAACTAGGTTGATTTCTTTATTACACAGATCAAAGTGCGGGTTAATGGTGCAATCTCCGTTGTTTACAAAGAAGCCCATTTCGCACAATCCGCCACCGCGACGAATAAATTTATAAACATCTGCCGCCGCTTTCGGTGCACCTGTGCACTGGAACGCAAAATCAACACCGGCGCCGTTTGTTACCGATTTTACATCTGCAATTCTGGCATCCAAATCCGGAGTTTCTTTAAAGTTTACTGTTTTCAATGCTCCGAGGCGTTTTGCCATCTCAAGACGCTTTGTGTCACCGTCTAATGCAATAATATAGTTGATTCCGCTTGCTTTTAATACTGCGGTCATCATCAAACCAACCGGTCCGCATCCCTGCAGCAATACTTTGCTGTTAAAATGTAGCAATCCTGTGGATTGAGCACGACCGATCGCGTGAACACAAACAGCCGCAAGCTCCAAAAGCATTCTTTGGTTTAAGTTTAACTCGCTGACTACAAAGAAGGTAGAGCCTTTTCCAATCAACATATGAGAAGCAAACCAACCGTTGAGTGCCTTGTTTTTATTTGGAATCAAACCGTAAATACCTTGATTTTCACAAAGATGAGGTTGATCCGGATGGAGCATACAGGAGTTACAATGTCCGCAGCTGATTACCGAAGTAACCAATTTATCTCCGACTTTGATCGGATTGCCGGCGGAGTCAATTTTTACATTTTTACCGAGAGCAATTACTTCTCCGGTTCCCTCATGTCCCAAAATAACAGGAATGTATCCGAAAGGATCACCTTTCCATTCGTG
>CAUHFD010000083.1 GCA_959605275.1 uncultured Eubacteriales bacterium | reverse complement strand
TTCGGTACACCCTTTGATGTCGGCGTCGGTCATGTTCCACCATTCTTTCATACAGCCGTTGCCGTTCTCATCTTTGGCAGCGCCCGTACCGTCAAGTGCCGTTGCACCCGAGTTGATCAGGTGAATAAATCCGTTTGCAGCGCGTCCGGTCGGTTTTTGACCGGTAACCCGTTCTACTGCTTCAGGACTCCAATAGGTGCGGACATCAGAGAACAACGGTGCTTTATTGGACACCAAGTGACCAAGCAGCATCGATACGCCGTTCAGGTTATCGTTTTCGGTTGCAAAAACGGTCGGCTGGCGTTTGCCGTTCCAGTCAAAAGTAGAGTTGGTGATTGCCTCGGTAAAGTCACCGTTCGGCAGCCAGTCGGTCCAGTTTCTCTGTCCCTGGAAACCGCCCGCGATCGCATTTTTGCCGAGCGCTTCTTCGTGCCAGCCCATTTCATCAATTTTTTGGTTACCGAGCATGATATCCCGCACGATCATGGTCATCTTTACCACGAATTCCCAGTCTTTGTCTGCAGGAACAACCTTTGATTTGGTGATTACTTCAGGCAGATTCTTGCCCGCATTGCAATCGAAGCCTTCTTTGCAGTTTGCTTTGGTCCAAGCAAGCGCTCTTTCATACTCTTCATGGTCATAAATCTCAAGGGTGATTCTTCTTAAAATCTCGGTCATATCAACCCATTCTGCACGGATACCCAGATATTTCTGGAAGAAATCCGCATCACAGTAAGAACCTGCAATACCCATTGCAATCGCACCAAAGTTGACATAAGCCTTGTTACGCATCAAACCTACTGCAATTGCGCATCTTGCAAAACGAAGCAGTTTTTCCTGTACATCCGCAGGAACGGAACGATCGGTCGCATCCTGTACGTCATGTCCGTAGATAGAGAATGCCGGTAAACCTCTCTGTGCATGTGCTGCCATAACTGCGGCAAGATATACTGCGCCCGGACGCTCAGTTCCGTTAAAGCCCCAAACAGCCTTTACGGTAAGCGGATTCATGTCCATGGTTTCACTGCCGTAGCACCAGCAGGGTGTTACGCTTAACGTACCGCATACATTCTGGGTGGAAAATTTTGCTTCACATTTGGCTGCCTCAGCGCCTCCGCCGATGGTGGAGTCCGCAATGACGCATTCTACCGGCGTTCCGTCCGGATAACGAAGATTCTCACTGATTAATTTTGCAGCAGCCTCCGCCATTCCCATGGTCTGTGCCTCCAGGCTTTCTCTGACGCCGCCCCAACGACCGTCTATTACCGGTCTAATACCGATTTTCGGATAATTCATTATCTTTCATCCTTTCTTTATTGTTCGAAATTTCATTACTCTGTAACGACACCTTTTTTCAAAATAATATTTGCATACAGTGCTTTTTCCGATGTTGTGATAACCGCATAGGCTTTTTTCGCACGCTCATAAAACGCAAACCGCTCGATGTTTTCGATTTGGATATCATCCTCGTGCGCCGCAATGATCTTTTTGTAATCATCCCAAATGACCGGAACGACCGGATCGCCTTTGACGACCTCCATCAACGCAACCGGTGCCGGAACATAACGGTCAAGCGGAAACAACTGCAAAATGGCATCCAAAATTTCCGGAACATTGTGTCCGTCCAGTCGGATCAATCTTTGTGCATGGCTGGCGCCCGGAAAATTTCCGTCTGCAATCACGATTTCATCCGAATGTCCCATCTCATCCAAGACCTTAAGCAGTTCGGGAGATAAAATGGAAGGGATTCCTTTCAGCATGTTTCTCTTCACTCCTTTCTTTTTTAACCTCGTCATCGCACTATTATTATGGTTTGTTTGCTATACTTTTATTATAAAAGATATCCACCGATTTGCTCGCAAATATTTGTGTTTTTATAGACATATTTTGTGATTTGTGGTAAAATGTAAATGTAATATAACAAAAATAAGTACAGTTTATAGACATTTCACACCAATTTCCATATTCTTCCAAGGACAAAAATAAAGGAAAGATACGATTTCCAGAAAAAAGGAGCGATGGCATGAAGGGAATTTTGGAAAAACGAAAATATGAGTCAGATTTTGAACTGTGGTGCCGCTGTTACTCTAATATCAAGTTTCTCGCGCATTATCATACCGATGTAGAGATGATCTATATCCGGGACGGCAATCCACAGATTTTGGTTAACAACCAAGTCTATTCTTGTGCCCCCGGCGACTTAATGATTTTCAAAAGCGGCGATATCCACTATAATGAAAACGATCAGAGCAGCAATGTGCTTGACTTCGTCGTCTTTAATCCGATGATCCTCGGAGAACTCTATTCCTCCAAAATAGAGGTTTATCCCTGCTTGACCCATGCAAAAATGCAGGAATACGGGATGGATGCGGACTGCCTCCGCCTTTTTGACACCATCCACGATGAAATGAAAAACAAACGGAAATATTATGAAGCCGCGATCAAATCCCGGCTGCGCAGTTTCTGGGTGGAATATCTGCGCCATTTTTCCATAGAAACACCGAGCGGCAGTGCTCCCTCAGTCACCATTAACAAGCTTTCCCGCATCCGCAAGCTGCTGGATTATATCGACCTACATTACGATACCGACATTCCGCTCTCAAAAGCCGCGGAAATCTTAGGATACGACGCCTTTCATTGTTCCAAAACCTTTAAAGCAATTACCGGCGTTTCCTTCATCACCTATCTGAACACCGTACGGATCGGTAAATCGCTGGATCTTTTAAAAAATGACGACCGGAATATTCTGGATATCGCACTCGACTGCGGATTCAACAACGCCAGAACCTTCAACCGTGTTTTCAAGGAGATCACCCAGATGACGCCCAGCGAATACCTTCAAAGCATGCAGCGGGAGCATCCGCAGGAAACCGATGACACTGCCCAAAACCACACGATCATTTCCTACACTGACAGTTGGCTGTAATCTTTTTTACCGGATCAAAGGATTTGTACAGGTCGCTTGAAAACCAAAACAAATATTTTTACTATTATTTCCTTGATTTTCCACTTTTATTTTCAGCATAAAATCTGATTTTTGACGTTTCATTTGATAAAATCAGCTATTTTGTGACCAAAGTGCAAACATTCTGGTTACCCCCTTTCTTTCCTTGACAGCACTTCCGAAAATGGCTATAATGTACGTTAGTGCTTTCACAATTTGACTCGCTAAAGTGCCGCCTCTGCATCGTTGTTTTTCCTAAACGATCTATGCAGAATCCGGGAAGATTCCCGAGCGGACTTTATTTTTGCTCTTTCAGAACGATGTTTGAAAGCAAAGCACGGAAAGGAAAGGTGAAATATGGACGTAAAAGAACTGCACAAACAATTTTGTACCGAAGCATTTGATGAAAACGGTGTGATTTCCAAGTTTGAAATCCATTGTCCGGACCACTTTAATTTCGCTTATGATGTGGTTGATGCTATTGCGGTGCAAGAGCCAAACCGCCGGGCGATGGTCTGGTGTAATGAAGCAGGAGATGAGCGCGTTTTCAGCTTCGGCGACATGAAAAAATACAGTGACAAAACCGCAAATATGCTGGTCAAACACGGCATTAAAAAGGGCGATAAGGTGCTTTTGATTCTCAAGCGTCATTATGAATTCTGGTTCACCATTCTGGCTCTACACAAAATCGGCGCCATTGCAGTCCCTGCTACCAATCTTTTGACCACCAAAGATATCGTTTATCGCATTAAATCCGCTACCATTACCGCCGCGGTCTGCACTTCGGGTGCTCCTTCCGACCGGGTGGACGAGGCGCAGCAGCAATGCGATGAGCTGCAAACCAAAATTATTGTACACGGCTCCAAAGAAGGTTGGATCGATTTTGCGGCTGAAGTGGAAACCGCTCCCGAAATGTTTGAACGGATATCCACCAATAAAACCGATCCGATGCTGTTATATTTTACCTCCGGAACCTCCGGATATCCGAAAATGGTCGTCCACAATTTTGCTTATCCGGTCGCGCATATTATGACCGCGAAATACTGGCACAACGTAGATCCCGACGGTCTGCATCTCACGGTTGCCGAAACCGGTTGGGCAAAAGCGGTATGGGGCAAGCTCTACGGTCAATGGTTTCTTGCCGCCGGCATCTTTGTCTTTGATTTTGACAAGTTCTCTCCGAACGAAATTCTGGCAAAAATCGAAAAATATAAAATCACCACCTTCTGTGCGCCGCCGACGATCTACCGTTTCTTCATCAAAGAGGGAATGGACGGTTATGACCTGTCCTCGCTCAAATACGCTACCGTTGCGGGTGAAGCGCTCAACGAAGAAATTTACAAGCAGTTTTATGATAAAACCGGCTTAAAACTGATGGAGGCTTACGGTCAGACCGAAACCACCGTTACCGTGGCAAATTTCTTAAATGCTTCCATCAAAGTGGGCTCCATGGGAAAAGAGTCTCCGATGTATGACGTCAAGCTGGTCGATGCCAACGACAAGCCTGTCGGTGTCGGCGAAGTCGGAGAAATCGTGCTTCATACCACTGACGAAATGCAAATCGGAATGTTTACAGGCTACTACCGTGATCAAGCGCTAACCGACAAAGCATGGTACAACAACTACTATCACACCGGAGATACTGCCTACCGCGATGAGGACGGCTTTTTCTGGTATGTCGGCCGTACCGACGATTTGATTAAATCCAGCGGCTACCGGATCGGACCCTTTGAGATCGAGAGCGTTCTAATGGAGCATCCTGCCGTACTGGAATGCGCCATCACCGGCGTTCCGGATCCTGTCCGCGGTCAAATCGTAAAAGCAACCATTGTACTGACCACAAAATACGCTCCTTCGGATGAACTGGCAAAAGAGATTCAGGACTATGTGAAAAAATCCACCGCGCCTTACAAATATCCTCGTATTATTGAGTTTGTAAAGGAACTGCCGAAGACGATCAGCGGCAAAATCCGCCGTGTTGAAATCCGTGAAAAAGACAGCAGAAAATAATAGCTGCATTAAAATAACCTCCGGACTGGAACAGGTCCGGAGGTTATTTTAATGCATAATCACACCTTGCGATAGTATTTATAATAAGCGACAATACTCCGCATTTTGCCGGATTTGATGTCAACACCCTTTAAAACAGCGCCTTCCATACTCATCAGCTCACCAATATCCGCGCCCTCCAATTTGCATCGGAACACCTCGGCGCCGTTACAGTAAATCGCAATCTCATCATCGTAAATATTGATTCTGCCTTCCTTGCCGATCACCGATTCCACATAAGTATCCAAATCCCGCTCGGTCACATATTTCAGCGGCTTTTTATCAATACGGCGGTACAGCTCTTTGTTGTCCGCCTTTTTCTTTTTGAAGAATGAAAACATCACAAACCGCTCCTTTCCCCTATGACGCTGAAACCGTCAAGCTGTAATTTTCGATATCGCGGTACACGCCGAACTTAAATCCGACCTCTTTGATGGTGCCGCAGTATGTAAATCCGAATTTCTGATGCAGCTTTTTGCTTGCCTCATTCCCTGCGGTAATCACAGAGACTACGGTATGGGTGCCGGCGTCTTTTTTCGCCTCGTCGAGAATATGCTGCATCAATGCCGTCGCAATTCCTTTCTTCCGATCGGCAACCCCGACATAGAGGGAAAGCTCCACCGTACTCCGATATGCCTCCTTCTCCCGATAGGAAGACAAGCTTACATATCCGGCAACGTGTCCCTCTGACTCTGCCACAAATAACGGATGATTCTCGATGTTATGTTCCTCAAACCATTTTTCCCATTCCGACATCGTCTTCGGCGACAAATCCAGTGTCGCTACGCCGTGAACGACCTCATAATTATATATTTCCAACAGCGCAGGCAAATCTTTGCGTTCTGCTTTCCTGATGATCATGCCTAAATCTCCTTTTGCAGCTTGCGACGATATCTTGCCGCAAGTTTGAAAGTGAACTTATCTTCCGATATATTTTGCCGGATCCAACTGTTTCCCGTTGGAGCGAATCTCAAAGTGAAGATGATTTCCTGTTCTACCGTAAACTCTTCCGGTATGACCAACCCAAGAAATGATTTCTCCCTTCGCGACCTGCTGTCCTACTTGAGCTTTCAGTCGTTCCGCATGGGCATACAAAGTCTGTACATTGTTACCATGGTCAATAATAATACAGTTGCCATAGCTGCCGTAGTATCTGGAAAGGATCACCTGACCCGCCTCCGCAGCATGGATCGGTGTGCCGTTCGTAATGGCAATATCCAGCGCCCTATGTCCTGCTTTAAAACGAGTAGTCACCTTTCCACCATGGATTGGGTTCGAAAACTTGAGCCCATTTAAAGAGCCGTTTCCGCTGGAAGTCACCGGAGATGCGTAGCTTTCAGTATAAACCTTGCCACCGACGATTTCCTTTTGATTGACAACCGTCTGCAGCACCTTGGTCGAAAGTATATTCCGCGCCGTTTCCACTCCATTGATATAATGGATATCCGCAGTGTATTCTGTAATCCCCTTCACACCGGCTTGGGTCACTTTACGGTAACTGATACTTTTGGTATTATCCTTCACTGTTTCGGTGGCATACATTGTTTCGGTTTGATAGGTCTCCCGACGAATCACCTCTACGGCAAGAAACGGCTCGGATTTGGCAAGATACATCTTTTGTCCGACCAAGAATTTTGTTTCACAATTTGGATTCATCGCCTTGAACTCACTATATGAAACATTATTCTTTTTTGCTACGCCACTGGGGGTGTCTCCTTGTTCGACTGTGTATGTAACTTCACCTGCAACTTCAGAATGCAGCAAGTCCACGATCTCCTGCTGAGGCTTGATGGTAGAGGTCAAATACAGCCCCTTTTTGATCTCGACCGGCTTGACAAACTGCACCGTTTCATTCGGCTTTCCGGTGCGATGCTTCGCAAGCATTTCTTCCATTGCTGCGTCGATTGCTTCGGTTTCTGTTACAGCACCGTAAAATTTTCCGTCGATATAAATGCCGCCTGCCTGTACAATGTCCTGATCAGACATGCGAATCATCGAATCCACAATCTGATCCTCATTGAGCACCTTAGCCGTATCAGTAATTTCAACCGAGAACAACGGATGCGTGTCGATTTTTTCCGAGCTGCCTTCATAGACAATACGCTGTTGAAACATTTTAGCCGCTTGGTTATAGACGGTTTCATCCGAAACATAGCCGATATGGTTACCGTCCAGAGAGACCGAAACCGCAATGGTCAAGCCCGAAAAATAATGAATCGTCAGGCAAAGCACCATCACGCCCAGCACCGGCGCCGAATAGTTCAGCAATGTCCGAAAAAACCAACCATTATTCCGCAATCCCTGCCAAAGAGTAGCAAAGAACGCATCCACTGCAGAACGAAAATTCACCTTTCTCGCTTCAGAAACATTATGCCGGATCAAGCGAAACCCCTTTGTGACTGTCCGAAACGGTCGGCTAATTGACAGGAGAGCAGCATGGCAAACTGACGGAATACGTTTTACCAGTTTCATCAACAACGGCGTCAGTTTCTTTTCAGTATAGAGGGAGAGTTTACGTTCTGCATCGTAGATATGCTTGATCACTTTTAACACTTCAAAGCCGATGTACGATACCATACGATATAGGAAATGATATACCAATTGTATAATATTCGCATATTTATCCATATCCGAATGTTCTTGCGGTGTTTTCGGGTCTGTATCCGACATAGCCATGTAAACCTCCTTCTGTCAATATCAAATAAAAAAACGGCACGAATGCCGTTTTTTTATTTGATTTTAAAATATATCCCAAAATCAAACCATATTTCAACTGCTATCCGATATACGGTGCAGGATTAATCCGGCTGCCGCCCCGGTGAATTTCAAAATGGCAGTGATTTCCGGTGGATCTTCCGGTCGAACCCACCAAAGCAATTACATCCCCTTTTTTCACCGATTGTCCTGCTTTGACAAGCAGTTTGCTGGAATGTCCGTACAAAGTCTGAACGCCGTTGCCGTGATCAATTACTACACAGTTTCCGTAGCTGCCGTTCCATCTTGCAAGTGAAACAGTTCCATCCTCTGCCGCGTAAATTGCTGTACCGCGGGGTGCAGCGATATCAATGCCACCGTGTCTGCGAGCGCCGCCGAACGGAGAACTGATATATCCACCGGCTACCGGCCACATAAACTTCAAACCGCTGATAGAACTGCCGCCGGTGGTGGCAGTAACCTTCGCCGCAGTCGGCATTTTGGTGCCCTTGACAATCTTCTGATTGACAACCTGCTGCAATACTTTAGTAGAAAGCACCGTTTCCTTGGTTTTTACACCATTGACATATTCCATGTTAGCCGTCACTTCGGTAACGCCCTTTACGCCATTCTGTGTAACCTTAGAATAAGAAATGCTTTTGGAACTGTCGTTAACGGTTTCGGTTTCATACATCGTTTCTACTTTATAGGTCTCTTTGCGAATTACTTTTACAGCCGCAAAGGGTTCCGATTTTGCAATATATACCTGCTGACCGATTAAAAATTTTGTTTCACAATTCGGATTCATTGCTTTAAAATCGCTATAAGAAACACCATTCTTCTTAGCAACGCCGCTTGGTGTATCTCCGGCTTGAATGGTATAGGTGACTTCACCTGCAACCTCAGAGTTGAGCAAATCAACAATTTCCTGTTCTTCCTTGACTGATGAGGTTAGGTAGATTCCTTCCTTAATTTCAATCGGACTTACCAGTTCAACCGTTTCATTGGCATTGTTCGTTCTGTATTTTGCCAGTATCTTTTCCACAGTGGCTTCGATCTCAGAGACCGTTTTAACGGCGCCGTAAAATTTTCCGCCGATATAAATCCCGTTTGATTCCACGATGTCTGAGCCGGACATTTTTATCATATTGTCGACCAAACCGCTTTCGCTGACAACCTGGTCGGTATTGCTGATCATCTTTAAAGTAAGCTTCGGCTGTGTATCAAGAGCAGTATCGCCCTCTTCATAAACAATTCGTTCCTGAAGCATTTTGGACGCTTCTTCATAAACAGCCTCATTTTCAATATAACCGAGCTGCTGACCTTTGTATTCAACAGCAACAGCAATGTCCATATTAGACATATAGACAACAGCAGTAATCACGACCGCCAAGCCAAGCGCTGCCGCAGAATAATTGAGCAATCCCTTAAAAAACCAACCGTTGCGTTTGGCGCCCTGCCGAATCGTAGAAAATACCGCTTTATGGACAGAACGTTTTTCCTTTTTTGCTGTCTTCGCGCTTTCACAAACCAAAACAAATCCATGACCTATTGTGGTAAATGGCCGCAACAAAGACTTTCCAAACGAGGAAAATCCGTTTCTGATTTTTATGCAAAAATTTTGTAGTGCAGGCTCCAGTTTGCCTTTCAGCGTTTTGGAGAGACGGTTCTCACCGTCATAAATCTGTTTGATTACCCGCAACACTTCAAACCCTACAAAAGAAACTAATTTATATGAATGTCTGAAAATATGATAAATGAAATCGTTTTGACTGTCTGCATCGCCACCTTGCGTCGATACAGCGTTTTCTTTCTGCAACTCTTCTATATCATTCGCCTGTTTGCGATCCATAGCATTCACTCCTTTTCTATCCGAATTGTTATTTTATTCAGCCGTTTCTGAAAAAACAGAGATGTATCTTTCTTTTCTGACAAAAGCAAACCCGCTTGTCTCAATTATTACAAATTGGTAACAACTATTTATGATTATAATCGTTTTCAGTTCGGATTGCAATCGATTTGTAACTTTATTTACAATTTGTGCTGTAAGTTTATAACATTTCACGAAACGCAAACATGTTTTTGTGCACAATGACAAATAGCTGAAAGAGAACCAGTAAAAAGGTTAACGTGCGGTTTCGTACCGCAATAAATCAACCGAGTAATCATTCAGCCGTTCCCGCAGAGCGCGAACCATTTCCTGCGCTGCTGCCAGGTCGTGTTCTTTATAATTACCGCATTCGGTTGCAGAGCAACCGGGAATTTTGCCCGAAAAATTGATCACAAAATCCAACGCCTGACGAACCAGGATAATTGCGTCCTGATGACTCATGCCGCGCTGCAAAAAATAGAAACCGGTACGGCATCCCATTGGTCCGAAATAAATAATATTTTTCTCAAACTCGGAGTTGCGCAAAAAAGTAGCCATCAAATGCTCCACCGTATGCATGCCGGCAGAATCCAAATAAACACCGCCGTTTGGCTTGACCATTCTTAAATCATAGGTCACGATATCATCGTCTATGCGGGAAATATACATTCCTATTTGCAGAGTATTATGATCCACTTCAAAACTCTTAATTCTTTTCATATTGATCACCATTTTTCTGAATTTTATCCGGTATTTTCCCACCGGTCATTGTAACGCAAGCGGCGAGTGAAAGCGACGCTGTTTACTGAGTCAAGCTGTCGTTGTATCCAACTGTCTATTTTAACTTGTCCGTATCAAGAACTGCCGAAAACAGTCTTCCGGATTATTATAACATAAACCACTTGCGCAGTGAAACGAGCAGTGTTTCAATGTTCTCAAAAGCGCATCGTGCTTTTGAGGTTATTATAACATAAACC
>CAUHFD010000082.1 GCA_959605275.1 uncultured Eubacteriales bacterium | reverse complement strand
GCTCCTGGCGATTAATGTCCAGTATTTCTTTCACTTGTGCATAAAGGGAAGGATTAACTTTTTTTAAACGTTCTGAAACGTCTTTGTATACGGTACTTTTACTGATAAGAAACTTTTTGGCGCAGGCTCTGACCGTCGCCTTGTTTTCTACAATATATTTTCCAAACAAAACGCTTCTGTCTTCAATGTTTCCAATCAAAGTGACAACACCCTTTCCCGTTTTGGGTTTTAGTAATATCTATGATTTTATTTTCATAGATATGACAGATATTTACGAAAAAACCACCGGTAAAATTCGTTGCCGGTGGTTTTAACGGGGTGTTGTGATGTTGTAACTGCTTGTTGCTCGGACGCTGCATTATCGTCTGCCGCCGCCCATGCCTCCTCCCATGCCGCCGCCCATGCCACCACCCATACCGCCTTGGGTGTTAACAGAGGTGCTGACAGAGGATAGGGTAATATCTGTGGCTTTGTTTCCTCCGGATAAAGTTCCGTTTGAGGTAAAGCCGTCCGAATTAGCACCTGATACTGTGCCGCCGGTGTAGACCGAATAACTGCTTTTCAGTTTCAGAGCAGGTGTGCTGACAACGATAGTCTGGTAATTTTTCATCGGTGTAAAAGATGCGATGACATTACCGCTGCTATCGGTAATGCTTAATGTCTGATTTGCGCTTTGCGTGGAATTAAAAGTATACATAAAGGAGTTTTGACTGGAGGAGCTTCCGAATGTTTGTGCCATTCCTGAGCTGCCTGCCACTATCACGATGCCGCCTGTTATTTCTGCTGTGCCGTCATAGTCAAGACCGCCGTTTCCATCATTGGTCGGTCCGCTGACTAAGATGGTACCGCCGCTGACATACAGAGAGCCGTTGGCATCAAGACCGTCACCCGAGGCGTTGACAACGAGATATCCGCCGGATATCTTTAAATAGGAACTGCCCGAAGAACTGAAATTGTTCTGACCCGGTCTGCCTCCCATCGAGGAAGAATCATTTCCTCCCGCAGCATTAATGCCATCATCGCTGGCAACCAGGCGAATCGTTCCTCCCTTAATGTCAATGCTTTTGCCTTCCAGTCCTTCATAGCTTTTGGTGATTGTTACGGTGCCGTTGCTTATGGTGAGGTTCGCGTCCGCATGGATTCCGTCATCTCCGGAGGATAACTCGAAATTCCCTCCGCTGATTGTAACGTTTCCGTTAGAATGAATGGAGTCATCAGAAGAGTTAACGTGAAAAGCGCCGCCTGATAAAATGATGTCACTGGATGCTTTTAATCCCTTTGCGCTTTCCTCGGTTTCGGTACTGTCGGAATTACCGCCCCAAAATCCCCATCCCGGACGCTCGTTTCCTTTGCTGTCGGTGCTGGCATTGGCACTGCCTCCGCCGGTTGTGATAGTAACAGTTGCTTTGGTGATGCGGAGAATCGTTTCCGCCTGTATTCCGTCATTCGCGGCTGTGATAGTGAATTTACCGCCGTCTATGGAAACAAAACCCTTGCTCGAATCTTCATCGTTGTTGGATTTGATACCATCGGCTCCGGCGTTTATTGTAAAGGTACCATCGTTGATTTTGACGCAATCTTTCCCCTGTAATCCGTCGCTTACTGAAGTGATATTGTAAACACCGCCTGTAATGACTAAATCATCTTTGGATACAATTCCATGCTGATAATTGGCTTTTACAGTTAAAGTTCCGGTTCCGTTTATGGTTAAATCAGCTTTGCTGAAAATAGCACCATCTACCGTGCTGTCGGCTTCAGACAATGAGTAAGCTTTTCCGTCCGTTATGCTGTTGGACGTGCCGGCGGTCAAGGTGATGAACACTTTGTCTGCCGATTTGATGTATACGGGGGCGTGGTTGGAACAGGTAATGTTGATACCGCTGAACACCAATTGTACCTTGTCTTGCTCTCCTGCAGCTACAATAATTTGACCATTTGATAAAGTTCCGCTTACAACATAGGTTCCGGCGGATTTGATGGTAACAACGGTTCCCGAAACAGAAGCGCCGGAACCGCTGACAGCGATACTGTTTGATTTCAGCGTAATGGAAGTGGCTCCCGCTGTGCTTCGACTTACATCTAAATCCCTGTCGGTGTAGGTCAGATCCATCTTTTCCAGATTTGCGGAATTGGTGTCAGATGAGTTATTTGAATTGGTGTCACTATCTTCATCGACGGTAGTACCGTTTGAAACAGAAGTATCTGCAGACGAGGAAGATTTGGCACCGGAAGTACTGTTTTTATTGGAACATCCTGTTACGGCAACGCATATCAGCATTGCCGCAGCGATGATACAGGCAATCATTTTTTTAGATATCATGATACGATCATCCTTTCCTTAAAGTTCTTCTCGCATGCTGTCCATTCTGCCGCAGATAATATCCAGATTCCCGTTGCGGCAGCGGATTTGATCTAAAAATTCTTTTTCTTTGCTTTGATCTTTCAGTTCAATGTGGTAGAATAATTGATACAAGCTTCCCATATTGGTGGTTTTGACTCTTACCATTTCGGATTTTGAGGTATAGGTTGCAAACAAATCATCGAAAATACCGTTGTAATCTAAATTTTCCGGAATGGTGATCTTTAATTCTTTCGGAGCTTTTTTTGTTTCACCAAAACGGATCACGGAGTAAAGCATATTTACTGCGCACAGAATGACGGTTACGCAGATAGAAATGCCGATATACCCCATTCCGGTGCCGAGCCCGACTGCCATAGCTAAGAAAATACTGCCGATCTCTCTTGCTGTCCCCGGAACGGAACGAAAACGAACTAAACTGAACGCACCCATGACTGCTACACCTGTTCCGAGATTTCCGTTAACCAGCATAATTACAATCTGAACAATTGCGGGCAAAATGGCAAGGGTAATTACAAAGCTTTTGGTGTAATGGTTGCGGAACATATGTGCCGCAGCAATGCCGAGACCTAAAAGCAGTGAAACGATCGTACAGATAAAAAATGTTCCCGCTGTAATGGGAGAGGATAGGATGGATTGAAAGATTTGATCAAGCACTTTTTGCTCCTCCTTTTTTGTTGTGTTCTGCATCCATAGATAATTTATATGCATTCCCATATTTAGAATAGGATGTCGGAAAAATATTCAGCTCATTTAATGCTTTGGAAAGCCAGAGCGGCATTGCTCCCGGAATTTTGATTTCCAGCAGATATTCATCCGGTTGCAAGAGCGGAGTACCCCATATTCCCTGTTCCAGCGATAATTTTTCCTTTCTCCATAAAATGTTGCTGTCAAAAGTGATGCGCAGATTTGGATTTTCCTTTCCTACCCGTGCAATCCGCTCATAGGATATAAACATTGCGGGGATAAGCCCTTGGTAGAAGTGGGTAAACCAATTGATCTCATTGATAATCTGAGCGTTGGCTTTTGGCGCAGTACCGTCTTTTAAATAATGCGTTGCTTCCGGGTAGGTCATGCCGACGCGCCGTTTGTAGACAACTCCCTTGCATTTGCGTTTTAATTCCACAAAAACATTGCTGTTTTCGGAGGGAACGCCGTAACTCCGTAATCGCAGTTTTTCTTTAAATACCGGTTTTTCCAGCGAATGACGAATCAGCTGATAATTGGGCGTATCAAAATAGATGTTGCAGATGGTGCTCTTTTCAAATTTATCCGGCACTGTCATGGAATCTATCTGATGCCGCAGGCTTTCATACTGTTGACGGTTCAGCAGATATTTTTTTTCAATCCTGCGGAATACAGTTTGATATGCAGCCATATGAAAAACACTCCTTTGGGTTTATTTGAGGCAAATTATAATAGGCAAATAGCCTTTTGCTGTTTTGTTGATAGCTTTATCATAAATGAAAAAGCTTAAAAATGGCTGAAAAAATTTTTTCAGTTTTATTTCAGCTTTTTGCCATAAAATGATTGCAATGGAAATACAAAATTAGGTATAATATTTTTAGTAATGAAGATTAGCAGTTTTTCAAGACAGATGGGTTAAACGATTGGTTTCATACAGAAAGGCATGCTTATGAGAATTTTGGTTGTGGAAGATGAAACACGACTTGCGGATGCATTGGAACAAATACTGCTGGAAAATAAATATATGGTTGATGTAGCTCATGACGGGCAGGATGGTCTTGATTATGCCCTGAGCGGTATTTATGATGCAATGATTCTGGATGTTATGCTTCCGAAAAAGAACGGTTTTGAAATTGCCGCAGAGATGCGTCGTCAGAAAAATCAAACGCCGATTCTGATGCTGACTGCAAAAGATGCAATTCCGGACAAAGTTACGGGATTAGACAGCGGTGCTGATGACTACATGACCAAGCCGTTTGCACCGGAGGAGCTGCTCGCACGATTGCGCGCAATGACCAGACGGCAGGGAGAAGTGGTTTTAGACGAGATGTCTTTTGAGGATTTGACCTTAAACCTTTCCACCTGTGATCTGAAATGCGGTGTAAAGTCGGTGCATTTAAATTTTAAGGAATTTGAAATTTTGAGGCTGTTAATGGCAAATTCACCGCAGGTTACAACAAAAGAAACATTAATTGTCAAAGTTTGGGGCTATGAGTCGGGAGCAGAGGATAATAATGTCGAAGCGTATATCTCTTTTTTGAGAAAAAAATTATATTTTTTAGGTTCTCGGGTAGGCATTGCGGTGCTGCGAAAGATCGGATACCATCTTGAGGTGAATATATGATGTTAAAACGGCTGAGAAGAAAAATTGTTTTGATCAACATGGCATTTGTAGGAGTTGTGTTAATAGCGGTGTTTTCTGCTGTTTGCATTACTTCTTATCAGTCGTTGAAGTCCGATATTTATCATTCGCTCCAGTTGGCGACAGAACAGCGCGGAGACAAGCCCGAGCCTCCGCTTGCAGATGAAAAAAAAGATAATTTTCCAAAACAAAACTTAATTGCGGTGTGTACCGTAATGGTGGATGACAGCGGCACAATAAAACAGTCTTATCAAAACACTACTTTCTTGTCCGACGAGCTGCTTTCCGAAGCTGCAAAAGCAGCTTTTGCAGCCAAAACGGAGAATGGAAGTTTATCAGCATATTCACTTTTTTATCAGAAACGTTCTTTTTTCGGCGGTACGAAAATTGCATTTGCAGACTCTGAATATTTATATAGTTCTCTTCGACAGCTCATTTTTACCTCTTTGCTCATTGGCGGATGCAGTATGGTTGCCATTTTCTTTATCAGCTTGTTTTTGTCTAAGCTTGCCGTGCGTCCGGTTGAAAAGGCATGGAAACAGCAGCAGCAGTTTGTTGCCGACGCATCCCATGAGTTGAAAACGCCATTGACGGTGATTTTAGCGAACAATAATATCCTGCTTTCCCATATTAACGACACCGTAGCCAATCAGAAAAAGTGGCTGGACAGCACGGGTGAAGAAGCGGAGCATATGCGAAAGCTGATTGATAATATGCTTTTTCTGGCACAGGGAGATGCCGGACAGACTCCTGCGATTCAAATACCGGTTCACTTCAGCGAACTTGT
The DNA here is from genome assembly GCA_959605275.1 of uncultured Eubacteriales bacterium. Lineage (GTDB taxonomy): Bacteria > Bacillota > Clostridia > Oscillospirales > Ruminococcaceae > HGM13222. The sequence continues at coordinate 5,061 of CAUHFD010000082.1, read as the reverse complement.
TTGGAGCGTTTTATTGCAATTTGAGCCGATCGCTTATGAAAAGCAGATTGAGTTGGATTCGGATATTCAGCCGGAGCTTTATATCAAAGGAGATACCACGCAATTAAAACAACTGATTCATATTTTTTTAGATAATGGCTGTAAGTATGCAGGGCAGCACGGACAGGTGTTTTTGCGGCTGTTTAGCCAGCAAAATAATGTTTTGCTGTGTGTTAGCAATACCGGAGCTGTTATTCCAAAGGAGGAATTACCGCATATTTTTGAACGGTTTTATCGTTCGGATAAAGCAAGAGTGCGGGAAGGCGGCTTTGGCTTGGGATTGGCGATTGCCAAAAGTATCACCGAGAATCATTCCGGTACGATTTCGGTGGAAAGCGCACCCGAAACAGGTACCAAGTTTACGGTGTGTTTTACAAGGGTGTTACCTGAAAAAAATTAATATAGTCAGTTGACTTGAAAAAGCCGGCAAGAGCACAAACTGCTCTTGCCGGCTTTCAGCTGATAGATTTAATTGCAAATCAATTCTATTTGCTTTTGTTATTTTTATATGGAACGATAATATTGGTACGCCCTAAAATATAATCGACAGAGGTATTGTAAAAGTCTGCAAGCTTTATTAAAATTTGTGTTAGAATGTCATTTTCACCGGTTTCATACTTGGAATATCCGGTTTGAGACATATCTAATAGTTGAGCAATTTGTTTTTGGGATAAATCTTTATCTTCCCGTAAGTCGCGAAGTCTTGGATACATAGTAAATCACCTCAGGAAAAATAAAAAAGTACCAATAAAATTAGTCGATAATTTTAATTGCAAATCAATTTTATTTGCTTTTGTTGTTTTTATATGGAATGATAATATTGGTACGCCCCAAAATATAATCGACAGAGGTATTGTAAAAATCTGCTAGTTTTATTAAAAATCTAGTTGGAATTTCTCTTTTACCGGTTTCATAATTACTATAAACTCTTTGATCTATTCCCAATATTGCTGCGACTTCTTTTTGCATTAAATCGTTATCTTCTCGTAAATCTTTTAGGCGCGGATAATACAATGAAATCACCTCAAACAAAATATACCTTACGAAAAATCAATAGTATTAACTTTACTATCGAACGGTAGTAAAATATATTTTGAGGTGATTGAAATGGAATTATACAAGGAAATTCTTGCCAAAGTTTTCGCAACCAAAGAAGTGAAAATTACCTTTTCGGATTTGCAAATTGATCCGAAAGAGATCGTTGAGATACAGTGCTACCGGGCGTTGCAGAAAATTAAGGCTGTCATTCAAGATGACAGCCTTACAGATAATGAATGTTTTATGAAAATCGAAGAAATCATTTGTGTGTTTGAAGCATTAGGCAGCGGGGGAGGCTCCCGCCATGATTTTGGGTAAAGAAAACTATAAAAATGACCGCTGATAAAGCGGTCATTTTTAGGTTATGCTGTTTCTTTAATGATGTTTTTCGCTTTGTTGACCAACTGTTTGTCGTTGTCGTAGGTCAAAACAGAATGCGCCAGATTGATTTCTACCCATTTGACTTGCGCGATTTCCTCTGCCTGAGGGGTAGGATCAAAATTTTTCGCTCTTGCTAAAAAGTACACAACGTCCTTCATGGTATCTTTTTTGGGTGAATACGTAACGACTTCACGAAAACTGTTGTCGATAATAATATCAATGTCGGTTTCTTCTTTGACTTCTCGAATGGCGGTTTCTTCTTCGGTTTCATTGCTCTCTACATGTCCTTTTGGAAATGACCAGTAGCCGCCGTTAAGATGCTTGATCAGCAATAGCTCTACATTGCCGTGCGACTTGCGAAAGACCAGTGCACCGCAGGATTTCTCATAATCCATAACTTTGGAAAAGCTCCTCTCTGAAAAGAATAATTGTATTCAGTATAACACAAAAACTTCAAAAAGTCTTTACCAAAAAATGAAAAATGAAATTATTTTAAGCAGAAAGCGAATGATTAGGATGATTTTCGGTTTAAAAAGTCTTTAGGGACGCTTAATAAGCGGGCTGCATTTAATACCGACAGGATGGATACGCCGACATCGGCAATAACAGCCATCCACATTTGTCCCATGCCGAAAAGAGCTAAAATGAAAACAATCAGTTTTGTAATAATTGCCAGACTGATATTGAAATAGATGATTCTCATACATTTTTTTGCCAAGCGTACGCCGTTTGGTAACTGTGCCAGATTGCCGGAAACCAGAACGACATCTGCTGCTTCAATGGCAGAATCAGAGCCGAGTCCCATTGCGATTCCGACATCCGCTGACGCTAAAACAGGAGCGTCATTGATACCGTCACCCACAAAAGCAGTTTTACGATGAGCTTTTTTCAGCTGCTCTACCTCTGTCACTTTATTGTCCGGTAAGAGGGCAGCGCGGTAATCGATACCCAGCATATCCGCGCAGTTTCGAACAGCCGTTTCGTGATCTCCGGATAATATCATTGCTTGTTTTATGCCCAGTTGCTTTAGATCTTGTATACTTGTTTTGCTTTCAAGGCGCAAACTGTCTTTCACCAAGATGCCGCCAAGGACCTGTTTGGTATCGGCATTCGCAAGATAAACGTTTGCAAACGGGAGAGAATCTGCGGAAATATTTTCCTGTTCCAGTAATCGTTTGGCTCCGCATAAATATCGAATACCATTTATCATGACCGATATTCCCATTCCGCGCATTTCCTGATATTCCGAAACCTCTTTGCCCGAGATATCTTCTTTGGAGACAGCCGAAGCGACAGAAACTGCAATTGGATGGGTAGAGTATTGCTCGCAGATAGCCGTTAAAGTCAGAATTTCCTTTTCAGTATAATTCGGATGATAGCTTTCGATACGATCAATTTCCAGGTTTCCGGTAGTAAGTGTTCCGGTTTTATCGAATGCAATCGCATCCATTTTTGCTAATGCTTCGACATATTTTCCGCCTTTAATTAATACGCCGATTTTGGATTCCGCACCGATGCAGGAAAAGAAGCTGAGCGGAACCGAAATAACCATTGCGCAAGGGCAGGCGGCAACCAAAAAGATCAAAGCAGTATATAGCCATTTTGAAAAATCTCCCCAGCCTAAAAACGGCGGAATAACCGCCAGCAATGCGGATACAATAATCACAATAGGTGTATAGACTGCGGCAAAACGTGAGATAAATGTTTCAGCGTTTCCTTTTTTTGCAGCCGAGTTTTTGACTAAGTCAATAATTCGGCTGGCGGTGGAATCTACAAAACTGTGGGTCACTTTGGCTTGTATCGCGGCAGTAAGATTAATTCCTCCGGAAAGCAGCTGCGAGCCTGGTTCTGCGGAGACCGGAATACTTTCTCCGGTAATCGCCGCGTTGTCGATTTGGGAGTTCCCGTCTTCGATGATGCAGTCCAGCGGAATGCGTTCTCCCGGTTTGATGAGAATATGATCACCGATTTGTACCTTTTCGCAGTCTGTTTGAACGACAGCGCCGTTTTGCAGTACATTTGCGAAGTCGGGGCGAATTTTGGTCAGTGCTTCGATACTGCGTTTTGATTTCCCAACTGCAATATCTTCCAGATATTCGCCGAACGAGAATAAAATAACAACCAGGCAGGCTTCAAAATATTCTCGGATGGCAAAGGCGGCAATAAAAGCAATCAGCAGCAATATATTTTCATCAAAAGAGAACCGAATCAATTTTTTTATGCCTTTGACAAAGATCTGAAATCCTGCTATTAATCCGGATAGCAGGAAAAAAACTGCTGAGATGATCTGATTGCTGATCAGCATTGCCGGAATAAGAAGCAACACAGCGCCGATTATCGGGATAAGCGGCAACCAATTTTCTTTATTAAATTTTTTTGTCTTGTTTTCATGAGCGTGATTATGCTCATGCTCATGATGGTGGCGGTATTCGCATACTTCTCCGCAGCAGTCACAGCGATGATTGCCGGCATGAGAATGGTTTTTGGTTTGCGTTAAAACGGCATCGGGTTCCATTTTCTGCACTACGGCGTTTATTTTTTCAAACAAGTCGTCGGAGGTTTCATCCAAAGCTTCTACTTGAAGTTCTCCGGTTGCGAAGTTTAAGCTAACATGCTGAAGTTCCGGCAGAGTGTTCAGCTTGTTTTCGATTTTTAAGGCGCAATTAGCACAATCAAGACCTTCAATATAATAAGTTTTCATATTAATCACCATTCTTTTTGAATTTGTTCCGGTATTGTACTTTGTGCAATACCGGAACAAATGGAGTGTGAAAAATATTATTTTTCACACTAATCACCATTTTTAGTTTATTTCGGGAACGTTTAATCTTCATTAATATGCTCCAAGGCAATTTTAAACAATTCCCCTATATGCTCATCATCAATGCTGTAAAAAATGCTTTTTCCGTCTCTGCGATATTTGACTACCTTAGCGGTGCGGAGAATGCGCAGCTGATGAGAAACGGCGGATTGACCCATGCCGATGATTTCGGATAAATCACAAACGCATAGCTCGTTTTTCAATAAAGCGGATAATATTTTAAGTCTTGTCATATCTCCCATCACCTTAAATAATTCCGATAAGGTGATCAGTGTATCATCATCAGGTACGTTCTTTTTGCTGGTTTCAATGAGTTCCATATGGAGACAATTATCTTCGCAAAGTAACTCTTTTTGTTTCATTGGGGATCATGTCCTTTCTATTAAATCAGCAATCTATAAACATATGAACAGTTATTCATTTGTTTATAGTATATACGATTCTATTCTTTTTGTCAAGCACATTTTTTATTATGAAACAGGATTTGAGAAGCAAATCCGTCGTGAAATAACAAAAAATACACTTTGGATTTTTTAAAGCTGACTATTTTTTATTGCGTTGCACCGAAGTGTGCAAAAGCAAAATAAAATAGTACTTCTGAAAAATCAGCCGACAGGCTGTTTTGAAATCAATTCTATTTTTTATTGCGTTGCATCGAAGTGTGCAAAAGCAAAATAAAATAGTACTTCTGATATTTCAGCCGATAGGCTGTTTTGAAATCAATTCCATTTTTTATTGCGTTGCACCGAAGTGTGCAAAAGCAAAATAAAATAGTACTTCTG